>JAQSDJ010000033.1:40186-70695 GCA_029945855.1 Lacunisphaera sp.
CGGTTCTCGGCGAGGGTGACGGCGCGCGCATGTTCGGCGCGGGCCTGGCTGAGCACGGCCTGCGCGCGGCTCTGGTCGGTGCGCACGCGGGTCACGGTCGCGGCCGCGACGCCCAACGACGCCTCCGCGACCGCGAGTTGCTGGCGGGCCTCCGCGTCGTCAAGCGTGGCCAGCAACTGCCCGACCTCGACCCGGTCGCCCTGGTCCACGGCCACCGCGGCCAGCCGGCCGGTAAGCTTGGGGCTGATGGTGGCGGCGAACCGGGCTTCCAGCGTGCCGGTGCCCATGACCTCGGCCGGCAGGTCGCCGAGGGCGACGGTGTGCAATTCCGCCGGGACGGAGCGCAGGAAGAAAAACCCCGCGACGGCCGCCAGCACGAGGAGTCCGGCGAGATACTTGAGTCCGCGCCGGCCGGAGGTGGAAAGTTTGGGGGCAGGATTGGTCATGACAGGAGCAGCAGGCGGGTGGATGGCGATTCGGGCGAAGGAGGGGCGCGGCGCTTATGCCGAACCCGGCGGGCGCATGGACCGTCAGCGATCTCCGGCCTGGTCGTGGTCGGAGGGCGTCAGGGTTGGTGCACGGTGACGCGGATGAGGCCGCGCCAGTCGCCGACGGCGTAGCCGGTGGCGGCGTCCGCGGGGTAGCGTTCCTGCAGGAGCGCGCGAAGTGCCGGGGTCTGGTCGGTGGGGCTGCCATGGCAGGTGAGGCAGGCGGCCTGCACGCCGATGGAGCGGTAAAGTCGCCACTCGGGCGCGGCGATTCCGGCGGTCTCGATCTTCTGGACGAGCACCGCGGGCGCGGGCCGACCGCCGGCGATGAGGGCGGCGACGTGGTCGAGGGCGGCACGCTCGGCGGCGTCGGGGGCGTTGGCCGGGTTGCGCAGGCGGAGGCTGGAGCGCTTGACGGCGACGACCTGCGGCTGGGCGGGCAGGGGCGCGTTCGTCAGTGGCAGGGCTTTGGTGTGGCAGACGTCCACCGCTTTTTCGGGGCCGCCGGCGCCGAGAGCGGCGGTAAGTTCGGTGACCAGCCGCGTGGCGATGATCGCGGAGGCGGCTTCGCCGGCCTGGCGGATCGCCGCGGCCTCGGGTGCCGCGGGATCAATGAAGGTGAGGCGGGTTTCCGCGGTGAATGCTGATGAGCCGGCGGCGAGCGCCGCCAGCAGACCAGCGGCCAGACCGTGGCGCAGGGTGTTCATGGCGTCGGCAGTTTGGCGGGCGAGCGCGGGTCGAAATGGGCGCGGATGCCGCCGGTGAGGGCGGAGACTTGGAAGCCGTTCTGCGCGAGGATGCGCGCGGCGAAGTAGGCGGTCTTGCCGAGGGCGCAGACGGTGGCGACGGGACGCGAGCGGTCGAGTTCGCCCAGCCGGCCGCGCAGGGCACCGAGCGGGATGTTGATCACGCCGTGGCGCGGGATCGGATGCGACTGGACCAGCCCGGGCGGGCGGACATCGAGCACCTGGACGGTAGGATCGTCGGGCAGGGCGTCGATGGGGGTGACGAGGCCGTCGCGGGTGTTGCCGGCGGCGAAGCCGGCGAGGTTGACGATGTCCTTGGCGGCGCCGAAGGGCGGGGCGTAGGCGAGCTCGAGCTGGGCGAGGTCGTCGATCGTGAGGGCGCCGGCGATGGCGGTGGAGATGACGTCGAGGCGCTTGTCGACACCGGCGAGGCCGGTGGCCTGGGCTCCGAGCACGCGGCCGTTGGCGGGGTCCCAGAGCAACTTCAGGAGGAGCGGCTTGGCGCCGGGATAGTAGCCGGCGTGGTGGTTGTCGTTGACCGTGACCGTGCGGAAGGCGCGGCCGGCGGCGCGGAGTCGTTTCTCCGTCCAGCCCGTGAGGCCGGCGGCGACGTCAAAAGCGCGGACGATGGCGGTGCCGAGCAGGCCGGGCCAGGGCTTGGCCAGGTCGGGGCGGTAAATATGATCGGCGACGAGCCGGCCCTGGCGGTTGGCCGGACCACCGAGCGCAACTGAAACGGTGTCGCCAGTGACGAGGTCTTCGGTCTCGATGGCATCACCCGCGGCGTAGATGCAGGGATCATTCGTCTGCATGAAGCTGTTGACCTTGATGTGGCCGCGCGCCCCAAGCTCGAGGCCGGCGGCGCGGGCCAACGCGGTATCGGGACGCACGCCGATGGCCAGGACGACCAGATCGGTGTCGAAGCCACGGCCGGAGGCGAGGCGGCAGCGCAGGCCGGTGGTGCCGTCGAAGCCGGCGATGCCGTCGCCCAGGAGGAGTTCCACCCCGCGTTTACGGAGTTCGTCCTCGAGCAGCGCGGTCATCGGTTTGTCGAGCGGGGGCAGGACCTGGTCGAGCAATTCCACCAGGGTGACCTGCTTGCTGAGATGGATGAACTGCTCCGCCATCTCGAGGCCGATGAAGCCGGCGCCGATGACGGTAACATGGCGTGCGGTGAAGGCGGCGGCCTTGATGCGGTCCATGTCCGGCAGGGAGCGGAGCGTGAAAATGCGCGGATCGTCGATCCCGGGGAGCGGCGGCCGGAGCGGCACGGCGCCGGGGGCGAGGAGGAGCTTGTCGTAGGGCAGCCACTCCTCGGTGCCGGCTGCGAGGTTGCGGAGCTGCACGCGCTGGCCGGGGCGGTCGATCGCGACGGCCTCGGTGCTGGTGCGGACGGCGAGGGCGAGCAGGGCCTTGAGGGTCTGCGGGGTCTGGACGGCGAGGGCGTCGCGCAACTTGATCTCGCCGCCGATGTAGTAGGGCAGGCCGCAGTTGGCGAAGGAGACGTCGGGGCCGCGCTCGATGAGCGTGATGACGGCGGATTCGCTGAGCCGGCGGGCACGGGCGGCAGCGGAGGCACCGGCGGCGACGCCGCCGATGACAAGGAAGCGAGGGGAGGCCTGCATCAGCGGAGACCTTTGGGTTTGCAGATGGGCCAGCCCGCGCGATCCCAATCGCTCAGCGAACCGGCGTTGACGGCGTCGAGGCCCTCCTTGCGGAGCTGGGCGGCGGCCATGCCGGAGCGGCTGCCCGACTGGCAGTAGAGCAGGAACTTCTTGCCGGGGTTTTTCTCGAGGAACGCGCGCCATTGGGTCCGGGAACCACGCAGGTCGCTCAGCGGCATCAGCGCGGCCTGCTTGGCCACGCCGCCCGCCCATTCACCCGCCTCGCGGACGTCCACCAGCACCGCCGTGCCGGATTTCAACGCGGCCTGGGCGGCCACGAGGTCGATGCCGGGCCGGGCGAGGACCAGCATGCGGATGACGAAGAAGACGGCGAGACCGGCGACGAGGAGGTAGATGAGGTTCATGGGGTGATCGTGCACTTTTCATCCGCCGGCTTCGCGGGGGCGGCCACCCGGCCGGCGTGGGTCATGTAGTAGATGAGCGGCACGGCGAGCGGGCTGATGACCAGCGACGCGATGGCGCCGAAGAGCAGGGAGATGGCGAGACCCTGAAAGATTGGGTCCGCGAGGATGACCAGGCCGCCGACGACTACGGCGAAGGCGGTGAGCATCATCGGGCGGAAGCGCACGGCGCCGGACTCGAGGCAGGCCTCGGCCAGGGTGCGGCCGTGGCTGAGCCGCAGCTCGATGAAATCCACGAGGATGATCGAGTTGCGGACGACGATGCCGGCCCCGGCCATGAAGCCGATCATGGAGGTGGCGGTGAAGAAGGCGCCCATCAGGGCGTGCGCGGGCAGAATGCCGATCAGGGAGAACGGAATGACCGTCATCACGATGAGCGGCGTGGAGTAGTTTTTGAACCAGCCGACCATCAGCATGTAGATCAGGATGCACACCGCGGCGAAGGCCAGGCCCAGGTCGCGGAAGACCTCGAGGGTGACCTGCCACTCGCCGTCCCACTTCATGGCGGGCTCGCGGTCGTCGGTCGGCATGGAGGAGTTGTAGATCTTCACCTCCGGTTTCGTGCCGCCGAAATCGCGGCCGTCGAGCTTCGCGAGCTCGCGGTTCATGTCGAAGATGGCGTAGACGGGACTCTCGACCACGCCGGCGACATCGGCGGTGACGTAGGTGACGTTCTGGAGATTCTTGTGGTAGATGTTCCGTTCCCCGAGGGTCTGCTCGACGGTGACGAGCTCGCGCAGCGGCACGAGCGGCGCCGCCGGGTTCATCTCGGAGCGGACGGAGAGGGCCAGCAGGTCGTCGGGGCGGGCGCGCAGGGCGCGGGGCACCTCGAGGACGATGTTCACGTCCTCGCGGGCGGTGGGAGTATGGAGCAGCGTGACCGGGTAACCCTGCACGGCGAGCTGGATGGTGCGCGCGATGGCGGCCTCGGTGATGCCGCGGAGCGCGGCTTTTTCCTTGTCGATGCGGAAGACGATCTTGGGCTGCCGGTCCTCGACATACCAGTCGATGTCGACGACGCCCGGCGTGGCGCGGTAGATTTCGCGGACCTTGGTAGCGAGCGCGAGACGGGCCTCCTCGGTCGGGCCGTAGATCTCGGCGACGAGGGTGGAGAGCACCGGCGGGCCAGGCGGCACCTCGGCGACGACCACGACGGCGCCGTATTTTTCCGCGATCGCGGCGAGGCGCGGGCGGACGCGCTTGGCGATGTCGTGGCTCTGGGCGCTGCGCTCGTGCTTGGGCAGGAGGTTGACCTGGAGGTCGGCGACATTGGCGCCGCGGCGCATGAAGTAGTGGCGGACGAGGCCGTTGAAATTGAAGGGCGACGCCGTGCCGGCATAGACCTGGTAGTCGTGCACCTCAGGCTCGGTGCGGATCGCGGCGGCCATCTCGCGGGCGACGCGGGCGGTCTGTTCGAGGGTGCTGCCCTCGGGCATGTTGAGGATGACCTGGAACTCCGACTTGTTGTCGAAGGGCAGCATCTTGACCTTGACGGCGCCGATCCCGACGAGGGCCATGGCCCCGACGGTGGTGGCGGCGACCACGGCGAGAAACGCCCAGCGCCACCCGCGGTGCACGAGCAACGGCCCCATGAAGCGCTGGTAGAGGCGCGTGAAAAAGGTATCGGGCATCTTCTCGTCCGCGGCCTCCTCCTCCTCGGTGAGCGGGGCGTCGACGAAGCCGGCGGCCTGGGGATCATGCCGGGCGTGGCCGCGGAGCATCTGCAGGGCGGCCCACGGGGTGACGACGAAGGCCACGAGGAGCGAGAAGATCATGGCGGCGCTCGAGCCGATCGGGATCGGGCGCATGTAGGGGCCCATCAGGCCGCTCACAAAAGCCATGGGCAGGACGGCGGCGATGACGGCCCAGGTCGCGAGGATGGTCGGGTTGCCGACCTCGTCGACCGCCTCGACGGCGATCTGGAGCAGGCGCTTGCGGCGGCAGCTCGGCAGGCCCATGTGGCGGACGATGTTCTCGACGACGACGATGGCGTCGTCCACGAGGATGCCGATCGAGAAGATCAGCGCGAAAAGCGTGATGCGGTTCAGCGTGTAGCCATAGAGGTAGAAAACCAGCAGCGTCAGGCCGAGTGTGACCGGGATGGCCAGCAGCACGACGATGGACTCGCGCCAGCCGAGGAAAAGCAAGATGAGCAGCGCGACGCCGAAAACCGCGATGCCCATGTGCAGGAGCAGCTCGTTGGATTTCTCGGAGGCGGTGGCGCCGTAGTTGCGCGTGACGGAGACGGAGACGTCGGCGGGGATGAGCGTGCCCTTGAGGTCGTCCACCCGGGCGAGGACGGCGCTGACCACGTCCACGGCGTTGGCGCCGGGGCGCTTGGCCAGGCTGAGAGTGACGGCTGCCTCTTCCTCGCCGGCCGCATTACCGCCGCGACCGAAGAGGACATAGTCGGCGGGCTCGGCGGCCGTGTCGGTGATGGTCGCGACATCGCGGAGGTAGACGGGATGGCCGTCGGACACGCCGAGCACAACGGCCCCGACATCGCGGGCGTCACGGAAGAAGGTGCCGGTCTGCAGGAGGGTTTCCTGGTTGGCGGTGGCCTGGGCGCCGGTGTGAGCCTGGGCGTTGGCCTGCTGCAGGAGCGGGATGAGGTGGCCGGCGCTGAGATTGCGCGAGGCGAGGCGGGCGGGATCCAGTTGCACGCGAATCTGGCGGGCCTGGCCGCCGATGAGGGTGGTCTCGGCGACCGCGGGCAGGACCTTGATGGTGTCATCGACCTGGGCGGCGATGCGGCGGAGCGTGGCGTGGTCGTAGCGCGCGCTGTGGAACGTGAGGGCCAGAATCGGGACATCGTCGATGGTGCGCGGCTTGACCAGCGGCGGGGTGACGCCGAGCGGGATGCGGTCGAAATTGGCCTGCAGTTTCTGGTTGAGCCGGACGAGGCTCTGCTCGAGGTCGGAACCGACCTTGAAGCGGACGATCACCATCAAGCCGCCGGGCATCGAGGTGGAGTAGAGGTATTCCACGCCGGGAATCTCCCAGAGGAGTTTCTCCATCGGGCGCGTGGCGCGGTTCTCCACCTCGGCGGCGGTGGCGCCGGGCATGGCGACCATGATGTCGATCATCGGCACCTTGATCTGCGGCTCCTCCTCGCGGGGCAGCATCAGGACGGCGAAGACGCCGAGCAGCAGCGAGGCCACCACGATCATCGGGGTGAGCTTCGAATCGATGAACATCGCGGCCAGGCGGCCGGCGAAGCCATATTTCGCCTGGGCGGGGAACACGGGATCAGTGGGGGAGCTCACGGGAGGATTTCGAGGAGTTGACCTTCGCGGAGGCCGGCGGGCGGGTTGACGACGACGCGTTCGCCGGCGTCGAGGCCGGAGAGGATCTCAAGGCGGTCACCTTGGACCGATCCGGATTTCACGAGGCGGAGGACCGCCCGCGAGCCGGCACCGACCACAAAGACGCGTTCCATCTGGCCGAGGGGCGAAAGGGCGGTGGCGGGGAGGAGGAGGGCGGGGACGTCGGCGCCGGGCACGCGCACCCGGGCGAACTCACCTGAACGGACCGCGGTGCCGGCGGGCACGGCGATCTTCGCAAGCACGGAGCGGGACTGGCTGTCGGCCGCCGAAGACAATTCGGCGAGGGTGCCGGTGAAGGTCAGTTTGGCAGCCGGCAACTCGATCGTGAGCGGGGCGCCGCGCACCAGCCCGGCGGCGAGGGAGTCGGGCACGGCGGCCTCGACCTGGAAGTCGGTTGTGCCCTCGATCTCGACGAGCGGGAAACCCGGGGAGGCGAGGTCACCGGCGTTGACGAACTTGCGCGACACGACGCCGGCAAACGGCGCGCGGATCTCGGCGTAACCCAGCATGATCTCGGCCTCGCGGACCATGGCCTGGGTCATGGTGAGGCGGTCCTCCAGGCCGCGCACCATGTCGGCGGTGCTGGCTCCCTTGGGGAGGAGATCGCGTTCGCGGTCGAGGTCCCGGCGGGCGACATTGAGCTGCGCCTGGGCCTGGGCGAGGCGGGCGGTGATCTCGCCGGCGGAAATCTTCACCAGCAGGTCACCGGCGCGCACGGGCTGGCCGAGGGTCACGGGCATTTCCTCGATGGCGCCCATCAGTTTCGCGGCGAGCTGGGCCCGTTGCACCGGGCGGACGGTGCCGGTGACCTCGGTGAGGGCGGCGACCTTTTCGGCGCTGACCGTGGCCGTGTGGACCTTGGCCGGGGGCAGCTGGGCCCCGGCGGCAGCATCCGGGGCGGCGGACTTGGCGCAACCCGCGAACAGGGCGAGGGTCGGGAGGAGATAGAGGGCGGATTTCATGTTGGGCAAAGGGTCAGGGTTGGGGGAGAGGTTCGAGGCCGAGGGCGCGCCGGAGTTCGACCAGCGCGAGGCGCTCGTCGGCCGCGGCGATGGTGCGGCGGAGTTTCGCCTCGAGAAAGCGGCTCTCGACGCCGATCAGGTCGGCGGTGAGCAGGGCTTCCTTTTCAAAACGGGCGCGACTGAGCCGGGCGCTTTCCTCGGCCTGCTCGACCGCCCGGCCGCTGACGGCGAGGCGTTCGGCGGCGTCGGCGTGGGCGAGGCGGGCCTGCTCGACCTCAAGGGCGATGCCCAGCGTGGCCTTGCGGAGCATCTCCTTCACCTGGGTGAGCTCGGCGCTGCCCTGGCGGATCTTGGCGGGGGTCTGCCCGCCGTCGAAGAGGTTCACGTCGACGGACAGGCCGGCGAGCCAGCTGTCGCCGTGGCGGTCGGTCTTCCAGCCCTGGTCGTATTGGTAGCTGGCGAAGGCGTTGACGGTGGGGCGGCGGGCGCCGCGGGCGGCCTCGACCATCGCACCGGCGGCGCGGACGCGGGCCTCGAGGCCGAGGAGTTCGGGGCGGCGCGAAAAGTCGCGGGTGTCCGGCGGGGCGAGGCGGGACAGGGCCGGATCATCCGCCACGAGTTCCACCGGCGTGGCGGCGGGCTCAAGGCCGAGGACAAATTGGAAGGCGAGCCCGGCGAGCGCGGCGCCGTGGCGGGCGGAGCTGAGATTTTCCCGGGTCTGCGCGAGTTGCACCTCGAGGCTGAGGAGGTCGGCCTTGAGGAGCTGGCCGGCGTCGAAGCGGGCCCGGGCGGCGGCGACCGCGGCCTCGTAAGACTGCACCCCGCCGGCGACGGCGGTGACGGCCTCGCGGGCCTTGCGGAGATTGAGCACGGCCTTGACGACCTCGGTGACCAGTTGCTGCTGCGCGGTGCGCAGGTCGTGGCCGGCGGCCTCGGCGCCGGCGCGGGCGGCGGTCCGGCCGGCGGTGGCACGACCGCCGCTGTAGATATTATAGGCGACGGTGCCGGTGGCGTTGAGGTTGTCGATCCGGCCAGGGTGGTTGAAATCGAGGCCGAAGTTGAAGGCGCGCTGGTTGAGGATGGAACCGAAGGCCATCATCGGGCTGTTGGTGTCGGTGTAGCGGCCGGAGACCGAGAGCTGGGGCAGCCAGGCGGCGCCAGCCTGGTCCACAAAGGCCTGGGCCCCATCGACCCGGGCGCGGGCGACCCGGGCGTCCGGGCTGTTTTCCAGCGCGGTGGCGACGGCGCGGTCGAGCGTCCAGGACTCGGCGCGCAGCGCGCCGGGCACCAGAGCGGCAACGAGGAAGAGGGACAGGAGCGGGCGATAAAGGGACATGGGAAATCAGGCGGAACGGCTGTTGAAGGCGACGAGCAGGCCGAGGACGCCGCCGTAGAGCGCGCCGCGCCACCAGGTGGAGGTGAGCGGGCAGGTGCCGGAGGTGCACTGGCCGAACCAGCCCATCGCGGCACCAAGGGCGGCGCCGGCCAGGATGGGGAGGAGGAAACGCAGCATGGGGGAGAGGGGGGCCATGACTCAGCGGCGGCCGCCCCAGTGGATGATGCCGTCGTCGCCCAGCCAGCCGAGCTTGCGCAGGACGAGGCTCGGCGGGCAGAAGCCGGTGAAGGCCGACTGGATGAGGTTCAGGCCCACGAAGCAGGTGAGCAGCAGCCACCAAGGGCTGTGGAAACGGGTCAGGGCCACGCTCAGAAGGATCATGGTCCCGGCCAGGATGCGGATAAGGGAGTCGATTTTCATAACATTGAATGAGCAAATACGTATATACTTGCGTTCATGTCAAGCGTCCATTTGCTGGGGGCATGTCCCGCCAGTTCCCGCTCAACGACCAGGCCATCGAGATCGTCGCCCGCCGCTTCGCCGTGCTGGCGGAGCCGATGCGGCTGCGGCTGATCCAGGCGCTGTTCGACGGGGAGAAGAACGTGACCGAACTCACGGCGCTGACCGGCGGCACGCAGGCCAACATCTCGCGGCACCTGCAGACGCTGATCGCGGCCCACGTGCTCGACCGTCGCAAGGAGGGACTGCAGGTCTTCTACCGCGTCGCCGACCCCTCCATCTCCAAGCTGTGCGGCCTCGTGTGCGGCAGCCTGGAAAAGACGCTGAACCAACAGGCCGCGCATTTCGACGCGGGGCGGTGAGTGGCGGCAAGGAGGGATCACCCGATCCCGCCCTGCGATTTCAACCGGCCGCGGCGGCCTCGGCGAGGGCGTTGTCGATTTCCTCGTTGGAAAACACGGCCGACACGTCCTCCTCGGCCTCGAGGGCGTCGTGGAGCTTGACGAGGGCCCGCGCCATTTCCGGCGTGGTGATCGACACCAGGTTGGTGGGCAGGTAGGCGATCTCGGCGCTGGCCGGCTTGAGGCCGGCTTGCTCCAGGGCGTGCGCGACCTTGTCGAAGTCGTGCAGATTACAGCGCACCTCGTAGCCGTCGCCGGTGGTGAGGATGTCGTCCGCACCGGCCGCGAGGGCGACCTCCATGACCCGGTCCTCGGCGGCCTGCTCGGCGGGAACAAGGAACTGGCCGGCGTGGAGAAATTGGAAGGCCACCGCACCGTTCAGCGCGAGCTTGCCGCCGTGGTATTCGAAGACGGAGCGGACGAGCTGCGCGGTGCGCTGCTTGTTGTCGGTGGTGACCATGACGATGAAGGCGACGCCACCGGGGCCGTAGCCCTCGTAATGCAGTTCCTCAAACACCACGCCGGGCAGCTCGCCGGTGCCCTTCTTGATGGCGTGGTCGATGCTGACCTCGGGCATGTGCACCTCGCGGGCTTTGAACAACAGGGTGCGGAGCCGGGCATTGCCCGCCGCGTCACTGCCGCCGGCCCGGGCGGCAATCGTGAGGTTGCGCGCGAGTTGCGCGAAGAGCTTGCCCTTGCGGGCGTCGGTGGCGGCCTTGTGGCGCTTGAGCTTGGTCCACTTGTTGTTGCCGGACATGGGGAGGAAGGACTGAAGGGGCGAAAGGCTGAAGGGCTGAACGGGAGGAGAGGAAACGACGTAGGGTGGTCTGAGGAATGGGTTCAGCCATTCAGCTCTTCAGTCATTCAGTTTTTCTTTTTCTTCGGCGTGACGTTCTTGATGCCGCCATGGCCGGGCTTGCCGCCGGTCGCCGCGGCGACGGCGGGCAATTCGGGTTCGGGCATGCGGTTGATGACGAGCTGCTGGATGATGGTGAACAGACCGTTGATGGTGGAGTAGAGCGCGAGGCCGGAGGCGAAGGTGTAGCAGAAGAGGGTGAACATCCACGGCATGATCTTCATCATCGTGGCCTGGGCGTTGTCGGTGGTCGGCGTGGGCGTGAGCCGCATCTGGATGATCATGGTCGCGCCCATGAGGATCGGCATGATGTTGAGCGGCAGGCCGAAGATGCGCATCACGGTGTCCTGCGCGGAGAGATCGGCGACCCAGAGGAACGAGGCGAAGCGGAGGTCGCAGGCGCTCTGCAGCATGGCGAAGAAGCCGACGAAGAACGGGATGGTGATCAGGATCGGGATGCAGCCGCCGAGCGGGTTGACCTTGTTCTCCTTGAAGAGGCGCAGCGTCTCGCTCTGGATCTTCTGGGGGTTGTCCTTGAATTTCTCGCGCATGGCCTGCATGAGCGGGTTCAGTTTCGCCATGCGCTTCGCGGAGCGGGAGGCGGCGAGGGTGAACGGCAGGAAGACGATCTTCAGGATGAGCGTGGTGATCACGATGGCCCAGCCCCAGTTGCCGACCAGCGACTGGACCCAGGTCATGATCGTCAGCAGCAGCGGTGCGAAAAACCCGGAGAAGAACATCCGGTTGAAGAAGTAGGTGTCGAACTGGAGGACCTTGGCCTCGCTATGCACGAAAATGTCGGTGTTGGAGAGGCGCTTGTATTCCTTCGGGCCGGCAAAGTAGCTGGCGGCCAGGGTCTCGCTGGCGCCGGCGGCGAGCGGCTTCAGCTCGAAGCGCGCGTAGCTGGTGACGCCGTAGGCCTGGCGGTTCGACGGATCCGCCTTCGGGTCGAGCAGCACGCGCTCGGTCCGGATGCCCGTGCCGGGCTG
This sequence comes from Lacunisphaera sp., assembly GCA_029945855.1. Taxonomy (GTDB): domain Bacteria; phylum Verrucomicrobiota; class Verrucomicrobiia; order Opitutales; family Opitutaceae; genus Lacunisphaera. Next base: position 51,836 of record JAQSDJ010000033.1, read on the forward strand.
GTCCGGCGTGAGGATCATGGCGAAGAACTGGTTCTTGACCGAGGCCCAGACGAAAGCGGCGGGCTTCTCGATGTAGGGCGGCGGGGTGCCGTCCTTCAGGCCGACGCCGGCGAGCAGGCCGCCGCCCTCGAGGTCGCCGCGGCCGATGAAGGTGGCGTCCTCGCCGTCGAAACAGCCGGCGTTGAGGTAGAGGCCGTTGTCGCCGGCGTTGAGGGGCGCGGCGGTGCCGAGGTTGAGCGAGGCGCGGGGCAGGGGCAGGGTCTTGTCGCCCAGGTTGCGGAAGGTGGTCTCGTGCCGGATCTGGTAGTCGTCGAGCTTGGCGGTCTTGGCCAGCGAGTAGCGGCGCGTGACCTCGAGGTCGTCGGCGACCGCGCGGTAGACGACCTCGGTGCTGCTGCGGGAAACCAGCCGGTAGGCCGTGAAGCGGTCGGCGCCCGGAAAATCCGTCAGGCTGAGGGCGGGGGCGGCCTGCGCGGCATTGAGGGTGTAGAGTTCGGGATGGCCCTGGACCGCCGTGTGTTTTTTCAGGGCGATGCGGTCGATGGCGCCGCCATGGTTGGTGAAGCGGACCTCAAGGAACTCGTTGGCGAGCGTCTCGTATTCAGCGGACGTGCCGGCGGCGGCACGGGACGCCACCGGGGCGGCGGTGGAAGGGGCGGAAGCATGCCCATCGACCGGCTCGGGGTGATTTGCCTTGGGCAAATCAGCCGGCGAGCTGGCGCTGGTGGTCGGGGCGCCCGGGCGGGGTGGCGACGGCGGCGCGGCAAACTTGGCGCTGAAGTAGAAACTGGCGATGGCTCCGAGCAGCAGCAGGATGCCGATCGTGGTATTCTTTTTATCCATGAAAAACTGGGATTTAGGCGTGGTGGACCCGGGCGCAGACCGGACGGCGGCGCGAGGGCGGGACAGGATCAAGGCCGCCCGGGTGCCACGGGCCGCACTTGGCGAGCCGGATGACGGTCAGGGTGAGGCCGGCGAGAAAACCGTGTTCGCGCAGCGTCTCCCTGGCGTAATGCGAGCAGGTCGGGGCGAAGCGGCAGCCGCAGGTCGGGAAGGCCGCCGTGAGGGCGGGAGAGACGGTGTGCTGGTAGACCCACACCAAGCCGCTCGCGGCGCGGGCGGGAAGGGAGAGCAGGATACGACTGTAGCCGCGGTCTACGACCGCCGTCGGGGAGGACCGGCGGTCATCGACCGCCGCTACAGTATGGTGATCAGACATCGGATGGTGCCTTGGTCGGAGTCAGTTTCTGGCAGACCTGAATGAAGCGGGCCTCCACGTCGGCGTAGGCGAGGCGCAGCAGGGCGGCGCGGGCGGTCAGCACGAGGTCGAGGCTGGGGGGCACGAGGTTCTGGTGCTTGCGGTAGATTTCGCGGAGGCGGCGCTTGGCCCGGTTGCGGTGGACGGCGTCGCCCACGGCAGCGCGGGAGGCGACGAACCCGACCCGGGCCGGACCGGCGGCGGGCCGGACGCGCCAGGTCAGGAGGAAAGCCCCGCAATCGGTGCGGCGGCCCTGCTCCCGGACGGCGCCGAAATCAGCATTGCGCCGCAGGTGTTGACCGGGGCGCAGGCGCATTTCAGACGACCGTGAGGCGCTTGCGGCCCTTGCGGCGGCGGGCGGTGAGGACCTTGCGGCCACCGGGGGTGGCCTTGCGGGCGCGAAAACCGATCTTGCGGGCGCGTTTCTTGCGATGCGGGCGGAATGTAGGCTTCATAGTTTTACAGGGAAAAGGGGGCCAAAGTCAGGGCAGGGGGCGGGGGGTGTCAAGCGAGAGGTTTTCCCCTAAAACGCCCCCACCGCAAGCCTCGGGCGGTTACTTTCTCGCCTTGGTTTTGCGCTGTGAACAGCCTGCGCACAAAAATCCTTTGCGTCGGGCCGCGCCGGCCGCGATTTTCGACGCATGGCCGAGTCATGCAACAGGAAGACCCGTTCTCCGGACACCCCACCTACCTCGACGGCCCCCGCCTCCCGGGCCCGGCAGGATGGGCCGCTGTTCTGGACGGTCACCGGCAACGACTTCGGACGTTCGATCAGCTGGGCGAAGCGGCGGCCCAATGCGGTATCCGAACAGATAAAGACCGCGATCTCGTCCTCGTCGCGGAAGACGAAGTAAGTCTGCTGGAGGCCACCGGACCCGAGTGGGCGGCCTTCGGCGACGCCATCCGGGCCTTCCGCCGGCACCTGCCGGTCATCCCGTTCGGGGCCTTCGGGTTCAGCCCGGAGGTCGAGGATCCCTTTGAGGTGGACAGCGCCCGGTTGCGGCGCATCGGGGGCGGGGTGGAGGCCTTGGCCTTCGTCGACGACCGGCACTCGGTCTACAAGTTCTTCCTGTTCCGCGAAGGCGGCGACCTCGGCGCGACCTTCGCCTTTCGGCGCGGCGAGGGCGATGTGCTCAACGCCACCGCCGTGCCCGGCAGCTACCGGATGCTGTTCGAGAAACTCCGGCTCACGCACCAGTTCGGCATCCCGACCGAGATCACCGGCATCACGCCCGAGGGCATCTTGGTGGCGAAACAGACTTTCGGGCGGCTGTTGCCGGAGAAGACGGACATGTCCGGGCTCGACCCCGCGCGGCTCATCCCGATCCCCTCGCGCTTCCTGCGCGCCGACCGTGACCACCCCCGGCTGGCTTTCCTCGACGACGAGCCGTGGCTCGTGGCCGACACGCACGACCGCAACGTCGTGGCCGACGAGACCGGCGCCTGGCGCGTCATCGATCTCGTGGCCGCGCCGCTCCCGCCGGACTGGCTGGCGCAGATGGCGCTCTTCCGCGACTGGATCGGGCGCGCGCGCCGCGATCCGCATGCGGAGGTGCTGGCGCCGGTGGATGACGCGGATTTCTAATGGTAGGGGCGCTTGCCCTCAAGCGCCCGGGCCGTTGGGGGCAACGGCCCCTACCGCCGGAAACCGCGCTCAGCCCTGCTTGTCGCTCGCGATGAAGGCGAGGACGTTGTCGGCCTGCTTGTCGGTCACGCCGGCGTCCTTGTAGACGATCTTGCCGCCTTTGATGACGTAGCACTCGCGCGAGGCGAAGAGCATGGCGGACTGGCCGAAGGCCTTGACGACCTTCTTGTCCGTGTCGGCGAGGAGCGGGAAGGGGAAGTGGTTCACTTCCTTGAATTCCTTCTGCTTCTCGACCGAGTCCAGGCTGACGCCGATGACCGCGGCCCCGTGCTTGGTGAGCTCGGCGCTGGCGTCGCGCAGCGAGCAACCCTGCTTGGTGCAGCCGCCGGTGAGGGCCTTCGGATAAAACCAGACGACGGTGTAGGTGTTGTTTTTGTAGACGGCACCGAGATCCAGCGTGGTGCCGGCATCGGTGACGGCGGAGACAACCGGGGCGGCGTCGCCAACCTTGAGCGGTTCGGCGGACGCGAAGAGGGAAAAGAAGGACATGGCGGCGAGGAGGGTGGCGAAGCGGGTAACATTCATGGGACGGCAAGCTAGCCCGACGGGAACATTATGCAAGTGGCGGCCCCGGAAAAAAATCGGGGGCGACAACGGCGCGAGGCGCGGGTTCCACGCGCGGAAGTTTTTTGCGCGATGATTGGCCGGGACGGAACCGGAGAGGCCGCGGCGGGTTCTGCGGGGTTGTCGTTTCCGTGGTAAGGCGGAGGCGACCACAAACCATAAAACATGAAACAGACAATCATCCTGAAATCACTTCTTCTTTCCGCGGTGGCCGTTGCCGGCCTCGCGACTTCCGTGTTCGCCGGCGGCGACGAGCCGAACACGCCGGCGCCGGCCGAGCTCAACGCCGGTCTGCTGGGCCAGACCTACGCCGGGCTGACCTACAGCTACATCAATCTCGACGCCGCGCCGGTCAACGCCGCGAGCTACGGCTTCGAATACAACCTGCCGGTCAAAACCGGTTTCGACGCCGTGTTCAACTACGACTGGGCTCAATCTGGGCCCGTCGCGGGCGAGCGCGCTCACGAACAGCAGCTGGGCGCGACGCTGCGCGCCTTCTTCGCTCCCGGCGGCTGGGGCCGGCCGTATGTCGAGGCCGGCGCCGGTTATGACTGGCTGAAGTGCGCCGGCATCAAGGATCACTCCTTTCTGTGGATCGCGGGCGCCGGCATCGAGTTCCAGACCGTCGCGAAGCTGACCGTCACGCCCTTCGTGCGCTATGAGCGCGCCACCGGTTACGACGATGCCGACGGAGTCAGCTACGGGGTGAAGGCCAACTACTGGATCAACCGGCAGTGGGCGCTCACCGGGGCGGTCAGCCGCAACGACGACAAGGACATGACCTACAAGGTCGGCGTCAACGTGAGCTTCTGATTTCTGCCACGGGGCAGAGAGTGTGCAACAGGCCGCGGCGCAGGGGTGCGCCGCGGCTTTTGCGTCCGGGGCCGGAAAAACCCGCTTGGCTTCACCCGGGACGGTTTGCAGCGTGCGGCTTTAGCATGCCGCCCAAATCCTGGTCGCCGCTCCACCGGCACCACCGCTTCCTCTCGCGGGGCCTGCACAACCATCGCGACATCGTCGTGTGGCTGCCGCCCGGCTACGGCCTCATGCGCCGGCGGCATCCGGTTGTTTATTTCCATGACGGGCAGAATATCTTCGATCCGGCCACGTCCGGCGCCGGCCAGGCCTGGCGGGCCGGCGACCGGGCGACGGAACTCATCCGCGCCCACGCGATCGTCGCGCCGATCCTGGTCGGCATTTATCACACCGGGGCCGGCCGGATGAACGAATACGCCCCGACGCCGGCCGCCTTCACCGGACCCGACGGCACGCCCGGCCAGAGCACCGGCGACGCGAAGCGCTACGCGAAGTTCGTCGTGACCGAGCTGAAGCCGTTCATCGATTCGCATTACTTCACGCTGCCCGGCCCGCGGCACACCGCCGTCGTCGGCTCCTCGCTCGGCGGGTTGGTGTCACTTTATTGTGCACTGTGGCATCCGCGGGTGTTCGGCCACGTTGCCGCGTTGTCCCCCGCCTTGGACTGGGACGATCGCGCCGTGCTGCGCGAGTTCTCCCGGCTGCGCAAGAAACCCGACGTTCGTCTCTGGCTCGACATGGGCACGGCCGAGCCCGGCTGGGAGGTTGCCCGGATTTTCCGCGACACGCTGCTCAGCAAGGGCTGGCAGCCGGGGGGAGAATTCGCCTACCGCGAAGTCGTCGGCGCCCGACACACGGAAGAAGCCTGGGCCGCGCGCCTCGGCGACGTGCTGAAGTGGCTGCTGCCGCTACGGCGCGGACAGTTGTCTTTCGAAGGCCGGGTTCCACCTTCTGACCCAATCCTCAGATATAATACATCTCCGCCGGGTTCTTCGTGCGGAGCTGGTTGAGGGTGTAGCTCTTGGTCTTCTCGTCGAGGGTCTCGCTGATCTCGTCCCAGACCTGCTTGAGCCGCCGGCCGCTGCGGCCTTGGAAATTGCCGCTCAGGTGCAGGCAGCCGCCCTCGACCGCCAGCAGGATGTCGTGGAGCGAGATCTCCTCGGGCGGCCGCGCCAGCATGTAGCCGCCCTGATTGCCGCGGCGACTGGTGATGAGCCCGTGCGTGCGGAGCTTGCCAAGGATCTGGGCGAGGAAGTTGGCCGGCACGGCCTCGGCCTTGGCCAGGTGCTCGATCTGGGCGAGCTCGCCCGAGCCGTGCAGCCGCGCCAGCTCCGCCATGACGCGGCAGGCATAATCGACTTTGACGGAAATCTTCACGGGAGGGTCAGGCTAGGGGCGCGGTCGCCCCCGGCAACCTTTTTGGCGGCGGCGAGGGTTTTGGGTAGGGCGAATCCTCCGGATGAGCCGCGGCTCGTCGTGACGACTCGCCCTACCAAGGGAAGTTGTGGCGCCTCAGATGACATAGTCGCCGTTCTCGGCCTTCACGACCTCGCGCGGCGGGTGCAGCATGCCGGCGGCCACCGTGGCGTTGGTGCCGGGTTCGATAAGGATGAAGGAGCCGGTGAGGCGGTTGTTCGCGTAGCCGTCGAACACGAGCGGCCGCGCCGCGCGGAGGCGGATCTGCCCGAGGTCGTTCACCGCCAGCCCGGCCGGCGCGGGCTCGGCGTCGAAGGTGCTCAGGTTCAGGCGGTGCGTGATCTCCGTGACGGCGACCTGCACCGTCTGGGTCGTGTGCTTGAGGAAATATTTCTTGCCGGTCTGGAGCGCGCGCGGGTGCATCCAGCAGACCTCCGCCTGGAGGTCGGTGCTGGCGCCGGGCAGGTCGTCGAGGCCGATCAGCATCGAGCCGCGGCTGATGTCGATGTCGTGCTCGAGCACGAGCGTGACCGATTGCGGGCAGAACGCCTCGGCCACCGGGCCGTCGTAGGTCCAGATCTGCCTCACCGTCGTCGTGATGCCGGCGGGCAGGGCGATGACCTTCTGGCCGGTGCGGACGATGCCGCCCGCGATCTGGCCGCTGAAGCCGCGGAAGTCGTGCAGATCGGGGTTGTTCGGGTTGTTCGGCCGGTTGACCCATTGCACGGGGAAGCGGAAGCCGTTGAGGTTCCAGTCGCTCGCGATGTGCACGGACTCGAGGTGGCCGAGCAGGGTCGGACCGACATACCAGGGCGTGTGCGGCGAGGGCTCGACGACGTTGTCGCCGTTGAGCGCGCTGAGCGGGATGAACTTCACGTCCTTGATGGCGAGGCGCGGGAGGAATTCCTCGAACTGTGCCCGGATCTCCAGGAAGCGCGCCTCGCTCCAGCCGACGAGGTCCATCTTGTTGACCGCGACCACGAGGTGCGGAATGCGCAGCAGCGCGGCGAGCGCGGTGTGGCGGCGGCTCTGCTCGATGACGCCGGTGCGCGCGTCGACCAGCACGATGGACAGGTTGGAGAGGGACGCGCCCGTCACCATGTTGCGCGTGTATTGGACGTGGCCCGGGGTGTCCGCGATGATGAACTTGCGGCGCGGTGTGGCGAAGTAGCGGTAGGCGACGTCGATCGTGATGCCCTGCTCGCGCTCGGCGCGGAGGCCGTCGGTGAGGTTGGCGAGGTTGATCTGGCCGCCGCCGGTGATGTCGGCGGAGCGCTCGAGCGCCTCGAGCTGGTCCTCCATGAGCGACTTCGAGTCGTAGAGCAGGCGGCCGATGAGCGTGGACTTGCCGTCGTCGACGCTGCCGCAGGTGTTGAAGCGGAGGATGTCGACGGGCACGGTCACGGGCGGGGCGGAAAGGGCGTCTTCGGTGAACATTTAGAAATAACCCGCCTTCTTGCGGTCCTCCATGGCGGCCTCGGAGGCCTTGTCGTCGGCGCGCGAGCCGCGCTCGGTGACGCGGGCGGCGGCGATCTCGGCGATGATGTCGTCGACATCCTCCGCCGGCGACTCGACGAGACCGGTGCTGATGATGTCGCCGATGGTGCGCACGCGGACGGTGAGTTCGCGCACCTCCTCATTCGGGCGCGGCGGGATGAGGTGGTTGACCGGCAGCCACTGGCCGGCGCGGCGCACCGCCGACCGGCGGTGGGTGAAATAGATCGACGGCACCTCGAGTTTTTCCCGCTTGATGTATTCCCACACGTCCATCTCCGTCCAGTTGCTGAGCGGAAAGACGCGCATGTTCTCGCCGGGGTTGAGGCGGCCGTTGTAAAGGTTCCAGATCTCGGGGCGCTGGTTTTTCGGGTCCCACTGGCCGAAGCTGTCGCGGAAGCTGAAGAAGCGCTCCTTGGCGCGGGCCTTCTCCTCGTCGCGCCGCGCGCCACCGATGCAGCAGTCGAAACGGAATTCCTCGATGGCGGCGAGCAGCACGGGGATCTGCAGCCGGTTGCGGCTGATCTCGCCCGGGGCGGGTTGGGCGATGCCCTTGGCGATGGCCTCCTCGACGGTGCGGATGATGAGCTTCGCGCCGAGCTGCTGGGCGCGACGGTCGCGGAACTCGTTCAACTCGGGGAAATGATGGCCGGTGTCGACGTTGAGCAGCGGCATCGGCAGCTCGGACGGACGAAAGGCCTTTTCGGCGAGGCGCAGGAGGCAGATGGAATCCTTGCCGCCGGAAAAGAGCAGCGCGGGGCGCTCGAATTCGCCGGCGACCTCGCGCATGATGTGGATCGCCTCGGTTTCGAGGTGCTGCAGGTGGTCGAGATGGTAGGACGGCATGTAGATAGGGTCTGGGATCTGGGGCCTGGGATCTCGGGTCAGCGATCCCCGAGGGAGCGGATCAAGCCGCTGATTAATTTTCCTGACTGGACGCAAAGCGTCAGCAGTTCGCCCTGTTCAGCTTCGGTAATAAAATGGTTGTCGATCAGCACATAGCTCATCGAGCGGACTTCACCGCATGAGCGCCGCGCGATATTATAGGCCTGCCGCTTTTCCGCGGCGTGCAAACTTTCCCAGCCTTCCGCGATGTTGTTCATCACCGAGACGGCGGCTCGCTGGAGCTGATCGCGCAGTCCAAAGTCCTTGGCCAAGGTTCCACGACGGCACTGTTCGTAGACGAGATTCGTCAACATGCGTGCGGACTTCCATGCCTCGGAGTTTTCGAATGGTTCGCCCATGAGTTTCCTTGGTCCCAGACCCAGGACCCTAAACCCCAGACCCCACTGCGGCAGAGGCCGCCGTTCCGCCCCACGCCGCATGGAGGCCGCATTCGCGTTTCTCGTCGGCTTTCGCCGGATCGAAATAGTCCCGCTCGTTGGGCAGCTGGTGCGCCGCGAGGTAGGCCTCGAGGTCGGCGTCGGTGGCGTAGAAGAACGGGCTGACCTTGAGCGCGCCGAAGTTCCCGTCGAGCGACACGATGTCGAGGCCGGCGCGGCTCGGGTTCTGCACCTGACGCAGGGCGGTGATCCAGACGGTCGGCGCGAGCTCGCGCATGCCGCGCTGGAAGGGCTCGAGTTTCATCAGGGCGCTGAACTGCTTCAGGCCGGCCTCGTCCTCCGTCGTCGGGATGGGGCCGTGGAGGGCGTCGCGGTGCGCGGGCGTGAGGCGCGGCAGGAAGGGCTTGAGGTTGAGGCCGAGGCGCGTGCGCAGAACCTCCGCGTGCACATAAGTGGCGGGACGGTTGTAGCCGTGGTCGACCCACAGCACCGGGATGTCGGGCTGCACCTGCGTGGCCACGTGGAGGATGGCCGCCTCGTAGGGGCGGAAGTTGGTCGAGACGACGGCGCGGCCGCCGGCCTGGGCGACGGCCCAGCGGACGATGGCCAGCGGCGACTGGGTGCGCAGCTCGGTGTTCCAGCGGGTGAGATCGGCGGTATTCATGGTCGGCGGCGCCACTCAGGAAAGAGTGGCGGGCGCGGCATCCCCAGCCGCGCCCGCCGGTATTTGTTCGGGCAACACAATCCGCGAACAAAAGTCGCCAAAGCGCTCGCCCAGCCGCCGCTCGTCGCGCCAGCGGGTCAGCAGCGGGCGCAGCTCGGCCTCGATCTCGGTCTCCTTCACGGTTTCCTTGAACACGCGGTTCAGGCGGGTGCCCGCGGCGTTGCCGCCGAGCCAGAGCTGGTAACGACCGGGGGCCTTGCCGACGAAGGCGATCTCGGCCATGTAGGGCCGGGCGCAGCCGTTGGGGCAGCCGGTGGAGCGGATGATGATCTCCTCGCCGCCGAGGCCGAGTTCGCCGCCGAGTTTCTCGATGCGGTCGATGAGCGCCGGCAGCATGCGCTCGGACTCGGCCAGGGCGAGGCCGCAGGTGGGCAGCGAGGGGCAGGCCATCGAGGCGGCGTGCAGGATCGAAGTCTGTTTGTCCACCTTTACGCCGTGCGTCGCGAGCAGCGCGGTGAGGCCGGCGCGGTCGCGCTCGGGCACGTTGGCCAGGATGACGTTCTGGTTGGCCGACAGGCGGAACTCGATGTGCGGGAATTTCTCTGCGACCTGGCGCAGCGCGGTCTTCTGCGCGTGGCCGGGCACGTCCTTGATGCGGCCGGTCTCGACGAAAAGTGTCAGGAATAGCGAGCCGTCGACGGCGCGGTGCCAGCCGTAAAGGTCGCCGGTCGTCGTGAACTCGTAGGCGCGGGCCGGGGCCAAGGCGACGCCGGCCCGGCGGCTGATCTCGGCGCGCACCCAGTCAACGCCGCGTTCCTCGACGACATACTTGAAGCGCGCGTGCTTGCGGTTCGCCCGGTCGCCGTGGTCGCGGAAGGTTGTGATCACGGCCTTGGCGATCTCGATGACGTGCTCGGGCGCGACGAAACCGATGACATCGGCCAGGCGCGGGAAGGTCTGCACGTTGCCGTGGCTGCGGCCCATGCCGCCACCGACCGCCACGTTGTAGCCGACGAGCTGGTCGCCCTCGGTGATGGCGATGAAGCCGAGGTCGTTGGTGAAGACGTCCATGTCGTTCACCGGCGGGACGACGAACGAGATCTTGAATTTGCGCGGCAGGTAGGTCGGGCCGTAAAGCGGGTCGACGAAGGCCTTGTGCTCGGGCTCGGCGAGGTCGAGCTGGACATGGTCGAGCCAGATCGCGTGGTAGGCCTTGGTCTTGGGCGCGAGGGCGAGGGCGGACTGCAGGGCGTCGGCGTAGACCTGCTCGCGGACCTTCGTGTGGGCGGGCGTGGGCGAGGCGGTGATGTTGCGGTTGATGTCGCCGCAGGCCGCGAGCGTGGAGAGCAGCGACTCGTGGATCTGCTTGATGAGCGCGCCGAGGCCGGACTTCAGGACGCCGTGGAACTGGATGCACTGGCGCGTGGTGACGCGCAGGGTGTTGTTGCCGTAGTTCGTCGCGAGATCGTCGAAGGTGATCCACTGCGCCGCCGTCATGACGCCGCCCGGGATGCGGCTGCGGATCATCATCATGAACTTCTTGCCGGCCTTGCGCAGGTCGCGGTCGTCCTGCTGGTAGATGCCGTGAAATTTCAGGAACTGGGTGTCGTCCTCCGTGAAGCGATCCGTGGTCGGATCGGCCAGGGTCGCGGCAATGGTGCCCGCGAGGAGGGGGTCGTTCTGCTTGAGAACCTCGTTCTTGCTCAAAAGGGTGGTGGGATCGTCGGACATGACTCAGTGAAGGCTTGATTCCTGCTCAAAGGGCGTAAAGTCTATTTGTTGTCATAGTGACTAAAGAACTTATGTATAACGCCGCACAGTCAAGAACCGGATTCGTCTGGCTCGTTGGAGCCGGGCCTGGAGCTGCGGATCTTATTACTGTGCGTGGGTTAATGATTTTAAAGCAGGCCGAGGCCGTGGTGTGCGACGACCTGGTCAACCGCGACCTGCTCCAGCATTGCCCGCCTGGTTGCGAACATCATTTCGTCGGCAAACGCGCCGGTTGTCACAGTGCAACCCAGGGCCAGATCAACGCCCTGCTCGTCGCCTTGGCCAGCGCCGGGAAGAAAGTCGTGCGCCTCAAGGGCGGCGACCCGCTGATTTTCGGCCGCGCCGGCGAGGAGATGCAGGCGTTCCGCGAGGCGGGCATTCCTTATGAAATCGTGCCGGGGGTGACAGCCGCGACCGCGGCCAGCGCCGCCGCCGGCCTGCCGCTGACGCACCGCGATTTTTCGTCGGCCGTAGTGTTCGTCACCGGCCACCAATGCGCGGCCAACACCAACGCGCTCGACTGGGGCGCGCTCGCCCAGCTCCGCGCGACCCTCTGTTTCTACATGGGCGTGCGCCGGCTGCCGGAGATCGCCCGCAACCTGCTCGACCACGGCATGGCGGACGACATGCCCATCGCCGTCGTCAGCGAAGCTTCGCGGCCAACGCAGAAAATCCTCGTTGGCACGCTGCGTGACGCCGAAAAACTGTCCGCCGGTCTCGTGGGCCAGCCTGCGCTCGTCGTCGTGGGCGAGGTCGTGCGCCTGTCGACCTTTGCCGCCGAGCTGCCGCAGCTGCACGCGCAGGCGGTGGGCCTGTAGGGCGGGGTCGCAGATCCCGCCGCGAGTGGGGCGAAGTATTCGAACGGTGGCGGGATCAGCGATCCCGCCCTACAACTTACGCCAGCGGCTTCGCCTCGCGCCAGCGGTCCGCCAAAATCTCGATCAGCAGCGGGTGCTCACCGATGAGCTTCGTCAGGCTGGTCTTCAGCTTGGGGTGCTTCGCCTCGGCGGCGCGGCAGATCTTCGCCACGTCGCCGTCCTTCCCGGCGTGCCGGCCCGGCGACAAAAACTGCAGCGCGACGATCACGCGGCCCTCGTTCCACGGCGCGGTGTCCAGCAAGCCGGCGAGCAGCGGCTCGTTGAAGTCATAGGCCGGCTCCGGCCGGCGCTCCATGCTGCACGGGGCCACAGCGATGACGCGCGCACCGAGCCGGGCCGCCAGCTGCTGCGCAAGCTCATTGCGCACCGCGGTCACGGCGGCGACCGGGCTGCCATGGTCCACCAGCGCCACGCGGGCGGGTTCCGCGCCGGGTTGAGCCAGGACATGCTCCTCGAGGATCTGGGCAAGACGCTCGTCACCGCGGGTGAAGAGCGGCGCGGCCATCGAGACCTTCAGCTTGGGATGTTTCTCCCGCAGCCGCGCGATGTTTTCCGGGATGTATTCCGTCAGCGCGAGGCTCGGGCCGAAGAACAGCGGGATGATCGTGAACTCCGGGCGGTTGGCCGCGAGCCGGCGCTCCATGGCGGCCAGCAGCAGCTTGGCCGGCGAGCCGCCGATGAGCTTCGGGTCGATGCCCGAGGAATGTAGCAGCGACACCGGCTCCACCTTTTGTCCCAGCCGGCCGCACAGCCGCGACGCCAGCTTGCGCAGGGCGAGGGTGGCGGCGGGTTCCAGCGAACCGTTGTCGACGAGGAGGGTCAGGGGGCCGGCGGGCATAAGGCGTTCAGGGTTCCAGGCCGGTTACGTTGACTTCCTTGTCGAACTCGACGGCGAACTTCACCGTGAGCTCGCGCTTCTCGCCGGGCTTCAGGTCGAGCGACCACTTGAGCAGGCCCTCGTCGGTGGGCTTCACGTCCTTCGCGTCGGGCGAGAGGAGTTTCACGACGATCTTCTCGTTCTTGGAGAGCGGCACCTGATCGGCGACGATCACGCGCTCGGCGGTCTTCTTGTTGTTCTGGATCGTGATGAGGTATTCGTAGGTGATGCGCCGGCCGGAGTTGGTCAGGCCGGTGTCCTCGGCGAAACGGGTCACGCGCTTGTGCTTCACGCTGATCCCCTCGTCGGCGCCGAGCGCGAGGTCGAACTTCTCGCCGGGCATCACGGTGCGGAGCGAGCTGGTGGCGACGAAGGTGCCGTCGAGGAACACGTTCATCGCGCCGGCGAGCAGCGGGAACTCGGAGTTGTTGTAGACCTTGGTCGTCAGGTAGGCCGTCGCGAGGCGCTTGGGCGTGGTGTTGTATTCCGGGGTGGCGGTGAACTTGGCCGAGGTGACCGGCACCTTCTGCGGGGAGTTGTCGCTCGGGATGGAGGAGGCGACGGCGATCTTGAACGACGCGCTCGTGGCGCCGGCTTCGATGGTGGCACTGGCCATCTCGGCGTCCTTTTCCTCGGGTGCAGCAGCCATGTCAGCAAGGCCGCCGGTCGCCATCGCGGCGGGAGCCGACATTTCCCGGACGGACTTGGCCATCATGTTCTGGCGACCCTCCATCTCCGCCTTTTGCCGCAGCGCGATCGGGTTGAACACATCCAAGTTCCACACGCCGAGCGCCGGCGCGGCGCCGCCGAGGCCGGGGCGGGCGGTCGAGAGGGTGAGCATGACGTTCTTCCAATCCTCGCCGGTGTTCTGGCGGACGATGCCGAAGTAGCCGAGGGCCACGGCGCGCTCGGTGCTGAGCACGCGGGCGTCGTAGCTGGGCGCCCAGCTGGCGCCGGGGACGGTGTAGGCGAGGGCGACGTCGAGCGAGCCGGCGGCCGGGGCGGACACGCGCACGGTGACGGTCTTGAACGCCTTGCCGCCGGCGCCGCGCAGTTCGTTGAGCTGCTGCTGCGCGGTGTTGATCTTGTTCTGCAGCTCCTCGCGCTGCTCGTCGAGCGCCGCGCGTTCGGTGGCGAGCTTGCCCTTCTGCTCGGTGAGATAATTGAGCGAGTTGGTGAACTGGGCGAGGTCGGGCCGGGGCACGTCCTTGGTCGGGGCGGTGAAGAACGCGGTCTCCATGCGGTCGAGCGAGGCCTGCTGGGCGTTGAGGAGGTTCGTGCGGTCGTCGAGCCCGCGCACCTGCTTGCCGTAGCCCTTGAGCAGGTCCTCGAGTTCCTTCACGCGGGCGTTGGGCGTGAAATCCACGAAGGTCTGCCTCGCGCTGACGTCGAGGATGAGCGCCTGGGCCGTGCCGCGGCCGCTGACCTGGAGCGAACGCTCGTTGAGCGCCTGGGGCAGGTTGGCGAAGACAAGCTCCGTGGTGCCGGCCGCCAGCTCGACCGAGGCGGTGCGCGTGACGACCGCCCGGTCGGTGTAGACCGTGACGGCGGAAATGGTGGAGTCGACCGGCGCGGCGCCAAGCCGGAGCACGGAGGACAGCAGACCGAGGGAGAGCAGGAGGCGGGATGTTTTCATGGTTTTAACAGAGGGGTTTGTCCGGTCAGACGTTCCAAGGAAGATGATCTTAGGACGAAAACCCGCCGATGCAGTGACAAAAATCGTGAACCTGGCGTTAATCCCGCGCACTCGACAACCCCGGGCCAATTGGCTCTGCTGCCCCAATCATGCTTTATCACTGTGTGTATTTCTGGCTGAAACCCGAGCTCACGGCCGCTCAGCGCGCGGATTTCCGCCGCGGGGTCGAGACACTCATCCGGATCAAGGCGGCGGCCAAGGTCGAGGTCGGGGTCCCCGCCGCCACCGGGAATCGCCCGGTAGTCGACGCGAGCTATGACGTGGCCCTCATCGTCATCTGCCCGGATGTCGCCGCGCACGACGCCTACCAGGTCGACCCGCTCCATCTTGCTTTCGTGGAGCAATACAAGACCTTCTGGACGCGCGTGCAGATCTACGACTCGCAGTAAACCGAACCGGGGAACAACCACAGATGGACACCGATAAACACGGATCAGAATCTGACCGGGCGATTTCGGTCATCCGTGTCCATCGGTGTGCATCTGTGGTTAAAAACTGACCCATGCCCGCGCTCACTGGACAGGTGGTTATTGTCACCGGCGCCTCCTCGGGCATCGGCGAGGCCACGGCCCGCCGGCTGGTCCGGGGCGGGGCGAAGGTCGTCATCTCCGCGCGCCGGGCGGAGCAACTGCAGGCGCTCGCCCAAGCACTCGATCCGGCCGGCGCCAGCGTGCTCGCCGTGGCGGGCGACGTGACCAGCGACGCCGACCGCCGGCATCTCGTCACCGCGACGCTCGGCAAATTCGGCCGGATCGACGCCCTCGTGAACAACGCCGGCTACGGCACCCGCGGCCCGGTCGAGATCGTGCCGGTCGACGCCATCCGGAAAAACTTCGAGACCAATGTGTTTTCCCTCATCGCGCTCACGCAGCTCGTGCTGCCGCACCTGCGCGAACGCGGCACCGGCTGCATCGTCAACATCGGCTCCGTCGCGGGAAAAATCGCGCGCCCGCTCTCCAGCATCTACGACTCGACCAAGCACGCCCTTGAGGCCCTTACCGACGGCCTGCGCGGCGAGTTGAAGCCCTTCGGCGTCCGCGTGACGCTCATCCGGCCGGGCTTCATCCTCACGGAATTCATCGACGCCGCGAGCAAGGCGTCGGACCAATACACGGATAACGCCGGCCCCTACACGCCCTATCTGGAGGGCTTCCGTGTCGGTTATAAGAAGCTGCGGCTCGTCGCCGGCGTGCCCGACGACATTGCGAGGCTGGTTGAGAAGGCGCTCACGTCCGACAACCCCGCGCCGCGCTACAACGGCCCGTTGCACGCGAAATTCTTCCTCTGCCTGAAATGGCTCCTGCCGGACCGCGTGCTCGGGTTCATCGTCCGGCTGCGCCAGTAACACCATGCTCACCAATCAAAAGATACGCCCGTGGCTGGCCCTCGCCCTCTTCATCCTCGCCGCCGGCGCCGCCGGCGCCATCGGCTCGGCGGCGACGTTTCCGAACGTCCGCACCTGGTTTCCGCTGCTGGCCAAGCCGTCGTGGAATCCACCCGCCTGGCTCTTCGGTCCGGTGTGGACCACTCTCTATATATTGATGGGCCTCGCGATCTGGCGGGCGTGGCGCACCCGCGCCCCGGCTGTGCCGGCGCTCGTGAACGGCTATTTCGTCCAGCTCGGACTCAACGCGCTCTGGTCCGTCCTCTTTTTCGGGCTGAAGCAGCCCGCCTGGGCGCTGGTGGAAATCGTCATCCTCTGGGGCGTGCTCATCTGGTTGCAGCGCGGCCTGTGGCGGGTCGACCGCCTCGCCGCGGCCCTGTGGCTGCCGTATCTGCTCTGGGTCAGCTTCGCCACCGCGCTGAACCTCGCGATCGTGCGGCTCAACTGAGCGGGATATTCCGGAGATAACCTGGCAAAGTTCGTGTGCTGTAGGTCGGGGTTGATCCCCGACACGAGCCCGTTGTCGGGCGTAAAGCCCGGCCTACAACCGAAGAATATTCACGAGACGCCGCACCAAGCCGGGTCAGTTCGCGGTCGGCGCGTCCGCGGACCGCGCCAGGCGCCACAGCCAGAACGCGAGCAGGCCGGTGACGACACAGGCGACACCGCTCGGCCACAGCGGCACGGGATATTTGCCCTCCACCACGATCTGGACGCCGAACAACAGGCGCAGCAACTGCGCCAGGGAAACGAGGCCGAAGAGCGCGCCGGCCACACGCAGACCGCATTGGGGTGAATTCATGGTTTTGTCCTCGGGGCTGGCGCCACTTTACATCCGGAGGCAGGCGCATGCCAGAGGGGAAACGCGATGCCCGACGGCGAGGTCGCCGTCGCTCCATTAGCTGTTGGAGCTGGAGTGCGGGCGACCCGCCCGCGGACAACTCACGGCGCGTGCAGAAAACCGTGCAGCTGCGCCGCGGCTTTTTTGCCGAAGCCTTCCACCTCCCCGATCTGCTCCACGGAGGCCGCGCGGAGTTTCTCGATCGAGCCGAAGTGGGCGAGGAGGGCCACCTTCCGCTTCGGGCCGAGGCCGGGGCAGTCGTCGAGCACGCTCTCCCGGATCTTCCGCGAGCGCAGGTCGGCGTTGTAGGTGTTGGCGAAGCGGTGCGCCTCGTCGCGGAGCCGTTGCAGCAGGCCGAGGCCGGGATTGCCGAGCGGCAGGTTCAAGGGCGTGCGTGCGTCGGGGAAGATGATGGTCTCGGCCTTCTTCGCGAGGCCGATCATGGCGGGCGGCGGGCAGTCCAGGCCGACGAAGGCCTTGAGCGCGGCGCCGACCTGGCCGCGGCCGCCGTCGATGACCACCAGATCGGGAAACTGCTTCTGCTCCGCGATGAGCCGGCGATAGCGGCGGGACACGACCTCCTCCATCGCCCTAAAATCGTCGTTGCCGATGAAGCTCTTGATCGCGAAGCGGCGGTATTGGTCGCGGTCGGGCCGGCCGTCGGTGAAATGCACCATCGAGGCGACGACGAACGTGCCGCTGATGTGGGAGATGTCGAAACACTCCATGTGCACCGGCGGCGCGGCCAGCCCGAGCGAGCCCTGGAGTTCCTTGAGCGCGGCCTGGTTGGGCTGCAGCTTGGTGAGGTCGCGGGTGAACTTCCGTGTTTTGGCCAGCGTGCGCTCGAGCGCGAGCACGACGTCGCGCAGTTCCGCCGCCTTCTCGAATTCCTGCTTCGCCGCGCGGGCCGACATCTCCGCCCGCAGCGAGGCCAGCCACTCGCGGCTCTTGCCGTCGAGGAAGTCGCACGCCGCCTCGACGCGCTCGCGGTATTCCGCGGCGGTCACCGTGTTGGGCCAGCCGTAGATCTCGGCGCGCACGTCGTCGTAGAGCTGCCAGCTGCCGTCGGGCATCTTCTTCGGGTTGGTGTCGTTCAGCATCACGCCGAATTTCTGCCGCATCGTCGCGAGGGTCTTCCGCAACAACCCCGAGTGGGCGAACGGCCCGAAGTAGCGCGAGCGGGTGTCCTTCTTGAAGCGCGTCAGCACGAACCGCGGCAGCTCGGCCTCGAGGTCGATGCGGACGAGGAGGAAGCGCTTGTCGTCGGTGAAGTCGGTGTTGTATTTCGGCCGCCACTGCTTGATCAGCTTGCCCTCGAGCAGCAGGGCCTCGGGCTCGGACTTCACCTCGAGGATCTCGAGGTCCTCGCTCATCTCGATCAGCGTGCGGATCTTCGGCTGGTGGCGCAGCGCCCGGTCGCGGCCGGGCTGGAAGTAGGACGACACGCGTTTCTTCAGGCTCTTGGCCTTGCCGACGTAGATGATGCGGCCGAGCCGGTCCTTCATCAGGTAGACGCCGGGACCGTCCGGCAGGGCGCGGACCTTTTCCTTTAAGGCTGAAGAGTGGGTGGCCACGAAGAGGCGCTAAAAAGCACAAAAACCCGCCGGCGGCAACGCCGGTTGGCCGGCTTGGTCGGGCGAGTCGTCCCGACGAGCCGCGGCGGCCCCGGCTCATCCGGAGGATTCGCCCTACCGATCCCCGCGTCTCTTCTATCGGAGATGCTCAATGCTGGGGCTGACCGCGGTGAATCAGCCGGCTGGCATTTTATAAAAAACGCAGTAGGTTGCCGCCCTTCACACCCATGGTCATCCCGGAAACCTCCACCCCGCGCCGCGCCGCGCCGCGCTACGAACTGCTCACTTTGGGCGATGAGCTGCTCCTGGGATTGACCGCCAACGGCCATCTGACGTGGATCGGTGCCGAGCTGGGCCGCCGCGGGGTGCAGCTGGCCCGCAATGTCACCATTTCCGACGAGGCCCAGGTCATCGCCAGGCAGTTCCGCGAGAGCTGGGCGCAGGCCGACGTGATCATCACCACCGGCGGGCTCGGGCCCACCTGCGACGACCGCACGCGCGAGGTGCTGGCGGAGGCGCTGGGTCAGAAGCTGGTGTTCGACCCGGCCAGCGAACAGGCGATCAAGGACCGGTTCGCCAAGTTCGGCCGCACCCCCACCGCCAACAATCTCAAGCAGGCCTACCGTTTCGAGCGCGGCGAGGTGCTGCCCAACGCCAACGGCACCGCCCCGGGCCTCTGGGTCGAGCAGGACGGCAAGGT
>JAQSDJ010000034.1 GCA_029945855.1 Lacunisphaera sp.
TGAGCCGCCGGGCCGGGACCCAGTGGCCGAGAAAATTTGGGCCGAACACCGCCGGGGTCCAGCGCCCACCCGTCCGGGCCACACACAAGGCCCGGGTGAGTTGAACGCCGATACCAGCGGTGTCGGCCCCGTCTCCGATGCCGCCGCAGGTCAGGGCGACGGCACCAGCTCCTCCCCCCTGCTCAATCAGCTTGCAAAACACAACTAATGCAACCGGAGCAGGCAGGGCGAGAATCAGAAGATCGACCGGGTTTTTCAGCAGCGCCGCGACGTCGGGCAGGCACGGATGACCGAGCATCTCGTCCTGGCCGGGCTTGATGATCACAAGGTCGGCGGCGGGCAGCGGGTAATGGCTGAGATTGTCGAGGATGAGGCGGCCGACCGTGCCTTCCTTGGCGGAGACACCGGCCAGCGCGATGCGCTTGGGCGCGACGAGGGCCGGTAGAAAACCGGCGGGCGGGGCGAGGCGGGCCGCGGGATGCAGACCGCGGGTGCCCACGGCATCGAGCGGTCGCGGCATGCCTTCGGAGTCGAGCGCCACCGGGTTCAATTCCAGCAGGGTGAGGTGCTCCGACTCGGCCACCTTCGCGAGGGCCCAGAGTGATTTTAGGAATTCCGAGAGGGTCGCCCGGTCGGTGAGTTCCTTGGTGCCGCGCAACCGGCCCAGCCAGATGCGGCCGAGCAGGTGGGTTTCCAGTTCGGCGAGCGCCTGGTCGGCCGTGGTGAACGCCAGCGGCCAGCGCAGCGGCGGCGCGAGTTCCGCCAGGGCATCGGCCTGCATGCCGCCGAAGCCAAACAGGATGGTCCAGCCGGCCTCGCCGCGGGAGAGCGAGACGAACGCCTCGGAGGGCAGGTGCGGGCAGCCGGCGATGTCGATCTGCTCGCAGACCAGGCCGGCCATCCAGCGGTGGCCGCCCGCGTCGAGGCGCTGGTGCATGCCCTTGAACTCGTCGGCCACGCTCTGTTTTTCGAAGGGGAGGAAATGCACGGCCCCGAGCTCGGATTTGTGCCAGACATTTTCGCCCAGTCCCTTCACGACCACGGGTTCGCCGGCCTCGAACGGCAGCGGTCCGCCCTCAAGCCCGTGGCGCGGCGGACGCAGGCCGGCGCGCTGCAACAGCGCGTAGGCCTCGGCCTCGTGGACAAAGACGGGCTGGGTCATGCGACGGCGGGGGCGACCGCCTGCTGGCCGGCGGCGAAGGCGGCCTCGTTCAGCGGCATGAGCGCGGCCTTGTCCTTCAAGACATGGCGCAGGGTTTCGAGCATCGCCGAGGCGGGCAGCAGGTCGGAGGCGGCCTGCAGGGCGCCGAGGGCGACGACATTTTTCACGACCGGCCGGCCGAGTTCGGCCGCCAGGCGGGAGAACGGCACAGCCAGCACGCGCCGGCCGGCCGGCATCGGGCCGGGTTCCGTGATCAGGGTGCTGTCATAGATGATGAGTCCGCCCTCGCAGACGGAGCCGGCGAACTTGGTGAGGCTGGGGGCGTTGAACGCGACAAGGATGTCGGGCGCGGGCGAGGCCGGGTTGAGGACCTCCGAGGCCGCGATGTGGACGTCTGCGTAGGAGGTGCCGCCGCGGCTCTCGGGGCCGTAGCTCGGGATGTGGGTGGCGTCGAAGCCCAGCTCGATGGCGGCGCGGGCCAGCAGCAGCGCGGCCGTCTGGGCGCCGTCGCCGCCGGAACCGGCGAGCTTGAGACTGAGGTCGCGCTTGCCGAGGTGCGCGGGCCAGATGGCCGGCTCACGGTGACCCGTGGCCGGGTCGGCGCCGCAGTAGCCCAAAATCTTCTCAGGCTCGTAGCTCGGGGCAGGGGGATTGAACCAGGGTTCGCGGACGAGGTCCTTCTTCACGCCGAGCGGGAAGACCGGCTCCATCTTTTCCTTGATCCATTGCTCCGCCTCGACCGGCGTGAGCTTCAGGTGGGTGGGGCACTCGCTGAGGATCTCGATGAAGGCGTAGCCGCGGCCCTCCTCCTGGAGCTTGATGGCCTTGGTGATGGCCTTGCGGGCTTTTACGCGGTTCTTGGCGTCGTAGAGCGCGACGCGCTCCACGTAGACGGGGCCGTCGAGCGAGGCGATGAGCTCGGCCATCTTAAGGGGCTGGCCCATGGCGGGGGTGCGGCCTTCCGGGCTGGTGGAAGTGCGCTGGCCGATGAGCGAGGTCGGCGCCAGCTGGCCGCCGGTCATGCCGTAGATGGCGTTGTTCACGAAGATGACCGTGATCGGCAGGCCCATCTGCGCGATGGAGATGGTTTCGGCGAGGCCGATGGACGCGAGGTCGCCGTCGCCCTGGTAGGAGATGACGACGGCGTTCGGGTTGGCCAGCTTGTGGCCGAGGGCGACCGCGGGGGCGCGGCCGTGGGCGGCCTGGGTGTTGCCGACGTTGAAGTAGTAGAACGCGAACACGGAGCAGCCGACGGGGCTGACGAGGATGGTGCGGTCCTGCAGGCCGAGCTGCTCGATGATGTCGGCGAGGTCGCGGTGGACGACCCCGTGGCCGCAGCCGGCACAGTAGTGCGTGCTGTGGCCCTTGAGGCCCTCACCGTGGGCGTGGCGCTGGAAATTCTCGTAGAAAACGTTGCTCATGACCGCACCCCTTGGTTTGAAATGATCGCATTCAGGATCTCGTTCTGCGAGGGCAGGACGCCGCCGTAATGCTGGACGGGTGTGATGGGTGGTGGCACGAGGCCGGCGTGGCTGAGCGCGAGCCGGAGCTCGTCCTCCAGCTGGCCCGGGCTGCCCTCGACGATGACGAGGCGGGAGACCCGCGGCAGGATGGCCTTGAGGGCGTCGACCGGGAAAGGCCAGAGGGTGATGGGGCGGAAGAGGCCCGCCTTGACGCCGTGTTCGCGGGCGGCCTCGACGGCGCCCTTGGCCATGCGGGCCGGGGTGTTGCAGGCGACGACGAGCACCTCGGCGTCCTCGCAGTGGAAGGTGTCCGAGCGCTGTTCCTGCGAGGAAATGAGGGCGTATTTGGCGTTGAGCTTGCGGTTGTGCGCCTCGAGGTCGTCCTCCGAGAGGTGGATGGAACAGATGAGGTTGAGGTGGTGGGCGCGGTCGCCGCTGACGGCCCAGGCGGGGAGGCCGGGCTTGCGCAGCGTGGCCGGCAGGTGCACGACGCCGGTCATCTGGCCGAGAAAGCCGTCGCCGAGGATCACGACCGGGTTGCGGTAGAGGAAGCTCAGCTCGAACGCGCGCATCGTCAGGGTGAGCATTTCCTCCGGGGTGCCGGGGGCGAGGACGATGGCGTGGGTGTTGCCGTGGCCGAGGCCGCGGCAGGCGAGCTTGATGTCCGCCTGCTCGGGCCCGAGGTTGCCGAGGCCGGGGCCGCCGCGCATGATGTTGACGAACACGCCAGGGACCTCGGCGCCGATCATGTAGCTGACGCCCTCGAGCATGAGGCTGAAGCCCGGGCCGCTGGTGAAGGTCATGCACGGGACACCGGCGCCGCCGGCGCCATACATCATGTTGACGGCCGCGACCTCGCTGACCGCCTGGATGAAGTGCCCGCCGATCTTGGGGAGGATCTTGGCCATCAGCTCCGCGCCCTCGGTGCTGGGGGTGATGGGGTAGCCGAACACGTGCCGGCAGCCGGCCAGCAGCGCGCCGACGGCGGAGGCGTAGTTGCCCTTGAGCACCAGCGGCTCGCAGGCGGGCAATGGGACAAAATCATCGGGCAGGTCGACCGGGGGGACGCCGGGAACCTGTTTGCGGCCGAAGATCTGCGCGGGATCCTCCAGTTCGAAATCGCGGGGATCGGTCAGGTGCTCGGTCTCCGGGCGGAGGCCGTAGGGTTCCGGGCAGGCCTGCATGCAGAGCGAGCAGCCGTTGCAGTTCTCCAGGTGGAGTTCGACGGGCACGAGGCCGGTCGCGGGGTTGATCGTGGTGCCGGGGGTGATGCAGTCGCGCGGACAGGCGTCGATGCAGCGGAGGCAGCCTTTGCAATACTCGGGCTGGAGGAAGGGTTTCGGACGGGCGGGGGCGATCATGGCGTGGGTGGGCGGAGGGGGCGACGGCAGGGGTGGCCGGCGGACCAGGCGTTGTGTTTGCCCAGATGATACTGCGGGGGGTGCGGCGGGACTGCGCATGCCTTGCCGGACGCTGCGCGAAAGTTGAACGGGGCATTTGCTCCGAATGGAGTAGGGCCTTGGCGCGCCGTTTTCCCGGGCAACCGGCTGGAACCGCGCAGGGCGCGAAGTTTCGCGAAAATGGCGGCGGTCGGCGGGGGCTTCGCGATGCTTCGCGTCCTTCGTGGTTGCCGGGGCTTGGATTTTATCCGTGCCCATCCGGGTAATCCGTGGTCTGGTTGCATCCAACATGTCCTGGATCTGGCTCATCATCGCCGGCCTGCTCGAAATTGCCTGGGCCGTCGGCCTGAAATACTCCGAGGGTTTCACGCGCCTCCGCCCGAGCGTCATCACCGTGTTGCTGATGCTCGCGAGTTTTTGGTGCCTCGCGCAGGCGGTGAAGGTCCTGCCGCTCGGCACGAGCTACGCGATCTGGACCGGGATCGGCGCCGTGGGCACCGCCATCGCCGGCATCGTGTTGTTCAAGGAGCCGGCCACGGCCGCGCGGCTCGCCTGCATGGTGCTCATTGTCGCGGGCATCGTCGGGCTGAAGCTGACACTGAAAGGCTGAGCGCCGGGTGCCGCCCGGTCCAATGCGAGACCTAAACCGGGCTGGCTTTTCGGGAGCGGGCCCGCCTTAGCCGTATCCATGCAGTTGAAAGGAGACCACCGTTCGGGGATTGACTGATGG
>JAQSDJ010000035.1 GCA_029945855.1 Lacunisphaera sp.
CCGACCTACAAAACGGGGCAGTGAATTATTGAAACCGCCCTAACCCGCAAGGATACCCCCATGCACCCCGGATATTGCCTCAAATGGCGAGGCTTGAGGCTGCAGCGGCCCCGGCCGTCTGATAATTTCCGGAGTCCGCGGCCGGCGCCGGCGGGCCGGCCATCCACTCGGCGGCGATCTGGCGGGCTTCGCGCCGCCAATCGACATCCGGCCGGGCGTAAATCGATCGGTCCTGGTTCTTTTCCCGGCCGATCCAGCCCAGCACGGCCTTGAGGCAGGGCGTGCCGTCCGCCAGCGCATAAGACTGGAGCATCACCGTGCCGCGGTCCTCGCGACCGCCGGTGGGCAGGTTCACGGCCAGCGTCATCCGGGCGAGGCCGAGCTGGTAGTTCACCATGCGGCCGCAGGCCCAGCTGCCGCCGTCCGCGGGGGCGGGGTCGTCGGCGAGCAGGGCGTTGTGAAAGTCGGAAAGGAAGGAAAGCAAGCGGGTGTGCATGGGGATGGCTTGGGCTGCATCTTAATCGGCCAAAGCACGGTTAACTTTAGGCAAAATATGCCGCAAAGTTTGCCTCGCCGCGCGACTCCGGGCGGCTTGTGATGGATTCAGATCATCGCCACGCCCAATGATCGCCCGTCGTTCCACCCCGCCCGCCTGATGTCACTCGAAAAAATCCTCATCATCGAAGACGAGCCCGTGGTGCGGAACCTGTTGAGCGAGATCTTTGCCCGGCGAAAGTTCATCGCCGTGGCGGCCGAGACGCTCGCGCAGGCCGAGGTGCACCTGGGCCGGGAATCCTTCGACCTGGTGCTGCTCGACATCCGCCTGCCCGACGGCGACGGCCAGCAGTTCCTCGAGCGGCTCGCCACCCTGCCCGAGCGCCCGCTGGTGGTCATGGTGACCGGCTACGGCTCGATCGAGTCGGCGGTCTCCTGCATGCGCGCGGGCGCCTTCGACTACGTCCTGAAGCCCTTCACGCCCTCGCAGATCGACATCATCCTGCGCAAGGCGCAGACCTACCATCAGCTCGTGCAGGTCAACCGGCTGCTCAGCGACCAGACCGGGGAGGAGGACGGCGCCCTGGTCGGCCGCAGCCCCGTGATGTTGCGCCTGCGCCAGATCATCGAGCGCGTGGCCCCCACCGACGCGACCGTGCTCATCACCGGCGAAAACGGCACCGGCAAGGAGATGGTCGCGCGCGAACTCTACCGGCTCAGCCTCCGCCGGAAAAATCCCTTCATCAAGGTCAACTGCGCCGCGATTTCCGAGAATCTCATCGAGAGCGAGTTCTTCGGCCATGAGCGCGGGGCGTTCACCGGCGCCACCGAGCGGCGCGAGGGCCGCTTCGAGCTGGCCAACCTGGGCACGCTGCTGCTCGACGAGGTGAGCGAGATCCCCTCCAACCTCCAGGCCAAGCTGCTGCGCGTGCTGCAGGAACGCGAATTCGAGCGCGTCGGCGGCAACCGCACCATCAAGGTCAATGTCCGCATCATCGCCACGTCGAACCGCAACCTGCTCGGCCACGTCAACGCCGGCTCGTTCCGGCAGGACCTTTATTACCGGCTCAACGTCTTCCCCGTGCACGTGCCGGCGCTGCGCGAGCGCCCGGAGGACATCCAGCCGCTGGCCGACGCCTTCCTCGCCCGCGTGTCCCGCCGCCAGGGCATCAAGGTGGCGGGCTTCGCCGAATCCGCCCGCACCGCCCTGCTGGCCTACCGCTGGCCGGGCAACGTGCGGGAATTGCAGAACACCATCGAGCGCGCGGTCATCCTGACGGAGCCCGGCCGCCTGGTCTCCGCGGCGGCGCTCGGCCTGCCGGCTCCGGAAGGATCGGGCTCGTCCGGCGAGGCCCTGCTCACCTCGACCGCGCCCTTCGATTTTGAAATGCCGCCGGGGGCCGTGGAGGAAGCGGCCGGCCCCGCCCACCAGGCGGCCGCCGGCGGGGTGCAGACCATCGCCGCCCTGGAGAGACAGGCCATCAAGGAAGCCCTCGCGCACACGCTCAACAACCGCACCAAGGCCGCGGAAATGCTCGGCATCAGCATCCGGACACTGCGCAACAAGCTGCAGGAATACCGCGAGGCCGGCGCACCGGTCGACGCCGGCACGGACAGCGCCGGCTAGTTTGGATATTTCATACTCGCCCGCTCCCCCTCACCCCGCCCTGACGGGTAATGAGCGCTGATCAGCGGTTAAAATATTTGGATGACTCTGCGATCTTTGCGAACTCTGGGTTGAAAGGATCCGGTTTAAAACCCAGAGATCACGGAGAGAGCAGAGGAATACAGACGGAGGGAGGACCAAGGCAGTTGCCCGCGAATAACGCGAATCGGCGCGAATATTAAACCTTCAAGATTCATCTTTTTCCGCAGTCACTGAACGGTGTTGGTCACCAAACCAAGGAGATCGGGGGAAACTCCTCATTAATTCGCGTCCATTCGCGTTATTCGCGGGTGCTCCACTGAATCGCTCCGGATCAAAAGGGTGGCACGACACCGAAGCTTGGGGAAAGTGGGAATGACGGGGGCGGCAGTCCCCATTTTTGGTCAAGAATGACGTAAAGTCGGCGTGGCGTGGGCCGATTAACGGGGAACGGCCCGGCCCCCCCACCTCCCTCTCATGTCCACCACCTTGGAACTTTCCGAGCAACTGATCCGCGAGAATATCAACCGCGCCATCGGCGACGTCTTCAAGACGATGCTCGGCCGCACGACCACCCTCGTTGCCTCCGCCACCCAGAGCGACGGCATGGGCTGGCCGCCCGCCCCGGCTGCGGCCGGCGAGGCGCCCATCGCCCAGATCGTGGGCATGGTCGGCTTCCTCGGCGACGCCAACGGCCTCATCTACCTGTATTTTCCCGCTTCCTTCGCCCGGCTCGCCACCTGCCAGCTTCTCGGCATGACCGAGGCCGAGATCGACGAAGCCGGTGACGAGGTCGTGAACGACGCCATCGGCGAACTCACCAACATGAGCGTCGGCGGATTCAAGAACGGCCTCTGCGACGCCGGCTTCCCCTGCAAGCTCACCATCCCCTCCATCCTCCGGGGCAGCAATTTCTGCGTCGAATCCATCACCGACGCCGAGCGCTACATCTACCGCTTCGATTGCGGTGGCGACAAGATCGTCACCGACATCCTGCTCAAAAGCACCGAGTGAACCCAACTTTCCGAGCCGCCATGCGTAACAAGATCCTCACCGTCGACGATTCCAAAACCGTCCGCATCATCGTGCGGAAAGCCTTCAAGCCCTTTGATTGCGAGATCCTCGAGGCCGCCAACGGCGTCGAGGGCCTGGCGGTCGCCGCCAAGGACATGCCCGACCTCATCCTCCTGGATGTCACCATGCCCGTGATGGACGGGGTCGAGATGCTCACGAAGCTCAAGTCCGACCCGCAGCTCAAGGGCATCCCCGTCATCATGCTCACCGCCGAAGGCGGACGGGACAACGTGCTCAAGATCGCCAAGATCGGCATCCGGGACTACCTCGTGAAGCCCTTCAAGGAGGACGTCCTCATCGAAAAGGCCGGCCGCGTGATCGAGCTCAAGCCCCTGGCGGACGCCCCGACCAAGGTCCGCTCCATCCTGGACGCCGCCTCCATCCTCGTCGTCGAGGACAAGCCGGCGATCATCCAGCAGATCAAGGACGGCCTCAAGCACACGCCCTGGAACATCACCGGCGTGAGCACCCAGGGCGAAGCCATCGACTACTGCGCCAAGACGCCGCCCGACCTCATCATGGTCAGCCTCTCCCTGCCCGAGGATTCGGCCTTCGCCCTCTTCCGCATCATCCGCGCGAACGTGAAGAACAAATACACGCCCATCTTCGCCCTCGTGGTGAAGACCGAGACCGCCGCGCAGCAGCAGGCCCAGACGGTGGGCTTCACCACCGTCATCACCAAGCCGATCGACGTGGGCGACCTCGAGTCCAAGATCGCCAAGGCGATGAACCTCGACACTTCCCAGCGCTATTTTTCGACCGAAAACGAGTGCCTCATCATGCGGGTGCCCGAGAACAGTTCGCCCGCCGTGCTCGCGGAAATCTCCATCTATCTCAAGCAGAAGCTCGCCGAGGCGGTCGACGCCGGCCTCAACAAGGCGGTCATCGACGTGCATGCGCTCAAGTCGCTCCACATGGGCGTGATCAAGCTGCTCGTCCAGGCCATGCAGACCTGCCGCGATCTCGGCACCCAGTTCACCCTCGTGGGCAACCCGCACATCATCGCCGAGTGCAAGGGCTTCGAGGACACCCGCAACTGGGTCTTCCTCGACACGCTCGAGGAGGCCAAGGCCAGCCTGACCAAAGCCCCGGCCGCACCCGTCCCCGAGCCCGTCGTCACCTGACATTTTTCACTTTGGGTGTGTGTGTGCAAAAGCGCCGCAGCGAAAGTTGCGGTGCTTTTTGCTTTGGCCCGATCGGCTTGAGCCGGAAGGATTCAGTTGCCCGCCAATAACGCGAATGAACGCGAATCAAGGCCCCCCAAGGCGTGTCTCCAAACCCCTGTTGGTCATTCTGAACGAAGTGAAGAATCCATCAAGAGTCGGACCGCGTTACATGGAGGACGGCCTCCACCCGCTCGGGGTCCAGGCTTAGGGCATATCCGAGTATCTCCTGTCTGGTTCGGGGTGGGCCAGCGAGCTTGCTCGCGCCCCATTCGCGCCTGCAAGCAGGCGGCCTACAGCGGCTTGGCTGCCTAAAACCACATTTTGATACATGATACTAGTAATACTTAGTTAAGTATACGATTGCGCCTCG
>JAQSDJ010000036.1 GCA_029945855.1 Lacunisphaera sp.
CGCGGCTGGGATCGAGCAGCGTGCAGATGCGCTGCTGCTGGTAGTCGTGCAACAGCGGCCAGCGGAAGCCGTCGGCGCACAGGGCCGGCTCGAACACGACCAGCAGCACGGCGGCAGCGAGACCCAGCACCACCGGCGGGGCGATCAGCTTCCAGGACAGGCCGGCGAAGAAGATCACGCCCATGCCGGCCGCCAGCACCAGGATCGACGTGCCCAGGTCGGGCTGCTTCATGATCAGCCCCACCGGCACCACCAGCAGCAGGCCGGCGACGATGAAGTCGAGCGGGCGCAACTGCCCTTCGCGCTTCTGGAACCACCAGGCCAGCATCAGCGGCATGGCGATCTTCAGGATTTCGCTGGGCTGGATCACGATGCCGACGTTGATCCAGCGCCGGGCTCCCTTCTTGGTGATGCCGAACACGGCCACCGCGATCAGCAATCCCACGCCCAGCACGTACAGCGGCACCGCAAAACTCATGAGCCGCTGCGGCGGCACCTGCGCCACCACGAACATGATGAAGCCGGCCAGCAGCATGTTGCGGCCGTGGTCGATGAAGCGGGTGCCATGGTCGAACCCCGACGAATACATCGTCAGCAGGCCGGCGCAGGCCAGCAGGAAAACGGCGAAGGCCAGCGGCCCGTCGAAGCCCTGGAACATCGGCGCGGCGCGCTGCCGCAGGGAGGGTCGGTCGAATACTGCTGCCATGGAGCTGGATTATCGGCCCTGGACCCATGCACGCCGGCGGCCGGCGCGCCTCCCCTAAACGTCTGATTGACATGGCATGGCCCAGGCCCTAGCTTCAATTTGTCACAGGTTCCCCATGCCAACAGCCCTGCCCGCAGCCCCACGGAGCGCCCCCGACGCGGAGGTGGACCTGCGTTTCCTCGAGTTGCTGGCGGAGCAGAGCCGGCGGGTGCCGGTGGCGGCATCGACGAGATACAGGTCCTGGACGAGGCTCTCGTAGTCGAACCGCCGGCGGTAGGGACGGTCGTCGAGGCCGAAGGCGCGGGCGCCGTCGTCGGTGAGGGTGACGGTGGCGAGGGCGGGATCGGCGAGCTGGGTGAAGCGCCGGGCGGCCAGATCATAGACCCCGAGGTAGGAACGCTTGCGCTCCCGGTCGGCGCGCACCTTCTGCAGCGGCTGGATGTAGTCGTCGGCGGTGCGCCAGAGATCGGCGGTGACCTTTTCCTCGTCGAGTTGCGACTCCAGGCGTGCGTCGGGGGCCGTCGGGGCCGGCGCGGTGCCGATGGAGACGATGCCGCCGTCGAAGGAAAACGCGGGGGTGGCGTCGCTGCTGACACCATGACCGGCGGGCAGGCCCGGGGTGGCGGGGCCGATGAGTTCCACGGCGGCCGGTGTGCCGCGCGGCCAGTGCCAGAGGGCGAAGCGCGGGGCCGGGGCGTCGGGTTCGGCGCGGTCGGTGACGAAGGCGGCCTGGGTCTGCGCGCGATCCCAAGCGAATTTCTGGTAGCGGCCGGGTCCGGCCGCGAGCGCCACCGGGGCGGTGGGATCACCGGGCGTGGCGGCGTAAATCCCGTTTTCCGTCTCGGTGCGCGAGGCGACGGTGTAGACGAGAGTGCGGCCGTCGCGGGCAAAGGAGTATTCGAGGACGTTGGGGAAAAGGCGCTCGGCGGCGGCGGCGGTGAGGTCGCGGAGGACGAGGTCGGTGCCGTATTTCTTTTCCTTTTTCTTGGCGGCGGTGTCGCCGTCCGCAGGTTTGGCCGGGGCGGGTTCCTTGAGGTAGGCGAGCCACGCGCCGCCCTTGGCGGGGATCTGCAGGTTCTTGACCGCAGCGATGCGCTCGGTGGCGCCGGTGGCGAGATTGAGGACAACGAGTCCCTCCTTCGGCAGGTCGTCAGCCTTCTTTTTGGCGCGCTTGGCCGCCAGCATATCGGCCTGGGGGGGGAAGGCGGTGGCGACGACGAAGCGGCTGTCGCTGGTGAAGGTGATGCCGACCTCGCGCCGGGGCGCGGGCCGCTCGGGATTCTCCTCGGCGGCGGTCAACGGCGGGGGCGGCAGGGCGCCGACCGGCACGCGCTGCTCGCGGCCGGTGGCGAGTTCCCGCACGACCAGGTCGCCGTCGCCCTCGAGCGGCATATAGGCGTAGGCGAGCCAGCGGCCGTCGCGGGAGAGCACCTGGCTGGCAATGGAGCGCCAGCCGTCGAAATCCTGATGCGTAAGCGCGCGTTTGCCCGTCTCGGCCGCCGGGGCGGGAAGGGCGGTGGACAGCGTCAGGACGAAGGCAAGGAGGGAAAGACGAAGGAAAGACGGGCGCATGGCGGAATTGTAGGTCGGGGTTTATCCCCGACGTGTCGGGCATAAAGCCCGACCTACAGGTGAAGATTGGTTTTACGGATTAAGGTTCACCGGGTCGGTGGGCAGCCGGTGGTAGGTGCGGTAGGTCTTGGCGCCGGCGGCGAGCTTGAGGAAAACGTCGAGCGGGACGACCTCCACGGGCTCGCTCAGGCGGCCGATGATGTTTGCCACCTTCTCGATGGTGTTGCTCTCGCGGACGTGAACCAAAAGGAAGTAGGGCCGCGCCGGGTTGAGCTGGATGAGCTCCTCGAGGTCGGCGGCGGCCTCGTCCTCGGGCCGGTCGACGGACAGGTAGTATTCGTAGCTGAGGAAGGGCCGGCCATCGCGCAGGTCGAAGGTGCGAGCGCTGCCGTAGCCGTTGATGAAGCCGAGGGCGTCGGGGTATTCCGCGTAGTAGCGGTCGACGAGTTCCTTGGGGAGGTCGGTGTTGCCGACATGGCGGTTGCCCTCGGAGTAGTCCATGATCTCGAGGACCCGGAGGTCGAGCTGCGCCATGAGCCGGCGGCCGATGGCGGCGAGGGCGGGGAATTTGTCGGCGGGAATCGATTTCGGATACATATAACCCGGGCCGGAGAGGCCGCCGATGAAGTAATCGTTGGGCAACTTGTCTTCGTAGAAGAATTGGAGCGCGGGCGGGTTCATCCACACCCAGTTCATGAGGACCTGCCAGGTGTAGGGGATCTTGCCGCGGCCGGGTTTCGTCCAGGTGC
The DNA here is from genome assembly GCA_029945855.1 of Lacunisphaera sp. Lineage (GTDB taxonomy): Bacteria > Verrucomicrobiota > Verrucomicrobiia > Opitutales > Opitutaceae > Lacunisphaera. The sequence continues at coordinate 3,028 of JAQSDJ010000036.1, forward strand.
CGATGCCCATGGAGTCGGTGGCGACGGCGCAGAGATAGACCTTGGGCTCTGCCTTCAGGGTGTCGGCCGGCGCCACGTGGTGGTTGTTGGCGAACTTGAAGTCGGGGGTGAGCGGGATTTGCGAGGTGAACGAGACGTTGGGGAGATTGTGCAGTCCTTCCATCATGAGGCCGTAGTTGCCGACGAGCGTGGTGTGCTGGCCCTCGGTGTCCTTGGCGTAGGAATGCCAGCCGAGGACGATGCTGGCGGGGTTCTGCCGGCCGAGGATCTTGTTCAGCAGGGCGAGTTCCTCCGGGTGCTGCGGGTTGGCGGAGAGGTCGGTGAAGAAGGCGCGCTGCTGGATGCCGAAGTCGGCGATGCCCGGCTGCATTTCGGCGCCGGCGTGGCCGCCCATGACGACATAGTAATCGCGCGAGCAGCGGTCGAAGTAGCGCTCATAGGCCCACTGGTAGACGACGTGGTCGGGCTGGCCGGTGAACTTGCCGCGGAGGTCGACGACGGGCTTGAGGCCGTGGGCGGCGGCGAGCGGGAGCTGATCCTCGTTGACGACGACGAGATCCTCGACGCCGGCGATGGTGAAGGCGACGATGAGGGAGGAGCGGACGTGTTTGTCCCAGACAACGACGCCCCGGGCGTATTGACCGTAGCGCTCCAGCGCGGCGCCGGCGTCATCGAGGCCGAGGCGCTCGAACTTCACGCCGTGGCGTTTTTCGAGAAAACCGACAAGCGGGTGGACGATCTCCCACTGCCAGTTTTTCGGATATTCGAGGTAGACGCGCGGGGCGGTGCGGTTGGCCAGGCCCTGCAGCGAGATGAGCAGGGCGTGGACGGGCACGTCGCCGTCCATCCGCCAGTTCTCGGACAGGGGGATCAGGGTGGCGGTGGCCGGGGCGCGGGCGGCCTGGGTGATGGTGGGCTGGGCGAAGGCCGCGATGGCGAGGAAACAGCCGGCCAGCAGGGCGAGAGAACGAGCAAGAGAAGGAGAACGAGAAAGAGGGGGAACGGACATGGCGGGAGCTACGGGGCGCGGTGGAAGACGTAAACGACGGGGCGGTTGCGGGTGCTGCGGAGCTCGGTGAGGGTGAGCACGGCGCCGTTGGCGGAGACCTTGTAGTCGCTGAGGATGTTGACCGCGCGGTCGCCCTGCTGGGTGGAGAGGACGAGGTCGGTGGAAAGCCGGAGAATGCGGCCGCCGTCGAGCCACGCGGCGCGGACGTGCTTGGTGCGGTCGCCGCTGATGTAGGCGCCGAGGTGGCGGTTGTCGGGCCACATGGTCACGGGCACGACGTTGTCCGGCCGGGACACGTCGAGGGTCATCGTGTCGGCGAAGCCGCGGCGGCCGGCGCCGAGCTGGCGGGCGAGGGTCACGCGGTCGCCCTCGACGCCGAGGGTGAGGGTGTAGTCCTGCCACGGGCTGAGTTCGGTGCTGCGCTTGGCGTCGAAGCGCCAGGGGCCGGCGAGCGGGCTCTCCGCGGCGGCCAACGGGCCGGCGGCAAGGGAAAGGAGGGCGCCAATAACACCGCCCCGGTGGATAAAAATTCTCGATAATGTCATTCTGAGCGGAGCGAAGAATCCATCGGCACGAACGCAGGCGCGCGTCATGCTGGATTCTTCGCTCC
>JAQSDJ010000037.1:0-59235 GCA_029945855.1 Lacunisphaera sp.
GGGCGAATTTTTCCGAGAAATAATACTCCTTCGACGGCAGGCTCATCCCGCCTTGGAACAGGTAGAAGCCATAGCTATCGCTCTGTTTCTGGTCGGCAAAGAAGGCCGGACTGAAGAACGGCCCGCCGACTCCGAGCTGCATGCGCATGGCCGGGCCGAAAAGCTCGGCGAGTGTCTTGGCCGACGCGATGGCATCGAGCTCCACCTGGATGGGTTTCAGGCCGAGCGCGTTGATCGCGGCGGTGTCGGTGGCCGACGCAAACAGGTCGCCCACCTTCTGCTGCACCGAACCGGGCGCGCCGGGATGGGCGGCCGACTCCTCCACGATGGCGCGGACCTGGGCCCAGGTCCGCTCGGCCAGCTCGTTGAAGCCGCCCCAGCGGGATTTGTCCGAGGGAATCTCGTTCTTGGCATACCAACCGCCGGCGGCGAACTTGGCGAAGTCAACGCGCGGATCGACCGTGCGGTCCATCTTGTCGATGCTGAAGCCAGGATCCGGCACGCCCGCGGCCGGCTCGGCCGCGGACAACGAAGCGAGCGACAGCGCCGCAAGGCCCGTCGCGAGGAGGAGGGTGTGTCTTTTCATAGGGGGAAGGCTGGAAAGATACGACCCCGGTGACCGTTGGCAACAGGGCAGTGCCGGACGGTCAAAAAGGTGCGCCGAACGACCTCGCCAACGCCGCCAGCCTAATAATCCGTGATGAGGATTTGACCGGCTTCCCGGTGCGCCCTAGCTACTGGGCGCATGCGGCCACGCCCGGTGCTCCCTCTCCTTTGCCTCGCCGGGTGGTGGCTTGCGGTCCACCCCGCGCGCGCGACCCTGGGCATTTTTCACCCCGAGAGCGGCCGGCCCGCGATCCGGGACTTCCGCCCGACCGAATACCGCGGCCATCCGCAGGTGTTCGGACTCATGCAGGGGCCGCACGGGTTCATCTACATGGCGAACCAAGAAGGCATTATCGAGTTCGACGGGGCGCGCTGGACGCATTACTCGATGCCCTCGGCGCAGGTTTATGAACTGGCCACCAGCGACGACGGACGCATCTGGGCCGGAGGCAACGACGAGATCGGCTGGTTCACCCCCGACCCGGCGGCCGGCCGGGTCTATCATTCCCTCCGCGAGCAACTGCCCGCCGCCGCGAAGCCGTGGGGCCGCACCACCGGCCTGCTGGTCTGGCACAACACCGTTTATTGCGCCGGCTCGCGCGGCATCCTGCGCGTGAAGGGCAATCAGCGCGATTTCTGGCCCACGCCCGACGGCCGCCGCACCTCCCTGCATCTGGTCGGCGGCGAGGTCCTCGCCCACATCACCGGCGAAGGCCTGCGGCAATTCGGTCCGGCCGGGCTCGTGCCCTACGGTCCCACCACGGAGCCGCTCAAGCAACCGGGCCGGCTGGTCTCGACCGTGCTGGCGGACGGACGCACGCTTTTCTGCCTGAGTTCCGTCGGAGCCTACCTCCTCGACCCGGCAACGCGAAAACTGGAGCCCCTGTCCGGCCTGCTCGATGACACGGCGCGCGCCGTGCGCTTCAACGACATGCTGACGCTGCCCGACGGCACCGTCGCCGCCGCCTCGGCGGGCCAGGGCCTGGTGTTGCTCGCCCCCGACCTCAAGACCAGCCGGCGGCTCGACCGCACCTCGGGCCTGGCGGACAATTCCATCATCAGCCTCGCCGCCGACCACGAAGGCGGCCTCTGGCTCGGCTACAATTCCGGCGCGGCCCGGTTGTCGCTGGCGAGCAACGTCACGGTATTCGATGCCACCAACGGGCCGACGCCGGGCACGATCGACATCTGGGGCCGGCACGACGGCCGGCTCTACGTCGGCACCTACGACGGCCTTTACCGGCTCGAACCGCCCGCCGTCCCCGGGTCTGGCGCGGTTTTTGTCAGGATCAACGAGCGCGTGCCCCACATCTTCGGCCTCGAATCCTACGGCGGCGAGCTGCTCGTGTTGTGCGGCGACGGGCTCTACCGCATCGGCCCGGACGGCCGCGAGGAGCTGCTGGTGCCCATCACCGGCAACAACGCCTATGCGCTCGTGCGGTCGGCGAAGCGGCCCGGACGTTTCTACATCGGCGGCGGTCTCGGCCTGACAGTCGTGCAGCATGACGCGGCCGGTTGGCGGAAACTCGCCGAGAGAACCGACATGGGCGATGCCCACACCGCCATCCTTGAAGCCGACGGCGCGCTCTGGCTCGCCACCTACAACCGGGGTTTCTGGCGCGTGCCCGGGGCCGATGACATCACCGACTGGAGCCGCGCCACCTACGAGCAGTATCACGAGGGGCACGGCCTGCCGGAGGGGATCGTCTGGACCACGGTGACGCCCGGTCACGCCGGCACGGTGTTCTTCACCGACAAGGGCGCGCGCCGTTTCGACCCGGCCACCCGCACCTTTCTCCCCGAGGACCGCTACATCATGCCCGACGGCACCACGCCGATGCTCACGCCGACCGTCATGAGCGGCCGCGACACGTGGGCGTCGGCCTTTCGCGACTCGACGCTCATCGCCACCCCGCCGCTCGGCCGCTTCACGCCCGGGCCGGACGGCCGCCCCACCTGGAAAACCGCCTCGCCCGAAGCGCTGCAGGAGATTGGTTTCGCCGGCGCCGCCGTCATGTGGGTCGAGCCGCGGGCCCACGGCGACATTCTATGGGCGCGTGGCTACAACAACACCGTGCGCCTCGATCTCGCGGCGACCGCGGCGGCCGCGGCGGCCTGGCCGGTCCTGATCCGGGCCGTGTCCGCCGAAGGTCGCCGGCAGGCGGTCACCCCTTTGCCGCAAAAAAAACCCGCCGGCTATGCCTACTCCCGCGAACCCATCGTCTTCGATCTGGCCGCGCCGCACTTCGGCGCACTCGACGGCCTGCGCTACCAGACGCGGCTCGTTGGCTTCAGCGAAACCTGGTCGGAGCCCTCACTGACGCCGCGCGCCAGTTACACGAACCTGGAGGGCGGGCCGTTTACGTTCGAGGCGCGCGCCATCGACGTCACCGGCGCGCGCAGCTCGGTGGCGCAACTCGGTTTCACGGTCGCCCCGCCCTGGCAACGTTCCCGGAAGGCCTATGTCCTCTACGTCCTCCTCGGTCTGGCCGGCGTAGTCGGCTACATCCGCTGGCGGTTGGCCGCGATCCGCCGCGAGCAGCAGCGCCTGGAAAAACTCGTGGACGCCCGCACCGCCGAGCTCGCCGTCGCCCGCGACGAGGCCGAGGCCGCCAACCGCGCCAAGAGCACCTTCCTCGCCCACATGAGCCACGAGCTGCGCACGCCGCTCAACGGCGTCATCGGCTACGCCCAGGTGCTGCTCAACGACCGGGCCCTCACCGGCCCGCAGCGCGAGCGTGCCCACATCGTCCACGCCAGCGGCACGCACCTGCTCCGCCTGATCAACGAGGTGCTCGACTTCTCCAAGATCGAGGCCGGCCACATCGAGCGCAGCGACGCGCCGTTCCACCCGCGCCAGCTGCTCGACGAACTCGCCGCGCTGCACGAGCCGGCCGCCGCGGCCAAGGGGCTCGCGTTCGCCGTCCGCCGGCCGGAATCGCTCCCGGAATTTGTCACCGGCGATCCGCAGAAACTCCGGCAGGTTCTCGACAACCTCCTGTCCAACGCCGTGAAATTCACCCGCACGGGCCGCGTGGGCCTGAGCGTCGAATCCGCCGGGGCGGAAGCCTGGACCTTCGCCGTCACCGACACCGGCGTCGGTCTCACGGCGACCGAACTGGCCGGGCTTTTCCAACCCTTCGCCCAAGCGGCCGGCCGGCCGGCCGGCGAGGCGGGCACGGGGCTCGGCCTCGTCATCACCCGGCGGCTGGTCGAGCTCCTCGGCGGCGATCTGCAAGTAGCCAGCACACCGGGTGCCGGCAGCCGGTTCCACTTCACCCTGACGCTGCCGGCCGTGGACGCCCCGACCGGGACGAGCCACCCGCCCTTTCCCGCCGGCCGTTACGAGGGGCCGGCCCGCCGGGTGCTGATCGTCGACGACGTGAAGCTCAACCGCGACCTGCTGGCCGACCTCCTCGCCCCGCTGGGCTTTGTCAGCGAGACCCATGTCTCGGCGGAGGAAGCCCTCGCCGCGCTGGAGGGTGCGCCGCCGCCTGACCTGGCAATCATCGACGTCAAGCTGTCCGGCATCGACGGCCTCGAGCTCACGCGCCGCCTGCGTGCCCGGCCGGAAACGGCGCACCTCCCGATCGTGCTGTCTTCCGCCTCGGTGCTCACCTTTGATGCCGACGCCGCGACGCGGGCCGGCAGCAATGAATTCCTGCCCAAGCCCTTTGCCGTCACCGAACTCGTCGGGCTGCTCACGCGCCTGCTCGGGCTCAACTGGGCGCCGGCCGCCACCCCGGGGACGGCCGACGGCGGGGCCAAGCTTGATCCGGCCCTGGTGCAATCCCTGCTGATCGCCGCCGACGCCGGGGACGTGACCGCGTTGCGCGCCGCGCTGACCGCCGCGCGGAGCCGGCAGCCGAATGCGTCATCATTCCTCGACCAGCTTGAAAAGCTCGCCGCCGGCTACCAGCTTGAGCGGGCACGCCAACTGCTCCGCTCCCTGCCCTCATGAAGAAACCGCCCGTGACCGTCCTGGTCGTCGACGACACCCCCGCCAATCTCGGCGTGGTCCTCGAATTGCTCGGGGCCGAGGGCCTGCGCGTGCTGGTGGCCGAGAGCGGCGCCCGGGCGCTGGAGCTGCTGATGCAGCAGCCGGTGGACCTGGTGTTGCTCGACGTGATCATGCCCGGCCTGGACGGCTTCGCCACCTGCGCGGAGATCCGCCGGCACGCCGCGTGGGCCGCCCTGCCCATCATCTTCATGACCGCGGTGGACGATCCGGCGCAAAAGGTCCGCGCCCTGGAGACCGGCGCGGTGGATTACATCAACAAGCCGGTGTATCCGCCCGAGGTGCTGGCGCGGGTGCGCACCCACCTCGCGCTGCGGGCCGCGCGGCTCGCCCTGCAGCAGCAGAACGAAAAGCTCGAGGCGGAAGTCACCCTGCGGCTGGACGCCGAGGCGCAGCTCGCGGAATCACTCGACCGGGCGCTGCTCGTCACCGACCGGGACGGCCGCATCGTCTTCCACACGCGGCGCGCCGCCAACCTGCTGCACAAGCATCTGCCGCGACACCTGCCCGGCCGCCTTCCGCCCGAGTTGGCGGGGGTGGAGCGGTTTGTCGGTCCGATGGGCGCCCTGCTACTGCACCGTTTTACGCCCAAGGGCGAGGAATCACTCACCGTGCTCTACCTCGTCGAGGAACAGTCGCCGCCGGGTCCCGCGGAACTGACGCGCCTCGGCCTGACGCCGCGCCAGGGCGAGGTGCTCTACTGGATCGCGCAGGGCAAGACCAACGGCGAGATCGCCATCATCCTCGGCACGAGCCCGCGCACCATCGACAAGCACGTCGAGCAGCTGCTCGAGCGCCTTGGGGTCGAGAACCGCCTCGCCGCCGCCGCCCAGGCCAACGAGGTGCTCCGCGCGCGGCCGGGCTGAAGCGGAGGCCCGGATGGCCGGCGCTCGTCGCCGCTCGCGGGCGTCTACACGGGACGCCCCTACAACTTCACTTCGAACGGCGCGCCGGTTTTCGCGCGGACGTCATCGAGGGTCACGCCGGGATGCAATTCGGTGAGCACGAGGCCGCCGCCGGGTTTCACCTCGAAGACGCAGAGATCGGTGATGATGAGGCTGACGACGCCTTGGCCGGTGATCGGCAGGGTGCAGGCCTTGAGGATCTTCGGGCTGCCGTCCTTCGCGCAGTGTTCCATGACGGCCACAACGCGTTTCACGCCGGCGACAAGATCCATGGCCCCGCCGGGGCCTTTCACCATTTTCCCGGGCACCATCCAGTTCGCGATGTCGCCGTTGTCGGCCACCTCGAGCGCGCCGAGGATGGATAGGTCGATGTGCCCGCCGCGGATCATCGCGAACGAGTCGGCGCTGGAGAAAAACGCCGAACCGGGGATCGTCGAGATGGTCTGTTTCCCCGCGTTGATGAGGTCGGCGTCCACCCGGTCCTCGGGCGGGAACGGTCCGATGCCGAGCAGGCCGTTCTCGGACTGCAGGGTGACGTTCATGCCCGGCGGGATGAAGTTGGCGACAAGCGTCGGGATGCCGATGCCGAGGTTGACATAATAGCCGTCGCGCAACTCCCGGGCGGCGCGGCGGGCCATCAACTCGCGGATGGGCGATTCCTTCTTCGAGGCCGCGCTGCCCTGCACGGTGCGAAACTCGATGCGTTTTTCGTAATTCACGCCTTGGATGATGCGGTCGACATAGATGCCCGGCGTGTGGATCTGATCGGGCTCCAGTTCGCCGACCTCGACGAGTTCCTCGACCTCGGCGACGCAGATTTTGGCACAGGTCGCGATCATCGGGTTGAAGTTCCGCGCCGTCTTCCGGAAGACGAGATTGCCGGACTTGTCGCCTTTCCACGCCTTCACGAGCGCGACCTCGGCCTTGATGCCGGGCTCGAGCACGTATTCCTTGCCGTCGAAAACCTTGGTTTCCTTGCCCTCGGCCAGCTTCGTGCCAAACGCGGTGCGCGTGTAGAAGCCGGGAATGCCTGCACCGCCAGCGCGGAGCCGCTCGGCGAGCGTGCCTTGCGGGATGAGCTCGAGTTCGAGCTCGCCGGCGAGCACTTGGCGCTCGAACTCCTTGTTCTCGCCGACATAGGAGGCCATGATCTTTTTTACCTGCCGGCTGGTCAGAAGAATGCCCATGCCGAAACCGTCCACGCCGGCGTTGTTGCCGACAATGGTCAAGCCCTTCACGCCGCTGTCGCGCAGGGCAGTGATCAGGTTTTCCGGGATGCCGCAGAGGCCGAAGCCGCCGGCGGCGATCGTCATGTCGTCGTGGAGCAGGCCCGCGAGGGCGGCCGGGGCGTGGGGGTAGACTTTGCTCATGGGAGAAGAAATACGGATTTCAACACAGAGTTCGCAGAGGGCACAGAGAACAACTCCGGGGGGTAACAATCTCTGCGAGCGCTGTGCCCTCTGGGTTTAGTTCAACAACTCCACGCACACGGCCAGGCCTTCGCCGCCGCCGATGCAGATGGCGGCGACGCCGCGCCTGAGGCCGCGCTCCCGCAGCGCGGCGAGAAGCGTCACGAGGATGCGCGCGCCGCTGGCGCCGATGGGGTGGCCGAGCGCGATGGCGCCGCCGCGGACGTTGAGCTTGTCGTGCGGGACGCCGAGTTCGACCATGAACGCCATTGGCACCACGGCGAAGGCCTCGTTCACCTCCCAGAGATCGACGTCGGCCACCGACCAACCGGCCCGCTTGAGCGCCGCCTGCGTGGCCTGCACCGGCGCGGTGGTGAACCACATCGGATCCTGCGCGTGGCCGCCGAAGCCGGCGAGGCGGGCGATGGGCTTCAGGCCCTTCGCTTTCGCGGTGTCGGCGGTGGTGACGACCAGCGCGGCGGCGCCGTCGTTGAGCGAGGAGGCGTTGGCGGGCGTGATGGTGCCGTCCTTTTGGAACGATGGCTTGAGTGAGGGAATCTTGTCATACTTCACCTTGGCCGGGCCCTCGTCGTGCTCGACCTTGGTGACGTTGCCCTTGGCATCGGTGATCTCGACCGGGGTGATCTCGGTCGCGAACCGGCCGTCCTTTTGCGCGGCGTTGGCGCGCTGGAACGAGGCGATGGCGTAGGCGTCCTGCTGCTCACGGGTGAACTTGTATCTGGCGGCGCACTGTTCGGCGCAGTTGCCCATGTGGAGATTGTTATACGGATCCCACAGGCCGTCGGTGATGAGCGAGTCGATCACCTGCTGGTGGCCGAGGCGGTAGCCGTCGCGCGCCTTCGGCAGGAGGTAGGGCGCGAGCGACATGTTCTCCATGCCGCCAGCGACGGCCATCGTGCCCATGCCGCCGGCGAGGAAATGCGCGGCACCGATGACGGTCTGCATCCCGGAACCACAGACCTTGTGGACGGTGGTGCAGCGGACCGAGGTCGGCAGCCCGGCGTGAATCGCGGCCTGGCGGGCGGGCGCCTGCCCCTGTCCCGCCATCAGGACGTTGCCCATCAGGCAATCGGTGACCTCGGCGGGATTGACTCCGGCCTGGGCCACGGCGCCGCGAATGGCCGCCGCGCCGAGGCGCGACGCGGGAACGGAGGCGAACGCACCCTGGAAGGTGCCGATGGGGGTGCGGGTGGCGGCAAGGATGACAATGTCGGTCATGGGCGTGGATTGATGCAGGTCGGGGTTTATGCCGACATCACAGCGTCGGGCCTGAAGCCCGGCCTGCAGGTTCATTTCGGTCGTTGAATCGTGAGGAGCTCCGTGGTGCGGGAGTAGAAGTCGCCGCCCATGCGGCCGATGGTGTCGAGCTTGCGCGGGTCGATCACGCCGTCAGTGAGCACCGCGTCGCTCACATGGGCGCACAGGATGGTGCCAAAGACCACGCTGGAGCCGCCGGCGCCGGCGCCGAACTCCACGATCCGGTCAAGCCGGCACTCGAAGGCCACGGGCGCGGCGGCCACGCGGGGCGGTTTCACCAGCGACGACGGCGCCGTGGCGACGCTGAACTTGTCGAACTCGCTTTCGCCGTGCGGCAGCGGCGCGGCCGTGGCGTTCATCGGCTCGCGGAGGGCGTAGGACACGATGTTGACGACGAACTCGGGCACCTGGCCCACGTTCACGACCGTGTCCTTCTTCTTGCCGGTGCGATCGTTCGCGCCGGAGAACATCAGCGTGGGCGGCTTCGAGCACACGCCCTGGAAGAAGGAAAACGGTGCGAGGTTGGTCTGCCCGGCCGCCGAGATGGTCGAGATCCAGCCAATGGGCCGGGGCGTGATCGCGTGGATCATCCAGTTGTAGGCGTCGCGGGGCGACAGGGTTTGAAAGTCGAGCATCATGGTGTGTTCAGCCTAGCCGCGGCCAGGCCGCCCGCAAGCCGGGCATTCAACCCAGCCAACTTAAAGGATAATTCGGGTCGTCCAGCGCGAGGGCCTGCTCGGTCAGCTCGAGCGGGAACTGGGTGTCGAACATCACGGCGAGCTCCTCGGTGCGCGCGGCGTTCATGCTGGCGAGCGTCGTGCCGGGATGCGGGCCGTGCGGGATGCCCTGCGGGTGGAGCGTGAACGAGCCGGGCTCGACGCCCTTGCGCGAGCCGAACTGCCCGCGCACATAGAACAGCACCTCGTCGGCCTCGGTGTTGTCGTGCGACCATGGCACCTTGATGGCCTCGGGGTGGTGGTCGAGGTAACGGGGCGCGAAGGTGCAGATGACAAAACCGTTGATCTCGAAGGTCTGGTGGATCGGCGGCGGCAGATGGACGGTGCCGGTGACCGGTTCAAAATCATTCGCGTTGAACGTGAACGGGTAGAGGTAGCCGTCCCACCCCACGACGTCGTGCGGATGCGAGGCCATGATGTTTCGCGTGAAACGGTTCCGGTCCTTCGTGAGGATGGCGAAATCGCCCTCCTGGTCGTGCGTCAGGATTTCGCCCGGGCCGTGGAAATCGCGCTCGCTGTAGGGTGCGCCCATGCGGATCTGGCCCTCCTGGTGAAGGTAGCGTGCGGGAATGCGCACCGGATGGGCGGACTCGAGGATGAGGTAGTCTTCCTGCGCGATGTCGTCGGGCACGAGCCGGTAGATGGAGCCGCGCGGGATGACGAGGTAGTCGTCCTGCCGGTAGCGGAGCCGGCCGTATTGCGATTCGAGCCAGCCGCCGCCGGCCCAGACGAAGATGACGTCGTCGCTCTGGCCGTTGCGGTAAAAGTCGTATTCCTTGGCCATCGCGGTCGCGGGGCGGCAGCGGTAGGCGGCGATGTCGGCGTTGAACATCAGCGGCACCCGGCCGGTGTAGGGATCACCCGCGCGCGCCATGCCGGCGGACTTGAGGTGGTGGTGCCGGAGCGGCGCGGGACCGGCGGGCTTCAGCGTGAACTCCTTGAACAACTCGACGCTCTTCACGCGCGTCGGCGGCTTCAGGTGGTAGACGATGCTATAGGCGCGGTCGAAGCCCTCGGTCGTGATGACGTGCTCATAGTGCAGGCCCTCGCCCCGGTAGCTCGTGGCGGGGTCGCGGGGAAACCTGAGGTGATGCTTGCGGGGCAGCGACCCGAGCCGGAGGTATTGGGGCATGGCGTGGAGGGAAAAGGGAGTGAAAGCGAGAGAGGGGGATGAGGCGGCGTTACGCGGTGTGTGTGTGTGTCAGGTTGCTGTCAGGCCGCCTCGCTCTCGCTTTCACTCAAAGGGTGCCGCGCCGGGCCTGCTCGCGCTCGATGGCCTCGAACAAGGCGCGGAAGTTGCCCTCGCCGAAGCCGATCGACCGGCCGCGCCGCTGGATGACCTCGAAGAAGAGCGTCGGCCGCGCGAAGACGCACTTGGTGAAGAGCTGGAGCAGGTAGCCGGTCTCGTTGTCGCGATCGACGAGGATCTTGAGCTGCTTCAGTTCCTCCTTGTTCTCCTGGATCTGCCCGACGCGCGCGTCGAAGCTGCCGTCGTAATAGCTGTCCGGCACATCGAGGAACTCCTGGCCCATCTGCCGCATCGCCCCGATGGTGGCGGTGATGTCGGGCGTGAGCAGCGCGATGTGCTGGACGCCGGCGCCCCGGTATTGGTCCAGGAATTCCTGGATCTGCGAGTTGGCCGAGGAGGGCTCGTTGATCGGCAGCTTCACCCAGCCGTCGGTCGAGCTGACGACCTTGGACATCAGCGCGGAACGGCCGGTGTTGATGTCAAAGTGCATGAACAGGTCGAAGCCGAACACCTGCTCGTAATACGTGACCCACTCGTCCATTCGCTCGACGTTGGCGACGACATGGTCGATCATGGCGAAGTTGATCGGGCCGTCCTCGATGCCGCCGGGGACGTTGCGGAAGCCGGGCATGAACTCGCCGCGGCCGCGCCGCTCGACCAGGCTGTGGATGGTGTCGCCGTAGGCCGCGATGGCGGCGTGAACGATGGTGTCATCCTCGTAAAGCCCGCGCACGGCGGTCGCGCCGCGACGCTGCGCCTCGGCGAAGGCGAGCTTCGCGTCCTTCACCTTGAAGGCCACGTCGCGCACGCCGCAGCCGTGCAGGTCGAGGTGGCGGCGGACGAAATCCGCCGCCGGGCCCGCGCCCTGGGGCTCGCTGACGACGAAGTTGACGCGGCCCTGGCCGACGACATGGGCGCGGCGGCCCGGCAGGCCGGTCGCATTGTCGCCGTAGGCGCGCGGCGTCATGCCGTATTGGTTGACGAAGAAGTCGCGCCACCGGTCGGCGTGGTCGACGTAGAACTCGATGTGGTCGAAGCCGCGCAAGCCAAGCGGGTTCACGCCGGTTTTGCGTTCAACGGGTTGCTCAAAAAAGGTTCGGCTCATGCGTGGTGGGCCTGGAGGGGCGTGGAAGGACGTCACCCTACACGCTTGCGCGGTCCGCGACCATACGCCGGACGGAGTAAACGGCCTTGCGGAAGGGCGCGGTGAAGGTAAAAATGCTGGGGATCGGAGAACCTCGGCCCGGTTCTCCGCGGACCGCGTTCCGTCACTTTCCTCCCCACTCTCACTTTTTCCTTCGGTCCCATGCCCCCGCCTGACCGTTCCGCCCTGCTCGCCCACTACGCCGCCATGATGGAGGAAGTCCCCGTCGGCCTGCTCCTGCTGGACTGGGACCTGCAGCCGCTCTGGTTCAACGCCGAGGCCGCGCGCGCTTGCGCGGTCTGGAACCACGGCGAGCGCCGGGCCGCCGCCCTGCGCGCCCGCGCCGCGTTCCGGCTGCCCGAGGCGCTGGCCGCCGCCTGCTCGGCCCTGCGCGAAACGTGGACCCATGGCGAGGTCGCGGGCCACCCGCAGGTCGTGAGCGACCTGCCCCGCGGGCTGCACGCCCGCCTCAAGATCCATCCGCTGGCCGCCGGCCAGCCGCCGGCCTTCCATGTGCAACTAGACTATCGCCGCCCGCGCGGCGACCGCGAGCGGCCGCTCTCCCCCGGCGCCGTCGCGCTGCTGGCGCGCCTGACCGAACGGGAACGCGAGGTGGCCATGCGCGTGCGCGAGGGCCTGCGCACCGCCGAGATCGCCGCCGAGTTGCGCCGCAGCCCCCTGACCATCAAGACCCAGCTGGCCGCCATCTTCAACAAGCTCGCGGTGCGCGGCCGCACCCGCGTCGCCGCCCTGCTCAACCGCTGAGGCTGCATGCGCTTCGTGACAACCGCCGGCAATTCTGTTCCACTCCCGTCATGAGCCAGTCACCCCCGCCGGAGCGCAAGGAGACCTTCCGTCAGTGGTTCCGCCTTGAACTCTGGCTCGAGACCCGGGTCGCGGTGGCGCATCTCGCGGCAGGTTGCACCGTCGTGCTGGCGCTCGGCACCCTTTGGTCCGGGTTCGATTCCCACTGGAGCCGCCTCAACTACCAGCTCACCTATGTCGCCTTGGAGCAGCATCCGGTCGCCCTGATCCGCACTTTTGCGAGCCGTTTGGGTGACAGCGAATACGGCTGGGGGCTCTTCTCCCTCAGCGAACCGATGAACGTCACCAGCGCCCGCGAGCGGCTGAAGCTGGATTATCGCGAGATTTACGGCCTGGGCCCGGATGGCACGCCCCAGTTCCTGCGCACGTCCAGCCTGCGGCGCGCCGACCCCGCCACGCAGAAGCTGCGGTCCATGGGCTACCTCACGCGCCACCAGCAGATCGAGGCGCGCCGCTTCACGCGGCTCTATCAAGCCGAGGACCCGTTCAACCCGACGGACAGCGGCACCAAGCTCGCCCGCCTCATCACCAAGGTCTTCGGGCTGCCCGATGCCTTCCTCCACACGATCCGGAGCATCATCGCCAGCGGCGTCTCCGGCATTTTGCTTTTCAGCACCGTGCTGGCCCTCTCCGCCGTCGCGCTCTGGCAGTCTCACCGGCCCGCCCGCTGGTGGCTGAAAGTGATCGTCTGGCCCACCCTCGCCAGCGCGCTCATCTGGCTGGCCATCGCCGCCATGTCCCTTTCCGCCGCGCTCTTCGGCCGCCTGACGCCCAACACCTCGGCGCTCGCGCTGTTCACCGTCCTGCCTTTCCTCTTGCTGGCGGCCAAGCTGCCCCTGCGCTACGCCGAGAGTCTCGTGCACACCCCGGCGCCCAGGAAATGGGACGGGGTCGACCGCCGCAAACCCCGGCCGCCCGAGCCCAAGCCCGGCGAGACGATCCCGCCGATGGGCGGCGCGTAAGCCGCGCGCCGGCATCCACCTTGGCTGAAGGCGGGACCAACCGGTTATCCGTCGCGGTGGCGCAGGATGATGGTCGTGGCGCCCAAGCCCCTTCATCCTTTGAGCGTATTTGACCGCTTCGGGGTCGATTCCCTTGCCGGAACGCCCATTTTGCGCGCATGCAGAACACCCCCACGCCCTCTGCCAACGCCTCCGGCGCGGATGATCCGCGCTGCATCCCCCACAAGCTCACCGCACCGCTGCCGGTGGGCGACCAGTGTCCCTATCCCGCCTACACCGCCGAGGAACACGAGGTCTGGCGCTCGCTCTACGACCGCATGGAGATGCTCCTGCCCGGCCGCGCCGCCGATGAATTTCTCACCGGTCTGCTGGCCCTCGACCTCGGGAAGCAGCGCATCCCGGCCCTCGCGGAGGTTTCGCGAAAACTGTCGCGGACCACGAACTGGCAGATCGCCCGCACGCCGGGGCTGCTCGACGCGCACGATTTCTTCTCCTACCTCGCCCGCCGCATCTTCCCCTGCACCGACTACCTCCGCAGCCGCGCCGAGCTCGACTACACGCCGGCGCCCGACTGCTTCCATGACATCTTCGGCCACACGCCGATGATCATGCATCCGCGCTTCGCCAATTTTTATCAGAAGATCGGCCAGGCCGCGGTGAACTGCCCGGATCCCGCCGTCGAGGAGGGCCTGACACGCATCTACTGGTTCACCGTCGAGTTCGGCCTGATCAACAATCCCGGCGGCCCGCGCATCTACGGCAACGGCATCATCTCCTCCGCCGGCGAGACGCAGCACAGCCTGACGGACCAGGTGAAGAAGATCGCCTACCGGCCCGAGGCGCTCGCCGCCCAGCCCTACGATATCTGGCATTTCCAGGAGACGCTGTTCGTCATCGAATCCTTCGACCAACTCGAGCAGGAGTTCGTCCGCTGGGCGCGGGATCACCGGTTGCTGTGAACGGTAGGGCGCCGCTTGGGCGTCCCCGCTATCCGAGAACGCTCACGGGTTCTCCATCTTGATGATTTCCCACCCGTCATCGGCTGCGGCAGGTTCATGAGCGGGCTCATCTTTAATGACGGCCCGGGCGGGCTGGGCGTTGTTGGGGTTCTCGGCCTGCTGCGACCATGTGCGCTTCATGCGATGCAACCAGACATCGAGTTCGGCGAACCCGGCGGGATTCAAAACGTGCACCCGGCGCTGTCCTTCAGCCCGGACCGTCACCAATCCCGCCTCCCGCAGGATCTTCAAATGTTGCGAGATGGCCGGCGCACTCAGGGCAAACTCGGCCACGATCTCCCCGGCGGTGTATTCCTCCCGCGCGAGCAGCTCCACAATACGGCGACGGGTGGGATCAGCGAGGGCGGTGAGGCAGAGCATGTTTCAATATTTAAGTGTTTACTTAATTAAGCAATATTAGAATTATGCTTCTGCGCCGACTCTGCTACCAGACCTGCAATGGAGTAAATTTTCAGCGGGAACAAGATTCGCAACATTGCGTCGCTTCCCCTTACACTTCCCTGCGTTCTGGACCGTTAATTTTGGATAAGGCCAGCGTTCCCCAGTCACCCCGCTCAATGCCGAGCCATCGCATCAGTCTCTTGGACGGATGAGCTCCACCCCAAATTTCCCCAGCCCCCGTCGCTCCAACCGAGACGTATCGACTGAGCAAGAGTCGATCCTGCGCCGCCTTTGAAATCATGTCCGAGGGCATGCTGATTGTCTCCACCAGCGGCCGGATCACGCATTACAACCGCCGGTTTCTGGAAATCTGGTCGATCCCGCCGGACCTCGTCACCGAGAACGCCCACCTCTTCCGCGCCTGCATCTCCCGGCTCA
The DNA here is from genome assembly GCA_029945855.1 of Lacunisphaera sp. Taxonomy (GTDB): domain Bacteria; phylum Verrucomicrobiota; class Verrucomicrobiia; order Opitutales; family Opitutaceae; genus Lacunisphaera. The sequence goes on from JAQSDJ010000037.1 coordinate 14,972, forward strand.
TCGACCTCAACGTGGAGATCACGGCCAACCTACCGGTCATCCGGGCCGATGCCGGGCAGATCCAGCAGGTGGTGATGAACCTGATCACCAACGCCTCCGAGGCGATCGGCGACCGCCCGGGCCGCATCCGCCTCCACACCGGCGTGGCCGACTGCGACGCCGCCACCCTCGGACGCAGCCGGACGGACGTCATTCCGTCCGCCGGCCAGTTCGTCTCGCTGGAAGTCACGGACACCGGCTGCGGCATGGATGAACCCACGCAACAGAAGCTCTTCGATCCGTTCTTCACCACCAAGTTCGCCGGCCGGGGCCTCGGCATGTCCGCCATCCTCGGCATCGTGCGCGCCCACGAAGGCGCGATCTTCGTCGACAGCACCGTCGGTCAGGGATCCTCGATCCGGGTGCTGTTCCCGGCCCAGGCAGACGCGCCGCCTCCGGCCTCCACCCCGGAGGCCGGCCGCCCCGTGCCCTCACCAGCCGACCAGCCCTCTCTGGGCACCATTCTCATCGTCGACGACGAGGACATTGTTCGCCGGGTCTGCAAGCACATGCTCACCAAGCAGGGCTGGCGCGTGATCGAGGCCGCCGACGGGGTGCTGGGCTTGGAGCTGTTCCGTCAGCAGCCGCACGCAATCACCTGCGTCCTGCTCGACCTGTCCATGCCGAACTTGGGCGGCATCGAGGTGTTCCGGGCCATGCGGCTGATCCGACCCGACGTGCGCATCCTCCTCACCAGCGGCTACAGCAGCGACCAGAGCACGAGCGCCCAGCTTGCGGGCGAAGGTCTCGCCGGCTTCATCCAAAAACCCTTCACCGCCCAGACGCTGCTGCACGAGCTGGAGCGCGCGCTCAAGCGTCCGTGAAGGGGACATGCAGAGAGGCACCTATCTCCTCGGCAAAGCGCACTCCCACAGGTGGAACCCGTCCTCCCGACGGGTTGTTTGACGTGCGCAGGAAAAACCGGTCCGGAGGACCGGTTCCACCCCCCAGCAACTCCCTGCGCCCGGTTCAGCCGGCGTAGGCGGGATCGAGGCCGAGGCGGAAATACCCGCGGGCGTTGGCGAAGCAGATGTTCTTCACCATGCCGCCGACGAGCTTGCGATCGGCGGGGATCTCGCCGCGCTTGATCTGGTTGCCCAGGAGGTTGCACAGCACCCGGCGGAAATACTCGTGGCGCGTGTAGCTGAGGAAGCTGCGCGAGTCCGTGAGCATGCCGACGAAGCGGCTGAGCAGGCCGAGGTTGGACAGCGCGTTGATCTGCCACTCCATCGCCTCCTTCTGGTCGAGGAACCACCAGCCGGAACCGAACTGCATCTTGCCGGGGACGGAGCCATCCTGGAAGTTGCCGATCATCGTCGCGAAAGCGTAATTGTCCGCGGGATTGAGATTGTAGAGGACGGTCCGCGGCAGCTCGTTGGTCGAGTCGAGGGTATCGAGATAGCGGCTGAGCGCGCGGGCCTGCGGGAAATCACCGATCGAATCGAAGCCGGTGTCAGGCCCGAGCGCCTTGAGCAGGCGGGTGTTGTTGTTGCGGAGTGCCCCGAGGTGCAGCTGCTTGGTCCAGCCCTTCTTCGCGTCCCAGCGGCCGAACTCGAGCATGAGGTAGGAGCCGAACTTGGCCCAGTCCGCGGGTGAGGCAGCGCGCCCGGCGCGGGCGGCGTCGAAAATGGCCGCGGCCTCGGCATGCGTGCAAGGATCGCTCAGGGCCGTCTCCATGCCGTGGTCGGACAGGCGTCCGCCGGCGGCATGGAAATCGTCGTGGCGCTTCTTCAGCGCGTTGAGCAGATCGTCGAAGGTCTTGACCGGCATCTTCGCCTCGCCGCCGAGTCGTTCCAGCCAGGCGTTGTAGGCCGCGGGCGCGTTGACGCCAAGGGCCTTGTCGGGCCGGAAGGTCGGATAGACGCGGGTCTTGATGCCAAGCTTGGCGATGCGCACATGGTCGGCGAGCGGATCGGCCGGATCGTCGGTCGTGCAGATGACGGCCACCTTGTTGGCCGCGAGGATGTCGTGCACGCGCATGCCGGCCAGTTTAGCGTTGGCCTTCTTCCAGATCTTGTCCGCGGACTTCGGGTTGATGATGTCGCTGAGGCCGAAGTAGCGCTTCAACTCGAGGTGCGACCAATGGTAGAGCGGGTTGCCGAGGGTGTGCGGGACGGCGGCACACCAGGCGTCGAACTTCTCGCGCGGGGTCGCGTGGCCGGTGCAAACGCGCTCGGCCACGCCGTTGGAACGCATGGCGCGCCACTTGTAGTGGTCGCCGCCGAGCCAGATCTCAGCGAGGTCGGCGAACTGGTGGTTGTCGGCGATGTGCGCCTGGGGGAGGTGGCAGTGGTAGTCGAAGATCGGCTCGGCCTTCGCGAAGTTGTGATACAGGTCGCGGGCCGCGTCGGTCTGCAGGAGGAAGTCGTCGTGAATGAAGGATTTCATGGGGGGGGTATGGGTGTAGGTCGGGGTTCACCCCCGACCGTCGGGCGTAAAGCCCGACCTACAGGGGTTCAGCGGCTGATATCGCCGAGCATCGCGTCGAGCGTGGCATAGCTCTCGAGCAGCTTGCTCGTCGCGGCGCAGCGTTCCTTGGTCGCCAGGCCGGTGTTCTCGGCGAGGAAGATCAGGTAGGCCGCGATGCGCTTCGAGAAGAGCAGGCGGGTCTCGGGACTGACCGCGTAGAAGCGGGCACGCTGCTGGTAGCCGGCGGGGGTGTGGTCGCCGAGGGCGGACTTGTCGGGCCGGCCGCCGGCGGCGAGCACGTAGAGGAAGTTGTATTCGAAGAAGATCATGTGCTCGGCCGAGGGCGGCAGCGCCTCGAGCGCAGCGCGGCAGGCGGCCGGCGACGCAAAGACGTCGACGGACTGACCCACGGCGGCGAGTGAGGTGGTGACGAAGATGCGGGCCATCTTCTGCTCGGTGGCGTCGGCGCTGAAGGCGCCGGCGACGGCCATGTCCAAGGTGAACTTATACCAGTCGCGCCAGAGCGCGGCGTCGGCGGGATTCTTCGACTGCGAGACCGCCACGCCCATCTCGTAGGTGTAGCGGCCGCTGGTCTTGATCTCGAGCGCGCTGCCCGTGACCTGGCCCATGACCTGGTAGTTCTCGGCGGATTTGCCGGAGCCGGAGTGGAAGCCGATGCTGACACCGAATTTGGTGCAGACGTCCCACTGCTTCTGGATGAGCGTGCGCAACGCGGCGTTGTCCGGATACGGTGTGTTCTTCTGGAAGCCGAAGGCCGGGGCGATGAAGCTGACCGGCATGCCCATCACCTCGCACAGGGCGAGCATGATGGCGGTGGTCTCGGGCGTGGTGAGGCCGGGCAGCTCGTCGATGGAGAGCTCGCGCAGGTAGGTGCGGCCGACGGGCGTGGTGAAGGCGGCGGCGCGGGCGGCGGCGTATTTCTCGTCGCGGCGCTTCATCTTGAGCATCGGGGTCCAGACCGTGGTGATGAGCTGGTTGAAGGCCGCGTCGTCGAGCTTGAGGCCGGCGGCGGCGACCCGCGCGCGGGTCTTGCCCACCACGTCGGCCGGCACGTCGGCCAGCTTGGCCGGCAGGTTGAGGGCGAGTTCGGGCGAGAGGTCGAAGGTGATGTAGCTGGCGAGCAGGCAGCCCGTGACGAGGGCATCCTCGCGGCTGTCGAACTTGCCACCGATGGGCTGGTGGTCGGCGTTGAAGGACCAGGCGATCTTGCGGTGATGGAAGCCGGTCTTGAGCTTGGAGAGCACGCAGCCGTGGCTCATGCCCTCGACGCTCTGGCCCTGGTGGCCCTCGGGGACGTTGGTGCCGATGAAGGGGAACGGCACGGTGTCGAGGTGGCCCGAAAGCATCGCGTCAACGTCATAGACGAGCTCGCGCGGGATGGAATTCTGGTTGGCGGTCAGGCCGACCTCGAGCGCGCTCATGGCCCACTCGACGGCCGGCCAGTGCAGCGTGGTGAAGCGCGCACCGACGCCGAGGGTGGAGCGGCCGAGCTTGGCCCCGCCCGTCGGGAAGATGGTCGAGGCGGCGTCCTGCTCCTGGATGAGATTCTTCAGCGTGAGCAGGTTGGCCCAGGAGGCCGGAAACCAGGTCGCGCCCGCGTGGGCGGCGCCGTCGGCCAGCGGCATGGCGGCGGCGTGCAACTTCCACGCGCAGTCGCCGAGAGCGTTCTCCACGAGGGTGAAATCGCCGGCCTTGGTCGCGAAACGGCTCTTCGGGTATTCACAGACCTTGCCGGCCTTGATGTCGGCGAGCAGCGCCGGCCAGTCGAGGCAGAAGTCGGGCGAAACGCACGGGTTCGACGCGATCCGCAGGTTGTTGGACAGGAGGAATGAATTGATAGGGGACATGGGGGGGTATGGAGTAGTGGGTAGCGGGTAGTGAGTAGCGGGTAGTTCCGATGCGAAGGCTGTTTGGTTATACGCGAGGACCGGGAGCGGAGTGGATATGACGGCTTGGTTGGCTTGATATGCTCACTACTCGCTGCCCGCTACTCGCTACTTTCATCAGATCGTCATCGCATGGTAGCCGCCGTCGACGATGAGTTCCTCGCCGGTGATGAAGGAGCCGGCGCCGTCGCTGGCGAGCAGGAGTGTCGCGCCGATGAGCTCGCGGGCCTCGCCGAAGCGCTTCATCGGGGTGTGGCCCATGATGTGGGAGACGCGCTCGGGCGTGAGCACCTTCTTGTTCTGCTCGGCGGGGAAGAAGCCCGGGACGAGGACGTTGACGCGCACCTTGTGCGGCGCCCATTCGCGGGCGAGGTTGAGGGAGAGGTTGTGCACGGCACCCTTCGTGGCCGAGTAGGTGAAAACCCGCGACAGCGGCACGACGCCCGACATCGAGCCGAGGTTGATGATGGAGCCGCCCTGGCCGCGCTCGACGAGGTATTTGCCGAAAACCTGGCAGCCGAGGAACACGCCCTTGAGGTTCACGCGCACGATGCGGTCGAACTCCTCCTCGGTGATGTCGAAGAACGGCGTCGCGGAATTGATGCCCGCGCCGTTGACGACGATGTCGATGCGGCCGGATTGCTTCAGGACGGCGTCACGCAGCGCCTCGACCTCGGCCTTGCTGGTGGCCTCGGCGGCGTGGAACCACGCCTTGCCGCCGGCGGCCGCGATCTTGTCGAGGCGGGCCTTGGCCTTTTCCTGGTTGCGGCCGACGAGGACGACCTCGGCGCCGGCGCCGGCCAGGCCCTCGGCCATGGCGCCGCAGAGTTCGCCGGTGCCGCCGATGACGACGGCCACCTTGCCGCTGAGTCCGAACATGTTGTCGAGATAAGAGCTCATAAGGGGATAGGGGTTGAGGGGAACCGGAAGCATAGCTGGAAGACGTCACCGCGTATACCGGATATTGCGAAAAAGAGTTTATATTTTGCGAATCCCCGACTAAGCCCGCCCCATGCCCATGACCCCGCCGCGCCGCATCGCCGCCTACCTGTCGCTCGCCACCGAGCACGGACGCGGGGTCCTGCGGGGCATCGCCCGGTTTTTCCACCAGCGGCCGGATATCACCGTGCTCAAGTTCAACGATCCCCGCGCCTATGATCCGGCCGCGCTGCGCCGGCTGCGGCCCGACGGCATCATCGCGCGCGTGGCGACGCGGCGCAACGAGACGGTGCTGGCCGCCCTGGGCGTGCCCGTCGTCAACGTCTCCGGGCAGATCGCCACCCCGCACCTGCCGCTGATCAACACCGACGATCTCCGTGTCGGCGAAATGGCCCTCCGCCACCTGCACGGGCGCGGCTACCGGAACTTCGCCTACTGCGGCAACACCACGCACCTCGGCTCGATGCTGCGCTACCGCGGTTTCTGCGCCGAGGCCCGCCGGCTCGGTGTAAGCACGCCCATCCCGCAGCACATCCTGCCCCAAGGCGATCAGAACGCCCCCTACCCCGATGCCACGCGGACCCGCCTTGCCGCCTGGCTGCAGACGCTGCCGCGCCCGATGGGGATCCTGGGCTTCACCGACCGCGTGGCCCTGGAACTCGACGAAGCCTGCGCCCTCATCGACCGGCGCGTGCCCGAGGACGTCGCCATCCTCGGGGTCGGCAACGACCTCGCCCGCGTGGAATTCGCCCACGTCGCCCTTTCCAGCATCCAGCTCAACACGCAACAGATCGGGCTGCTCGCGGCCGAGACGCTGCAGGCGATGATGGACGGACGGACGGTGCAACCCGGGGAAACACTGGTGAGTCCGCAGAAAATCGTGACCCGCCTGTCGACCGACCGGTTTGCGGTCGACGACGAAATGGTCGCGCTCGCGCTCAACCACATGCGTGAGCACGTGGGCAACACGATCTACGTCGAGGACGTGGCGCGCGCCGCCGGCGTGACCCGCCGCGTGCTGGAACTGCGCTTCCGCGCCGTCCTCGGCACCTCGGTCTATGCCGAGGCCCAGCGGCTGCATTTCGAGCGCGCGCTCGAACTCATGCCCGAGCCGGACTTGTCGCTCGGCGAGATCTCCTATGCCTCCGGCTTCGAGAGCCCGTCGGTCTTCGCCTCCGCCTTCCGGCGGCGCCACGGCATGACACCCACGGAATACCGCCGGCGGCTGACCTGAGGCGCCTTTCAGCCGAACCCATACAGTTGGACGGCCAATTTCCACTGGAGAGCCGCGCACCAAATGGTGGAACCCGTCCTCCGGACGGGTTGTTGGACGCACGCCAAGGCAAACCGGTCCGGAGGACCGGTTCCACCCACATCAACCGCATGATCCCGGCCTAGAACATCATCCGGACAGAGAAGCCCAGCGCGCGATCCGCGCCGAGCCGGGCGTTGCTGGCGACGAGGTCGCGGGCGAGGGCGTTGCGGAGGTTGACGCCGACACTGAATTGTCGCGGACCGCGTTTCCAGGAATAGCCGGTGCTGAGGGTGACCAGGCCGTAGCCGGGATACTCCAGGTAGGCGCGCTTGGGGTCCTCATAGTTGCCGACGTAGGATCCGATGTAACTCAGGCTGGCGCCTCCGTTGAGGCCGGTGACTTTGGGCGCATAACGGACCTGCACGGTGGCCGTGTCCTCGGGCAGGCGGGCGATCTGCCGGCCCACCTCGGGGCCGAGCGCCGGCGACTTCGTCGTGATGGCCTCCAGATGCACGCCCCGGAAGGCGAGGTTGAGCGTGTCCGACATCTTATAGCGCAGCTCTGCGCGGAAGCCGGCGAAACGCTCCTCGCCCGACGCGACGAGCTGCGGCTGGGTCTGGTTGGCGTCGAACACCGGGTCGTCGTAGAGCGGGTTGCGACGGGCGATGTTGCGGTTGTAGAGCAAAAAGACGGACGCCGAGTAGTCGAGCCGGCCCGCGAGCGTGCGGCCCTTGACGCCGCCCTCGTAACCGAGGGTGGTCTCGTTGTCCTGGATCCGGCCGGTGCGCGCATCCACCGGCGTCGACGGGTCGAACGCCGTGCTGAGGATGCCGAAGAGCAGCACGCGGTTGCGCACGAGCTGGTGGTTGACGCCCGCGTGGTAGCTGAGCTGGGCCGTGCGGTCGTGGGTGAAGGGCAGCGCGACGCCGGACCGGAGTTCGTCCACCGCCAGGTCCACCTCGTCCATTCTCAGTCCGGTCGTGACCACGGTGCGGCCGCGGGCAAAGGCGAGCCGGTCACTCACCTCCAGCGAGGTATAGCGCGCGGTCTCAAGCCGGTTGGTGAGGATGCGGGAGTAAAGGTCCGGGTCGAAAGGAGGAAAGGAGTAGTCCGGGTTCACGGGATCGAAGCGCCGCACGGATTCCGGCAGCGCGTTGCGGTCGGCGGTCGGCAGCGCCCGGTCGTTCCGGTCGTAGTGGCCCCAGGTCACGCCGGCATAGCCGAGCAGCTTGTGCTCCACGGTTCCGGTGCGGAAGCGGCCGGTGAGTTCGAGGTGGGCGGCCAGCGCGCGCTGGCGCTGCGCAATGTGCCGCGGCTCGCGCGTGCCTTCGAAAAGCCCGGTGCTGAGCAGCAACTGCGAGGTCGTGAAGCGCTGCTGGTCGATCGCACGCCACCAGCCCTCCACCGCCGCCCGCAGCGCCACCGCGCGGCTGAGCTGACTTTCGAACTGGGCGCCGAGCACGAGGCTTTCGCGAAACACGCCGGCCACCGGCCCGCTGGCGTTGAACAGCGCCAGCGGCAGATAGGGCCCCATCACCTGCTGGCCGGCTGCCGTCTTGTATTCGGGGATGCCGGGGGTCGGCGTGCCGTCGTAACGCCGGTAGTCGATGCTCACGAGGCTGCTCGCCGCGCGGCTGTGCTTCCAGGTCAGCGCGCCGCTCACCGCGAGATCGTCCTCGCGGACGAACTGCTCGGGCCCGACCTTGTGTGACCAGTCCACCGCCCAGCGTTGCCAGAGTTTTTTCGCGACCAGCGCGCCGGTCGATTCCCAGCTGACCCGCGAGCGGTTGTCCGTGCCGGCGGCGGCCTCGAGCCTGCTCCGATCCTTCGCCGCGGGGCGGGTCGTAAAAAAATCCTGGATGCCGCCCGGCGCCGCGCGCCCGAGCACCGGCACGAGCGGGCCCTGGATGACGATGGTTTTGCTGACATTCAAGGTCTCCAAAATGCCCATCCGGGTGAAACTGTTGCGCAGCACCGGCGTGGGAAAGCCCCGCAGGTTCAGGCGCTCCTCCCCCGTGGCGGCGGCGGCCGGCGACGGGGTGCTGATGGCGGTCAGCTCCATGCCCACGTCGGCCCCCAGCCGTTCGTCCGCCTCGAAATCCACCGCGGTCAGCTCGTTGGCGAAGGGCGAGCTGCGCAATTCCTCCTCCACCGAGCCCATGCCGGTGGCGTCAAACTCATCGTCCTCCGCATGCTCGCTCACCTCGAACTTCGGCAGGGCAAGCGGCTTGTCGTCGGGCGCGACAGTCTGCGCGGCCGCCCCGATCCATCCCGCCAGGCCGAGCAGCAGGAGGTGCCGGACGGCGCGCGGAAATGGAGGCAGATGGAGCAAGGTTTAACCGGATAACCAGCAAGACGTTGCCGGCCAGCCCCGATTACGCCGCCGCGATAATAGTTTTAGCGGATCGGCGGTCCCACACGGAACCAGTCGTAGTCCGCGCTCGTCCCGGCGGGCCCGGCGGCGAAGAGGCCGACCTTGGCGCCGACCCACCGGGCTTCCCTGGCGGTGAATTCCCGGCCCAGGGGTGTGAAGGCCCGGCCGTCGAGGCTGTAGCTGAAACGGCACTTGGCTCCCGCGCTTACCTCCATCCGGAGGTGGACGGGGCCGGTGATATTGTCTGCGGCTGTTTGTTCGGTGACGATCGGCTTGTCGGCGGCGTTTTTCACGGTGACCTGCACGAGGCGGCCGCCGCGGAGACCGATCCACGCATAATCGAAGCCAAAGACGATCAGGCCGGTCTGCGGACTGCCGGCGCTCGCGGAGAGCAGCGCGGTCGCGCTGAATTCCAGCGCGGGAAATTTCTGCATCAGCAGATATGGCGCGTCGTAGAGGTTGCCGGGTTTCGGCTCCGGCTGCGCGAACAGGCGCAACGCGCCGGGACGCGCGGCGAACGTAAGCCAGTTGTCGCCGGGATTGGCCTGCCATTGCCATTGGAGCCCGAGGACCGGCGCATCGAACTCGTCGCTGGTGGGCGGCACCGCGATCGGGTGGACCGGCAACGCGGGTTTCTGGTGGACGAGCACCGGCTCGCCTTTCACCGCGCCGGTAGTGACACCCGTTCCCATCAGCGGCCAGTCGTCCACCCACCGCACCGGCTGCAGGTGCACGATGCGACCGTAGGCGTCCTTGTCCTGGAAATGCAGGAACCACCATTCGCCCGCCGGCGTGTCGAGCAACGCTCCCTGATGCGGGCCGTTGACGGGCGTCGAGCCCTGCGCGAGCACGATGCGGTCCTCGTAGGGCCCACGGATGTCTTTCGCCCGGAAAACCGACTGCCAGCCGGGGGCGACGCCACCCGCCGGCGCGAACACGTAATACCAGCCGTTGCGCTTGTAGAGCTTGGGGCCCTCGAGCGTCCGGTAGCCGGGCAGGCGGTCGCCGTTGATGACGAAGCCGAAATCGTCGACCACCTTGGTGCCATCGGCGTTCAGCTCGTGCAGTGTGAGGACGTTGCCGATGTTGGCGCGGCTGGCCGCCCAGCCGTGAATGAGGTAAACCCGTCCGTCGTCATCCCAGAACGGGCACGGGTCGATCAGGCCGCGGCCACCCTTCACGAGCACCGGAGTGCTCCACGGCCCGCGGGGATCGGGGGCGGTGATGACATAGAGGCCGAAGTCCGGATCCGGATAATAGATCCAGAATTTGCCGCCATGAAACCGGATGGCCGGCGCCCAGACGCCCTTGCCATGCTGCACCGCGCGGAAGGTCTCCTCGGGCACGAGCCGCGGCAGGGCGTGGGCAACCAGCTCCCAGTTCACCAGATCGCGCGAATGCAAAACAGGCAGCGCCGGGACGTGGCCGAAGCTCGAGCTGACCATCCAGTAATCGTCCCCCACCCGCACGACATCCGGGTCGGAATAGTCGGCATGGATGATCGGATTTTTGTAAGTGCCGTCACCGAGGTCGGGGGACCAGGCCGGTTGGGTCTGACCCTGGGCCGGGGCGTGCAGCAGGAGGAGACCGATGATGGGGAGGTGCCTCAGGTTCATTTCAGGGTTTCGCGCAGCCACGCGATGAGCTTGTCCTGATAGCCGGGCAGGAATTTGTCCCAGGTCAACAGGCCGTGCGGGGCGCCGGGAATCGTGATGAGTTCACAGGGCACGCCGTTGGCGCGGAGTTTGGCCTGGAAGTTCAGCGAGGTCTGGTAGGGCACGGTCTTGTCGGCGTCGCCGTGGAGCAGGAGGAACGGCGGCAGGCCGGGCTGCACATGGTTGATGGCCGCGGTCCCGCGCAGGATGGCGAGCGAGGCGGGGTTCGGCTCCTTGGGCTGGTTGTGCAGATCCTGGAGCGCCTTGCCGAGGCCGCCGCGCGCGGGCAACTCGAACTCGAAGTCCGTGACGGGGGCGTAGCCGACGACGGCCTGCACGCGCGTGTCCCCTGCGCCGAGCACGCCGGCAAGCGTCGCAAGGTGGCCGCCGGCCGAGTGACCGAAGATCGCGATGCGGTTGGGGTCGCCCTTGAACTCCGCCGCGTGCGCCTTCACCCAGCGGATGGCGGTCTGCACGTCCTCGAAGCACGCGGGCCAGCGGTGCGCCGGGGCCATGCGGTAGTTGATGGAAAACCAGGTGAACTTCGCCGCGGTGAGCGGGGCGAACCACGGCGAGATGTCCGCGCCGCGGCCCTCGCTGCCGACGTTGGCCTTGTCGCCGCTGTTCCAGCCGCCGCCGTGCACGAGGATGGCCACCGGGAACGGGCCGTCGCCCTCCGGCACGCTGGCGTCGAGCTTCAGGCTGACCCCCGCGGCGGCGCCGTATGCGAGGTCGGCATGAAAGCCCGGCCCGGCGGCGCGGGCCGCGGTGAAGAGGCACAGGCAGGCGAACAGGGAAGTGAGACGGCTCATGGGGTGGCAGCGGGAGCGCCATTCCAGGTGAAGCTCCCGCCCTTGGCGAGGGTCAGCTCACGCGTAACGTCCGCATGCCGCAGCCGGACGGGATTTCCCAGCAGGGAGCGGATGGTGGCCGCCGTGAGCTTTCCGTTCCTCCACTCGAGATCGACCTCGAAGCCGCCGCGGGCGCGCAGGCCCTTGACGCGACCGGCCGGCCACGCCGCCGGCAGCGCCGGCAGGAAGCTGAGTTCACCCAGGTGAGACTGGAGCAGCATCTCGCTGACACCGGACACGGCGCCGAAGTTGCCGTCGATCTGGAACGGCGGATGCGCGTCGAAGAGGTTGGCGTAGGTGCCGCCGTGCGAAGAGTTCTGGGGCTGTTCGGCCGGGACGAAGTCAAGCTGGCGCAGCAGCATCCGGTGGGCGTGGTCGCCGTCGAGGAAGCGCGCCCAGAAGTTGATCTTCCACGCCAGGGACCAGCCGGTGCCGTCGTCGCCGCGGAAACGGAGCGATTGCTTGGCCGCCTCGAAGAATTTCGGCTCGGCCGGCCGGATCTCGTGACCTGGAAACACGCCCCAGAGGTGCGAGACGTGGCGGTGCTGGTTCTTCGGGTCGTCGACGTCCTCGAGCCACTCCTGCAGCTGGCCGTGTCTCCCCACCTGGTTGGGCGCGATCTCGCGCCCCAGCTGCCAGAGTTGTTTCGAGAGATCGCCATCGACGCCAAGAATCTCCGCGGCCTGCGCCGTCGACGCGAAGAGGGCGCGGATGATCTGGTGGTCCATCGCCGGGCCCATGACGAGGCCGCCATTTTCGGGCGAGTTGGAGGGGCCGCTGATGAGCCAGCCGGTCTTGGGGTCCCTGACGAGGTAATCGACAAAAAACAAGGCCGCCTCCTTCATCACCGGATAGGCGCGCTTTGCCAGGAACTCGCGGTCGCCGCTGAACTGGTAGTGTTCCCACAGGTGGCGCGTGAGCCAGGCCCCGCCGGTCGGCCAGATGCCGTGGTCGGAATTGTTGATCGGCGCGGTGCCGCGCCAGAGGTCGGTGTTGTGGTGCAGCACCCAGCCGCGCGCGCCGTAGTGGGCTTGGGCGGTCTTCCGGCCGCTGGCCACCAGCTCGTCGATCATCGCATAAAGCGGCTCGGCGCACTCGGCGAGGTTGGCCGCCTCCGCCGGCCAGTAGTTCATCTCCGTGTTGATGTTCACGGTGTATTTGCTGCCCCAGGCAGGGTTGAGGCTGTCGTTCCACACGCCCTGCAGGTTGGCGGGCTGGTCGCCGGGCCGGCTGCTGGCGATGAGCAGGTAGCGGCCGAACTGGAAATAGAGCGGAATGAGCGCCGGATCGGCGGACTTGTCGGCGGCGCGCAGGCGCTCGTCGGTCGGCCGGGCCGCGGCCGTGGCCGGGCTGGCGCCGAGATCGAGCGAGACGCGCCGGAACAGGGCGCGATGGTCGGCCAGGTGGGTCGCACGCAGCTGGTCATAACTCCGGGCCCGCGCGGCCGCGTGCACCTTGGCATTGCGCGCCGCGGGGTCGCCGCTCACATCGTGGTAATTGACGAGGTTGGTCGCGGCCGTGAGCACGAGCGTGGCCGTCGTGGCGCCCGTGACCACCGCACGGCCTTCGGCCACCTCCACCTTGCCCTGACTGGCGACCTCGAGCTGAGCATCGAACTTGATCGCCCCGTCCTTCACCTGGCCCGAGACGGACAGCCCGCGGACCACGGCGTCCGCATGCGGACTGGTGAGCTGTGCCGTGAAATTAAGCGCCCCCGGCCGGTCGGCACTGAGGCGCACCACGATGACCTGATCGGGATGGCTGGCGAAAGTCTCGCGGGTAAAGGTGGTATCGCCGACCTTGTAGCGGACGGTCGCGATGGCGGAATCGAGATCGAGGGACCGCGTGTATTCCGCCGCGGCCTCGTGCCCCGGGAAATCAAGCCAGAGATCGCCACAGGGCTGGTAGGCCTTTTGGCGCAACGGCACGCTCATGAATTCCTTCATGCCGAGCTCGTGCGCTTCCTTTTGTTTTCCCTCGGCGAGCAGCCGGCGCAGCTCCGGCAGGAATTGCGCGGCGCCCTCGTGCTGGTATTCATGCGGCTCCCCGGTCCAGATCGTGTCCTCGTTGAACTGGATGCGTTCTTGGGCGGTGCCGCCGAAGACCATGGCGCCGAGCCGGCCGTTGCCGACGGGCAGGGCCTCGACCCAGTGCGCCGCGGGTTGCTTATACCAGAGGGAGAGAGGGCCGATGGGTTCTGTCCGCAGCACCGGTGCGAGGGCCGGCACGATTTTACGCAGCTCCTCCACCACGAGACGCGCGAATACGACGCTACTGTCGCCCTCGAGGTGGGTCGTGTCCGGCGTGCCGTCGGGTTTGGCCGGGTCCAGCTTCGCCGTTGCCGCGGGGCCAAGCCGTTCGCACAGGGCGAGGCTGGACGCATGCAGGTCGATCAGCGGCACGTTTTTCTCCGCGGCAAGCTTCTTCACCGCCTCAACCCAGGGCCCCAGCGTGGACTTGAGCTGGCCGGGATTCGCCGGGTCGAAATTCCGCCGCACCAGCGAGGTGACAAGGACCGGTTGCGCGCCGATCGCGCGGACCTCGTCGACATAGCGCGCCATGTTGGCGGTGAAGGTCGTGGCCGGATCCGTCTCGCGCTTGGGGCCCTTGCCCGGCTGGTCGTTGTGGCCGAACTGGATGAGGTAATAGTCGCCCTGGAGCGCGAGCGCCGTCCGCCAGTGCCCTTCGTCCCGATAGCTCTTGGAACTGCGTCCGCCCGCCGCGGGATTGCTGACCACGGCCTGATCATTGACGAACTGGCGGAAGCCCCAACCCCAGCCCGACGGGTCGGTGACCGTCGAATCACCCACGAGGACGAGGTGGACCGGCTTCTCCGCCGCGAAGGCGAAAAGTGGAAGCAAGAGGAGACCGAGAAGGAATGAGCGCATGGTTTTAAATGGTGTCCGCAACATCCAGCCCAGACCCGGTCGACCCTATCCGCCGGCTGTCATCCTGAGTGAAACGAAGGATCCATCGGCACGCACACCTCCTGATGGTTTCTTCGCTGCGCTCAGAATGACAATCGGCAGGCATCTGCGAGCAGGCTCACTTCGCCAACGGGACGAAGTGATAGGTGCGGTTGCGGAGCTGGATGTCGAAGAGTTTGCCCTGGTTCCGGTAGAGCCGGATCATCTCGGCGCCGGCCAGCAGCACGGGGCCGTAGGCATGGCCGTGGTGCGCCGAGGTCGGCCGGTTGTAGTAATAGACGGAGTCGCTGGCGAGCGTGGTGCCGACGCACGAGGCGCCGACCTGGCCCGCCTCGTTCACCTGCTGCGCGAGCGCGAGCCAGCCGGCCTGGGCGACGGCGCCGTAGGTCACGGGGCTGATCCAGCCGCGGTTGATGCCGCGCGCGATGGCGAAGACGAACATCGCGGTGCAGGACGACTCGAGGTAGGAGTCGGGCTTGTCGAGCAACTGGTGCCAGAGCCCGGCGCCGGACTGGAGCTGGGTCAGCGCCCGCACGTGCGCCCGGTAGATCGCGAGGATTTTTTCCCGGGCCGGATGGTCGGCGGGCAGCACGTCGAGGAGCTCGGCCTGGGCCATGATCACCCAGCCGTTGGCGCGGCCCCAGTAGAACTCGGCCACGAGCGGCTGGTTCAGGTGCTTGCCGTGCATGTAGAGGCCGGTCGTCGGATTGAACAGATGTTCGGCGAACTGGACCGTCTGCTTCGCGGCCTCGTCGAACCAAGCGCGGTCACCGGTGAGTTTGCCCATCTGCGCGAGTGCCGGGATGCACATGTAGGCGTCGTCGGCCCAGAGCGAGAGCGGCTGCGGGCGGTGGCGGGCGAGCGTGCCGTCGGCGAGGCGGAATTCCTTCTGCCGGATGTATTCCGCCCAATGCTGGATGGACGGCAGCAGGTCCGGGCTGGCGCCGGCCAGGCGGGCCTTGATGAGCGCGGCGCACATCGCGCCACTGTCGTCGAGGGAGGCGGTGGCGAAGAGGGGCCGGTAGCTGTTTTGTGCCACTCCGAGTTTGTCCGCCTGGGCGCGGAAATAGGGGATCGTCTTCCCGAGAAAGTCCATGTGGCGCGCGACAAATGCCTGGTAGCGCGCGTCGCCCGTGACCTCGCCCGCGAGCAGCATGCCGGCATGCGTGACACCGGTCGCATAGGCGAGGACCGGAAACCCGTTCTGGTCGCCGCGGGAGGCGACGGCCGCGGGATTGAAGGTCGTGAGGTCCGTGATGACGACCCCGGTCTTGCCGTCCACCACCGCCGTGACCATCGCCCGGTCGAGGTTGGCGCGGACGCGCTCCATGACGGCGCTGATCTCCTCCACCTTGGGGAGATGATAGGGGATGGGATAACGGCCCTCGCCCTCGTCGTGCGGGTCGGGGTTGTCGCGGTTGCCGTAGGGTCCCTCGGCGTGGAGGTTAAGCGCAACATGGAGGGCGAAGACGGCCAGAGCGCCGCGGCGGAATATTTTGACCGGATTATTCATGATGGGCGGGGGTAAAAGGACTGCGGGAGTCGGCCAGGCTACTTATCGTGGGCCAGCGAGCTTGCTCGCGCCAAATCTGCGCCTGCGAGCAGGCTGCCCACTGTGGCATGGATCCATGCAGTGCATTGGTCAAAACCCGGCTAGGGCGTCGCGGCCGGATTCCAGCCGTCAGCCCCGGCGAGGACCTTGTGCGGGGTGAGTGCGGCGGCCTCGGCGACGGTGAGTGGCTTGGCCCACTTGACGCGTGCGGCGTCATTCGCGCCTGGGCCCGTGCTGCCGAACTCGGCGTAGCAGGTCGTGTTTTCCGCGTCGGGCTTGTTCCAATTGTTCCAGCCCTCGGCGCGCACGGCCGCGGACATCTCGGTGCGGAGGAATACCGTCTGCGCGTAAGCGCGCCACGGCCGGCCGAGATACGTCTGCACGCCGTCGGCCCCGGTTATCCGGCAGTCGGCGAAGACATAGCCGTAAGGCTGGTCCTTCGGCGTGGAGGCCGCGGTGATGTAGCCGTTCTTCAGCACATGGATGTGGCAGCGGTCGAAAAACACCGTGGCGGCGCCGAAGATGAAATCCACGTGGCCCTCGATGTAGCAGTCGGCGAAGTAGTGGCGGCCGCGGTTCACGAGGATGGTGTCCTGCCAGCCGAGGAAGCGGCAGCGGCGGAATTCGAGCCGGTCGCCATCCGCGCGCAGGGCGAGGGCCTGGCCGACCGGACCGGCGTCGTTGGCGAGGGTGAGGTTCTCCCAGATCATGCCGTCCCCGTCGATCTGCACCGTGGGGGTGCGGAAGGTGCCGATGGGCTTGCCGTCGGGGCCCGGCAGGTTGGCGTGCTGGTTGTAGACGACGACGGTCTTATCGCGGTCCTCGCCGAGCACATGGATGTTGCCGCGTTCGCGCTGGACGTAGATGCGCTCCCGGTAGGTGCCGGCCTTGACGAAGATGA
This sequence comes from Lacunisphaera sp., assembly GCA_029945855.1. Taxonomy (GTDB): domain Bacteria; phylum Verrucomicrobiota; class Verrucomicrobiia; order Opitutales; family Opitutaceae; genus Lacunisphaera. Next base: position 31,781 of record JAQSDJ010000037.1, read on the forward strand.
CCCAGCGCGGCGTGGCGGGGTCGGTCTTCATCGGGGCGGCGCTGATGGCCTCCTGCAGCGAGGTGTATTGGCCGGTGCCGTCGGCGGCGACGGTGACGTCAGGCTGGGGGGCGGCGGCAGGCAGGGCGACCGTCGCGAGCAAGCACGCGATCGCCAGGAGCAGCCTGGAGGCGGGATATAGGCTGCGGGGCCGGCAACTCGCGGGACTGATAGTCCCGCCTCCAAAACAGCAGGCTCTTCATGGCAGCTTGTGTTTGGCGCGCCAGCGGGGGTAGTCCTTCTCGAGCAGAGTGGCGGGCCAGTCGCTGAGGTAGGAGTAGCCGGCGCGGCGTTCGCGTTCGATTTCGTTGTAGTCGTAGTGGATGACCTTGTCCCGCCCGATGAAGATCGGCCGGTTCGTCTCCAGCTCATAGAAGCGCGCCCACAACAGCGGGGCCGCGGGATCGGCCACGGCATGGCGGTCCTTCTTGCCGTCCGTCCCGGGCGCGGTGTCGACCCGGAGGCCGCGGACGGGGACGGCCCGGAACCAGGCCACGGCGCCCTCGACGGCGGCGATGATCTCGGGCGAGGGATTTTCCACGCCCAGCAGGATTCTCACGAGGCCCACGCTTTCCATGCCCGAGAGCGACGGCGGCTCGAAGTTGCGCGCCCAAGCCGGGGCGAAGGTGGTCTCGTCGTGCTGCGCGCACCACGCGGTGAGCTTGCCGCCCTGTTTCACCTGGGTGCGGAGGATGCAGGCGATGCCCCGCTCCACCGCGGCCGCCGCCTTTGCGCGACGGGCTTCGTCCACGAAGGCGTAGGGGGCCTTGCCCTGCGCCGTGGCCCGCAGCAGCGTGAGCACGTTGACCATGGCGTTGTCGTTGTAGGTGATGTGGGTGTAGTAGCCCTTCACCAGCGGGTAGAACTGCGGCCAGCCGCCGTTGGCGTATTGCGCGGCCAGCAGGTAGTCGAAACCACGCTCGAAGGCGGCGCGCAGGGTGGCGTCGCCCGTCGCCGTGATGACCAGCGCGAGGAACTGGAGCTGGGTGGTCGTGCCGCCGTTGTCGATGGTCGGGGCGTGGGCGCCCGGCTTGAGCGCCAGGTAGGCCGCCGACGGCGGCGCCGACATGTCGGTGTTCTTCGTCCAGCCGCCCTCGGATGCCTGGTAGAGGAGGATGCTGGCCGCGAGGGCGCGGGCCTCGGCACTGGCATACCACTCCGCCGGCTGGCGGGCGATGGCGTTCCAGCGCACGGCGGCCCCGGCGGTCAGCGCGACCACCAGGAACAACGCGAGCCCGACCGCCTGGAGCCGGCGGGGCATGTCAATTGGCGTCCAGCTGGATCTGTTTGAACTTCGGCACCAGCAGATGCATGACGACCCAGGCGACGAGGTAGGCCGAGCCGCAGACGACGAAGAGGATGCCGTAGCCGAGCTCGACCTTGCCCTGGAGGGTGAAGTGCTGGAGCAGCTTGCCCGCGGCGCGCGCGATCAGGATGCCGCCCACGGCGCCGGCCATGCCGCCAATGCCGGTGACGGACGCGACGGCCTTCTTGGGGAACATGTCGGAGACGGTCGTGAAGATGTTGGCCGACCAGGCCTGGTGGGCCGAGCAGGCGATCGCGATCGTCGCGACGGCCAGCCAGGTGTTGATCGCGCCCAGCCGGGAGGCGAGCAGCACGGTGAGCGGCATGAGGGCGAAGATGAACATGGCGAGCTTGCGCGCCTTGTTGGCGTCCATGCCGCCGTTGATGAACTTCTTCGGCAGCCAGCCGCCGAAGATGGAGCCGCCGGTGGCGACGGTGTAGACCACGGCGACGGCGAACGGCCAGCTGATGATGCCGGGGATGTCCGCGTGGGCGCCGGTGTAATCCGGGTGGGCGGCGAGATACTCGTTGATCTTGCGGGTGTTCTCCCCGCCGAGGAAGGACGGCAGCCAGAACATGAAGAACCACCAGATCGGGTCGGTCAGAAACTTGCCGAGCAAAAAGGCCCAGGTCTGCCGGAAGCCCAGCAGGCGAAAACCCGAGACCCGCGCCCCCTTGGTGTCCGCCTTTTCCGCCACCTGCTCGTCCTGGTCGCTGTGGATGTAGTCGTATTCCGCCTGCTGCAGGTGGCCGCTCTTGAGCTTGTCAGCCGGCGAGGCATACATTTTCACCCAGAAGACGATCCAGAGCAGACCCACGGCGCCCGTCAGGATGAAGGCCCACTCCCAACCCCACCACTCGGCGATGTAGGGCACGGACAGCGGCGCCAGGATCGCGCCCACGTTGGCGCCGGAATTGTAGAGGCCGGTGGCGAAGGCGCGTTCCTTCTTGGGGAACCACTCGGCCATGGTCTTGTTGGCCGCCGGGAAATTGCCGGCCTCGGTGAAGCCGAGGGCCGCGCGCCAGAAGCCGAAGCTCCAGGTGTGGTGGCCGAAGGCGTGGCCGATGGCCGCGAGGCTCCAGCCGACGAGCGACCAGGCGTAACCGGCCTTGGTGCCGACCCAGTCGATGAAGCGGCCGGCGGCCAGCATGCCGACGGCATAGGCGATCTGGAAGCAGATCACCACCGTCGAGTAGTTCAATTCTTGGTCCGCCTTGTCCAAGCCGAACACGCCGTCGTCGGAAAGGGTCTGCTTCAGCAGGCCGAGGACGTTGCGGTCCAGGTAATTGATGGTCGTCGCGAAGAAGACCAGGCCGCAGATCGTCCAGCGGTAGCGGCCGATCTGTTCGTTGACTTGGGTGAATTTATTCATGGGGGCGGGTAGGGAGAAATTCGCGGGCGGAGGGGTGATCACTTCGCCGGGGGCGGCGGCACGGAGTTGAGGCCGCGCACCTCCTTGGCCGGCAGGATGGTGACGTTGCGCAGGCTGACGGATCCGGTGTGCGTGACAACCTCCGTCTGGGTCACGCCGCTGAAGGTAGAGTTACTGATGCGGATGTTGTCGATTTCTGCTCCCGCGAAGCCGCGGATGAACATGACGCGCGGGCTGGCGGAGCTGGTGATGTTGTCCAGCTGCACGTTGCGGACGATCGGTTTGAACGCACCCTTGGCGCCTTCCTCGTAAAGCAGGTCGATGGTGAGGACGGCCTCCCCCACCCGGCCGATCTTCACGTTGCGCATGAAGACGTTCTCGAGGATGCCGCCGCGCACGGCGTTGTTCTTGAAGCGCAGCGCCCGGTCGAGCTCGGGGCTGTCCATCTCGCAGTTCTCGACGAAGATGTTGCGGATGCCGCCGGTGCACTCGCTGCCGAGCACGACGCCGCCGTGGCCGTCCTTCATCACGCAATTGCGGATGACCATGTTCTCGGTGGGCACGTTGACGCGGCGGCCGTCGCCGTTGCGGCCCGACTTGATCGCGATGCAGTCGTCGCCCGTGTCGAAGACGGTGTGCTCGACCAAAATGTCGCGGCAGGACTCGGGGTCGAAGCCGTCGTTGTTCGGGCCGTGGCTGTTGATCTTCACGCCGCGGACCGTGATGTTCGACGACAGCACCGGGTGGATCTCCCACATGGGCGAGCGGAGGATGGTCACGTCCTCGATGAGGATGTTCTTGCAGTGGTAGGGCTGGATGAAGTTCGGGCGCAGGAAGCTGCCGTCGCCGAAGACGCGCTCGGCGACGGGCACGTTGGCCTCGCCCATCTCGATCAGGCGGTCGCGCGCGGCCTTCTGCTTGACCACGCCCTTGCTCTTGGCGTTCCAGCTCCACCAGTTGTCCCAGTCGGCGCCGCCGTCGAGCGTGCCGGTGCCGGTGATGGCGATGTTCTCCTGGCCATGGGCGTAGATGAACGCCGAATAATTCATGCACTCGACGCCCTCCCAGCGGGTGAAGACGATCGGATACTTGGCCGGGTCGAAGATCCAGCGCAGCGTGGCGCCCGCGCTGACGTGCAGGTTGACGTTGCTCTTGAGAGTGACGGCGCCGGTGAGCCACTCACCCGCCGGCACGATGACGCGGCCGCCGCCGGCCTTGGTGCAGGCCTCGATGGCCGCGGCGATCGCCGCGGAGGCATCGGTGCCGGCCTGCGCCCCGTAGCTGGTGATGGGAAAGTCACGGTCCGGGAAAACCGGCGCCTGGATGCGGGCGAGCACCGTCTCGTAATCGCTCCAGCCGCGCGCCATGAAGGTCGTTTCCTTCGTCGCGAGGAGCTGCTGCAGCTCGAGGCCGGCGAGGATGAACGGGCCGACGCCCTTGAGGTCATTGTCGACGATGGGCTCGCCGACGTAATAACCGAACGAGCCGTCGCGCGGCTGGCCCTTGGAGTTGGTGTAGTCGAGACCCGCGACCGAGCAGCACTGCGTCAGGCTGATGGTGTTGTCGGCCTCGAGGCGGATGAAATCCCGGAGGATGCCCGCGTAGCCCTGCAGGACGGCGGGCAGGTATTTCTCGCGCGGCAGGTAGCCGCGGTTGATGCCCTTCGCCAGCGTGTAGACGAACATCGAGGAGGCGGTGGCCTCGAGGTAATTGCCCTCGCGGTTGCCCTGGTCCATCACCTGCCACCAGAGGCCGGTCTTCGGGTCCTGCCAGCGGACGATGCCGTCGGCCACGCGGCGGAGCACCTCGTTGATGTGGTCCACCTCGGGATGCGTGGGCGAGAAGAAGTCGAGCGAGTCGACGATGGCCATGCCATACCAGCCGACGGCGCGGCCCCAGAAGTTGGGGGACTGGCCGGTCTCCTTGTTGGCCCAGGACCGCGAGCGCGTTTCATCCCAGGCGTGGTAATAAAGGCCGGTCTTCGCATCGTAGCCGTGCTTGTCCATCAGCAGGATCTGCTTCGCCACCTCGTCGAACGCGGCGGGTTCCTCGAAGACCTTGCCGTAGTGCGCGAGAAACGGCGAGGCCATGAACAGGCCATCGAGCCACATTTGATTCGGATAGCGCAGCTTGTGCCAGAAGCCGCCGTCGCTGGTGCGCGGGTGCTGCTTCATCTGGCCGTAGAGCGTGTCCATGGCCTTTTTGAGCGCCGGCGCATGGTTGCCCCGTTCCCAGCTCAGCAACATCACCTTCCCGGGCGGGATGTTGTCGATGTTGTAGTCTTCCTGCTTGTAGGTGTGGATGGAGCCGTCGGCCGCGACGAACGATTCCCCGAATTTCAGGCCGTAGTCGGCGTAAGCCTGGTTGCCCGTGGGCTCGGCGAGCTTGATCAGCGCCGTGCCAAACAACGACGTGGTGTAGTCGATCCGCGCACGGGGATTCGAGCCGCCGAAGAAATGGCGGTCGCCCCGGCGGGCCATCTCGGCATCGGCCAGCTTGACCGACCACTCGAGCGGCGTGGCGCCGTTGAACTTCGGCGCGGCCGGGGCGGCGGTCTGGGCGGAAACGGACGCGAGCAAGCCGGCGGCGAGCAGCGCGGCGCGGGTGAACATGGAGGAGGTATTCATGGCGGGGGTTATTTCGGATCGAGGTGCCGGACTTCGCTGCCGGCGAGGAGGAAGGCGCCGACGCCGAAGGCATCGGTGGACTCGGGATCAAAGGTGACCGGCGTGTAGCCCACCGGCTGCACGTGGGTGAGCTTGCCGTCGGCGTTCACACAACTGGCCAGGGCGGCCCAGGCCCGGCGGACGGGGGACTCGAATTTTGCGCGGTCGAGCAACCCGTGGTTCACGCCCCAGGCCAGGGCGTAGCAATAAAACCCGGTGCCGCTGGTCTCCTGCATGGGATAGCTCTCCGGGGCCAGCAGGCTGGCGCGCCAGAAGCCATCGGCCTGCTGGAGCGTGACGATCTTGTCCGCCATCTCGCGGAACTGCGCCTCGAAGCGCGGACGCGAGGCGTGGTCGGCCGGCAGCACCTCGAGCATCCGCACCAGTCCGCCCATCACCCAGCCGTTGCCCCGGCTCCAGAAGATCTTTTGGCCGTTCGGCTCACGCTTGGCGAAGATCGAGCTGTCGCGGAAGTAAAGGTGTTCCTCCCGGTCGTAAAGATAGTCCGAGGTCGCCCACCATTCCTCGACGGCAAAATCGAGGTAGCGGCGGTCCCCGGTGGCCTGCCCGAGCCGGGCCCAGGCGGGCGGGGACATGAACAGCGCGTCGCACCACGACCAGCGTTCCTGGTTCTTGGGATTCTTGACGCGGTCAAACTCGAGGGTGGTCACCGGCCGGTGGGCCAGAATGTAATCAAAGCGCTCACGCAGCGGCGCGATTTTCTTCGCGTCGCCGTCGAGCTGGTAAAGCTCGGTGAACATCTGGCCGATGCAGTGGTCGTCGGCGTGGTAGACGCGCGGGCCCAGCTGCCATTGCTGCTGCTCGCCCACCTGCACCATCGCCGCCCGGAAACGCGGGCTTTCCGAGGCGCGGGCCAGCGCCATCACGCCGGTGTAAAGGGCGCCGTTGTGCCACTCGTGCGGCTTCCACTTGGCCGGGTGCGCCAGCTGCCAGTCGGCGGCCCGCTCCATCAGCGCCAGCACGGTTTCTTCCGCCGCCACCGCCGCCGGGACAAGGCAAAGCAGGCCGAGGGCGGGGAGCAGGAACCGGTGGCGTAAATTCATGGCGTCAGCGTGATCTTCAGGGGGGACTTGAGGCGGGTGGCGAAGGCGGTGACGTAGGCGTTCCAGGATTCCTGCGTCGTGAACTCGCCGGCCTTGGACCAGCCGGCGCCCGCATAATAGCGGAGCGGCTGGCCGGACGCGGCTTTCGCGAGAAGCAGGTGGTTGCGGTCGTCCGCGGCGAAGCCCTGGAAGGACTCGACCGGCACGATGACCGCGGTGCCGAGCGCACCGTTGGCCTTTTGGACGACCCATTGCGTGAACGAACCATCGGCCGCCACAGGGGTGAGCGCGATCGACGGCTCCTGCCCCTTGTCGGTGGGCGTCTTGTTGAGGCCGATGCCCACGGTGACGTCCTTGCCGCCGACCACGGTGAAGGTGCTCTCGATCCGGTCGAGGTTGGAGCCGGCGTCGACGGTGAAGCGTTTCACCTCGGAGACCATGGTGCCGTTGGCCATCCAGGTCTCGTAGCCCAGCTCGAAGACGGCGCGGATGGGACCGTTGGCGATGATCTTCCACGTCTTGTAATTGCGGCCGACGTGCAGCGTCTGGCCGTCCCAGATGCCGGTGCCGCCGCAACCGCGGGAGGGGCCGACGTTATACATGTCCATGCCCTCGCCCTCGTCCTTGTGGTAGTGGTCGTGGCCCTTGTTATACCAGCGGTCCACGATCGGATAGGCGACGCGCTTGGTCCAGAGGTCGAGACCGCTGGTGACGAGGACCTCCTTGGCCGCGCCGTCGACCGCCGCCGCGAGGGCGGGACCGTAGGTGCGGTGGGCGAGCTTGTCGTTTTCCCAGGCAAAGTCGTCGAGGCGCTCGGGGATGTAGCGGGCAAAGGCCTTGGTCGGGAACACCGGCGCGACCGTCTCGGTCTTTTCCACGGTGAAGGTGGCGGATTTTTCCCCGGCGGCGAAGTCGTGCTGGAAGATGAGCTCGCCGTAGGCGATGCCCTCACCCTTTGGGTCCTTGGCCTGCGGGGCGACGTTGGTGACCTGGTAGGGCAGGACGCGGCCCTGGGCGTCCTTGACGGCGATGCGCTGGAGCAGCGCGCCGGGGAGCACGCGGTTGAGCTCGGCCCACGGGACCGTGATGGTCTCGGCCGGCCGGGCCAGGGCGAGATCGTGCGTGACGGTGATCACGGCCTGGTCGGCGCCGCGGGCGAGGCTCGTGCACAGCAGCACCAGCCAGAGGAGACGAGTGCGGGTCTTCATGGGAAAATCAACCGGGTCACCGCGCGAGCCAGCCACCGTCGACCGCGACGGTGTAACCGTTGACGTAGTCGGAGGCGGGCGAGGCGAGGAACACGACGGCGCCGCGGAGATCCTCGGGCGTGCCCCAGCGGCCGGCGGGGATGCGGGCGAGGATGGAGGCGCTGCGGTCGGCGTCGGCGCGGAGCGGCGCGGTGTTGTCGGTCGCCATGTAGCCGGGCGCGATGGCGTTGCAATTGATGCCCTTGCCGCCGAGCTCGCTGGCGATGAGGCGGGTGAGCCCTTGCACCGCGCTCTTCGAGGCGGTGTAGGACGGCACGCGGATGCCGCCCTGGAAGGAAAGCATCGAGGCGATGTTGATGATCTTGCCGGTGGCCTGGCGCGCGAGGACGTCGCGCACAAAGCACTGGCTGAGGAAGAACACGGCGTCGATGTTGATGCCCATCACGTCGTCCCAGTCCTTCTCGGTGAAATTCTCGAAGGCCTCGCGGCGGATGATGCCGGCACAGTTGACGAGGATGTCGAGGTGGCTGGAGAACTTCTTCGCCTCCGCGATGATCGTCGGGATCGCGGCGCGATCGCCGAGGTTCCCGGCGATGGTGACGCACTGGCGGCCGAGGGCCTCGACCTGCCGGCGGGTGTCGTCGGCGGGGAGGATGTCCACGGCGACGATATCCGCGCCCGCCTCGGCCAGGGCGAGGGCCATGCCCTGGCCCAGGCCGCGGGCGGCGCCGGTGACAAGGGCGGTTTTGCCGTCGAGTTTGAAGGAATCGAGAATCTTGCTCATGAGAAAGGGTGACCGGGCGTTGAGATGACGGAACGGGCGGCCGCGGGTTACCGCAGCTGCTCGACCGGGGCGGGATCCATGTCGGCGAACTCCTGGTTCTCGCCGCCCATGCCCCAGACGAAGCCGTAGGCGGCGGTGCCGACGCCGCTGTGGATGGACCACGGCGGGGAGAGGACGACCTCGTGGTTGTGCACGACGAGGTGACGGGTGGAGGCCGGGGCCCCCATGAAATGGAAGACGGCCTGGGCGGGCGGCACGTCGAAGTAGCAATACACCTCGGAGCGGCGGAGGTGCGTGTGCGGCGGCATGGTGTTCCAGACGCTGCCGGGTTCCATGCGGGTGAAGCCCATCACGAGCTGGCAGGTGGGGAAGGCGGCGGGGTGAATGATCTTGTAGAGGGTGCGCTCGTTGGCGCCCTCGCGGGTGCCGAGGCGGACGCCGGCGAGATCCTGGCGGGCGAGGTGGCGGACCGGGTAGGCGGTGTGCGCCGGGTAGGACAGGAAATAGAAGCACGCCGGCGCCGTGGCCGAGCGCGAGGTGAACGAGACGGCCTTGGTGCCGCGACCGAGGTAGAGCGAGTCGAGCGGCTCCATCGGGTGGGTGGCGCCGTCCACGGTGATGAGGCCGGGGCCGCCCAGGTTGATGACGCCGGCCTCGCGGCGTTCCAGGAAGAACGCGCTGCGGACCTCGGGCGGGTTGGTCAGGGCGAGGGCGTCGGTGCCGGGCATGATGCCGCCCAGGACCGTGCGGTCGGTTTCCCAGTAGCAGAGCTTCACCTCCCCGGGTTGGAAAAGGCCGGACACAAGGAACTCCGCCCGGAGTTGCTCGGTCGGCAGCGTGGGGACGGCGCGGGGGCTGCTGGACTGGTAGAGTTGCATGAAAGGGAACCGGTTCGCGGCGAAAGGCCGGCCAACCGGGGTTGAGGCGATAAAGCTGCCCGGAGTGTTGGCCCCGGGCAGCGGTGTTAAGGGAATGAGTTGGCGGGGACTTAGAAGCGGCCCTTGATGCCGACCGCGATCTGGATGCCGAACTCCTCCTGCTGGTAGTTGACCGCGTATTCGGGGGTGGCGGCGTTGTAGCGCTGGAGGATCTGCGGCTCGTTGAGGATGTTGCGGGCGTTCGCGAAGATCGTGACGCGCTTCGACAGCGTATACTCCGCGTTCACGTCCGTGGTCCAGCGGGGCTTGTAGTATTCATAGAAGCCGTTGTTCGGCCCGCCCGTGGTGTTATACTGGCCGCCGGTCTGGGCGCTGCGCAGCTGGTTGCCGCGGTAGTTGAAACTGACCCGCGCACTGACGGGCTTCTTGTTCCAGCTGAGGCTGAAGTTCGCCGTCTTCGGGATGAACTGGCTGAACGCCGTGGCTTCCGGGCCGGACAGTTCGAGCTTCGTGCCGTTGGCGTTCACGGTGAGGTAGCGCAGGTAGCCGGGGAGGAAGTCCAGCTTGCGGTTCACGCTGATCTCGTAACCGGTGATTTTGGCCGTGCCCGCTCCGTTGATGAGCGTGCTCACGCCCCAGCCGATGAACTCGGGCCCGATGCCGAGTTGCTGCGCCAGCGCGGCGTCCACCGTGCCGGAGCGGGTCGCGAAGAAGTCCGCGATTTCCTTGTGGAACACGCCGACCTGCACATAGCCGTTGTTCTTGAAGTAATACTCCACCGAGAGGTCGAAGTTGTCCGCGCTCCAAGGCTTCAGGCCGGTGTTGCGGGTCGTGAGCGTGCCGGGCGAGACCGTCGGATCGAGATCGAAGTTCTCGTTGTCGTCGATGGTGGTGAACGGCAGGATGTTGGTATAGTCCGGCCGGCCCATCGTCTTCGCGTAGCCGAGCCGCACCTGCAGGTTGTCGGTGACACTGTAGGTGAGATTCAGGCTCGGATAATAGTCGTCGTAGCTGCGGACGGGCTTCGAACCGCGCTCGAAGCTCGTGAGCGCGAGTTCCTGCAACGTCATGTTCGTAAAAGTGTAGGGTGCGGTCGTGCGCAACGTGCCACTCGGAACCTGCGTCTGTGTGAGACCCGTGGCCGTGCTGTTCGTCGCGCCCGCGGTGCCAGCTGGACCAGCAGCGGCCAGACGGACATACTGGAGGCCCGGGGTCGCCGGATCGCCGTCACGCAGGGATCCGTCAGTATTCTTCTCAAACAACACGTCGTTGCCGAGGATCAGCACGCCCTCGCCCGCGTCCTTGGTGCGCTCATAGCGGACACCGGTGATGAACGTCAGGCGGTTGTTCAGCAGCTTGCCTTCGAGCTGCACATAGCCGGCGGTGATGGTCTCGGTGATCTTCTCCGAGTTGTTGATGCGGAATTGCTCGCTGGTGACGTCGTTGACCGTGAAGTAATTCGGGTTGCTCGCGTAGGTGTCGGCCAGCTTGTAGGCGTTGATCCACTGGATGGGCTGCGAGCCCCAGTAGGGATCCTCGCCGGAGTAGTTCGTGTCGAGGTAGGCCGCGGCGCTGTCGTCCGCGGTGTTGGCCACGCCGTCGGCGCCGACATAGGTCCAGTTGCGGGTCGCGCGGCGGTTGTCCTTGGATTCCTGGTAGACACGGACGCCGGCCTTCGCCGTCAGCGGGATGCCGCCGACCTCGAAGTCGCGCGTCGCATCCACATAGCCGCCCTTCATCTCGGCGACGCCGTCGATGGGATCGTCCGTGAGGGTGGTCAGGCGGAAATTGTTGAGATCATAGGGGCTGATGACCCCGCCGGTGGCGTTTGTCGCCTGGAAGGTGTGATAGGGGAACTCGATGCCGTCGACGCGGAGGTTGGACACGCCGACCATGCGGGTGCCGACGTTGGCGAAGTGGCCGCGGCCGAGGATGCGATACCAGGTGCGGGACTTGGCGGCGTGCGCGCCGGCCTCAATGTCAACCAGCGGGCTGGAATAGGTCCAGCGGGCGTTGGCCGCCGCGGTGTTGCCATACTTGTCGCGGAAGGAGGAACCCTGGGTCACGCGACCGCGGTTGCCGTAGGGATCGGTGGCCGAGAAGGTGCCGGTGGCGGCCTGGCTGAAGCCCGGGCCCCACTGCAGCACCTGGCCGCCGACGGCCGCCGTGGTGGCGGTGGTGCCGACGTCGAAGTTCAGGTTGCGGTTGCCAAAGAACGAGTGGTAGTAGCTGTCCTGCACCATGACGGAGAGCCGCTGGTTGTCGCCGAGCTTCCAATCGGCCTTGATGGAGGCGGACTGGCGGTCCGTGAACTTCGGGCCGTCCTGCAACTGGCCGGTGCTCATGCGCGGATTGGTGAGGAGCGCGCCGCCCTGCTGGAAGTTCCAGCCGGTCTGCCAGCGGTGCTGCTCGTTGAACTGCATCGAGTTGATGCCGGTGATCACGAGGCCGAAATTCTTGCTGACCGGCAGGGTGTAGTCGAAGTCAAAACCAGGGAGCACCTTGTTGCTGGATTTGCTCTTCGGTCCGGGGGTCTTGCCGAGCTTCAGGTCCTCGTTGTTGAGGCTGAGGTAGACGCGGTAGTTGAGCTGCGCGCCCTTGCGCTCCAGCGAGCTCTTGGAGACCAGGTTGACGTTGCCGCCGATGCCGTTGGCCGGCATGTCGGGAGTCGGGACCTTGAGCACCTCGACGCGCGCGGCGTTGTTGATGGAGGCCTGCTCGAACTCGAACTGGCGGCCCGCCGCCCCCGAGTTGGAACTCGTGGTGGGCATGCCGTCAAAGTAGACATTGGTGAAGTTGGAGGCGAAGCCGCGGACGGAGACCGTGCGGACGTCGGCGGCGACGTAGTCGACGCTGACGCCGGGCAGGAACTTCAGGAACTCACCGACGTTGCCCTCGGTGACGTCACCAAAGGCGTCGGCCGCCATGACGACCTTGAGGCCCTTGGCGTAACGCTGCTCATTGGTCGCGATCGCGTTGCCCTCGAACTCGCGGTTGGCCGAGACGACGAAGGTGTCGAGCTGGACCGTCTTGTCATCGCCGTAGCGCTCGGCGCTGGTGAGATTGAAGTCGCGGTTCACGGTGCCGCCGGCCGGCACGGTGAGGGTGGCGGTCTCGGTATCGAGACCACCGGACACGACCTTGAGCTGCACCTCGCCCGCGGGGACGTTGGGCAGGTGGAACTCGCCGAAACTGTTGGTGAGGGTCTCGAGCTTGGTGCCCTCGACGGTGACGACCGCGTTGGGGACGTATTTGTCATTGCCGACATTCAGCACGCGGCCGGTGACGGTGCCGGTCGCCGACTGTGCCTGGGCGGCGGGCAGGGCGAGGCCGGCGGCCAGGGCCAGAGTGCAGAGCAAACGGCCGACCGTGCGACTGTTGAGGGAAGTGGCCAACGTCGTGAGACGCTGCCAAGTGTGGGGGGTGTTATCCATGGCTGGTTGGGGGGTTAGGGTCAGGGTTAAACAAGCGACGGGCAAAGCCCGGGGTCAGCGACTCTTGGCCGGGGTGGACCAAGAAAAGGGTATTTCACTAATGAATGTCATGTCCATCCATGAACTATGGCGCAGGCAGGGCAATCCTAATTTTTATGAAGCCGGGTCGGGACGAACCGATGACACAGTGCGGCGGGTGAGGCATACCATCGGGAGCAGGCAGGGGGTGGGGGTTGATCGGGCAGGGCGCGCCAGATGCGCCGGAATTCACTAATGAACTTGCCATCCACTCTTGAAATTCTAAGGTCCGAGGCAAGGTTTTTTTCCAACCGCCCGTCCCCTCCTCGGCCCCCCCTGCCCGCCGGCTTGCCCACTCCGTCCGCCCCATGCCCACCCCTGCCCCCGCCGCCGCTCCCAGCCAGGAGCGCTACGTCATCCCGAACCTGCGCAACGCCTGCCGCATCCTCAAGCTGCTCGGCCGCAGCACCGACGGCTACAAGGCCGCGGACATCGGCCGCACGCTCGGCATCCCCGTCACGACGACCCTGCGCATCATGACCACGCTCCACCTCGAGGGGCTGGTCCGCAAGAACGGCACGCACTTCGAACTGGGCCCGGTGCTGATCCAGCTGGGCAACGCCTCGCTGGCCGGCACGGAGATCCGCACCGCCGCCCTGCCCGTCCTCGAAAAACTCACCGGCCAGATCGACGAGACCTCCCACCTCGCCATCCCCTGCGACAACCGCTCCCTCATCGTTGCCGTGCAGGACAGCCCCCACCCGCTCCGCGCCGCCTCGCGGCCCGGGTTTCTCGCCGAGCTCCACTGCTCGTCGACCGGCAAGACCTTCCTCTCCTTCCTCCACCAGGCCCGCCTGGCCGAGTTCTATCCCACCGGCTCCCGCCTCACCCGGCGCACGCCGCACACGCTGACCACGCTCGCCGAGCTCCGCCGCGATGTCGATCTCACCCGCAAGCGCGGCTTCAGCCTCGATGACGAGGAGTTCAACGCCGGCGTCCGCTGCCTCGCCGCGCCGGTCTACGGGGCCGACGGCACCGTCGCCGCCGCCATCGGCATCACCGCCGCCACCGTGCGCTTCACCAAGGAGCGCATCCCCGAGATGGCCGCCGCCGTCAAGGCCGCCGCCGCCGAGCTGTCTCGTCTGCTCGGCTACTCCGAACAACGCCGCTGATCCGGCCCCTCTGCCCATGGCCCAAGCCCCCCATCGCTCCCTCGCCCCCGCCGGCCGGTCGCTCGACGCCGGCTCGGTCCGTGCCCTCGTCGCCGCCGCCTGCCCGGCCGCGGATTACCGCGGCAAACGTGTTTTGCTCATCATCCCCGACCACACGCGCACCGCGCCGGTCGGCCTGATGTTCAAGACCCTCTTCGCCCAGCTCGCCGGCGCGGTGAAGAAATTCGACGTCATGATCGCCCTCGGCACGCACCCCGCGATGCCCGCCGCCGCCATCAACGAGCGCGTCGAGATCACCGCCGCCGAACGCGCCTCCACCTATCAGGATGTCGAGTTCATCAACCACGAATGGGACAACCCCGCGGCGCTCCGCGACCTCGGCCACATCCCCGCCGCCGACATCAAGGAGCTCTCCGGCGGGCTCTTTGCCATGGATGTGCCCGTGCACATCAACAAGCGCCTCTACGACTACGACCAGATCATCATCTGCGGCCCGGTCTTCCCGCACGAGGTCGTCGGCTTCTCCGGCGGCACCAAATACCTGTTCCCCGGCGTCGCCGGCCCGGGCATTTTGAACTTCTTCCACTGGCTCGGCGCCGTCGTCACCAACCCGATGATCATCGGCAACAAGTGGACCCCCGTCCGCAAGGTCGTCGACCGCGCCGGCGCGATGGTCACCGTGCCCAAGCTCTGCTTCTGCATGGTCGTGCAGGGCCACGGCGACCTGGCCGGCCTCTTCGCCGGCACGCCCGAGCAGGCCTGGGACGACGCCAGCGAGCTGTCCAAGGAACTTCACATCACCTACAAGGACCGCCCGTTCCACACCGTCCTCTCCTGCGCCCCAAAGATGTATGACGAGCTCTGGGTCGGCGGGAAGTGCATGTATAAGCTCGAGCCCATCGTCGCCGACGGCGGCGAACTCATCATCTACGCGCCGCACATCCACGAGGTCTCGCTCGTCCACGGCCAGATGATCGAGCGCATCGGCTACCACTGCGTGCAGTATTTCCTCAAGCAGTGGGACAAGTTCAAAAACGAACCTTGGGGCACCCTCGCCCACTCCACCCACGTCCACGGCATCGGCACCTACGACGAGCTGACCGGGATCGAGACGCCGCGCGTGCGCGTGACCCTCGCCACCGGCATCCCCGAGGCCACCTGCAAGAAGATCAACCTGGGCTACCGCGACTGGCGCACCATCAACCCGGCCGACTATGCCA
Organism: Lacunisphaera sp.; assembly: GCA_029945855.1. Lineage (GTDB taxonomy): Bacteria > Verrucomicrobiota > Verrucomicrobiia > Opitutales > Opitutaceae > Lacunisphaera. The sequence continues at coordinate 46,942 of JAQSDJ010000037.1, forward strand.
ACCGCGAGGCCGAGGGCATCTTTTACGAACCGAAGGCCGGCGAACGCCTCTACCACCTCCGCACCAAGCCCAAGTGGGCCGGGGGGAGCTGAAACCAGTAGCGAGTAGTGGGTAGCGAGTAGCGAGCATGTTTAAATATCCTCATCCGCCGCCTTCCTTCCTCTTCTACCCGGACCCTGTCCGGTAATATCTACTCGCTACCCACTACTCACTACTCGCTACTTTTTCCCCTTCCCATGAACAAGACCGACGTCCTCGCCCGCCTCCAAGCCGACAAAGTCATCGCGCTCATCCGCGCCGACAGTTCCGCCAGCCTCCTCGACTGCGCCCGCGCGCTCTCGGCCGGCGGCCTCAACTGCATCGAACTCACGATGACCACGCCCAACGCCATCGAATGCTGCGCCCAGGTCGCCCAGGAACTCCCGCAGGTCCTCCTCGGCCTCGGCACCGTGCTCGATGCCGAGACCGCCCGCCGAGGCATCGCCGCCGGCGCCAAGTTCATCGTCACCCCCTGCGTGCGCCCGGAGGTCATCAAGGCCTGTAAGGAGGCCGGCGTCCCCGTCCTCGGCGGCGCGCTCACCCCGACCGAGATCTACACCTCGTGGGAGCTCGGCGTCGACGTCGTGAAGATCTTCCCCGCCGAGTTCTTCGGCCCCGCCTACATCAAGTCCATCAAGGGCCCCTTCCCGAAGATCCAGATCATGCCCACCGGCGGCGTGACGCCCGAGACCGTCGGCGACTTCCTCAAGGCCGGCGCCTTCGCCACCGCCGCCGGCAGCGCGCTCGTCGCCGCCGCCGCGCTCAAGTCCGGCGACTGGCCCGCCATCACCGCCCGCGCGAAGCAGTTCGTCGCCGCCGCCGCCGCCAAGGTTTAAGCGATAAGTTTTAAGCTTTAAGCCAAACCCCCGGCGAAGCCCTCCTCCCTTACAACTTAAACCTGAAACCTTAAAACTTCTCCTTCCGTCATGTCGCTCAAGATCAAACCCGCCTCCACCTGCCGCCTCGACCAGCTCTCGCTCGGCGAGGTCATGCTTCGCCTCGATCCCGGCGAGGGCCGCGTCCGCACCGCCCGCTCGTTCACCGCCTGGGAGGGCGGCGGCGAATACAACACCTCGCGCGGCCTGCGCAAATGCTTCGGCCTGAAGACCGGCGTCTGCACCGCCTTCGTCGACAACGAGGTCGGCCACCTCGTCGAGGACTTCATCATGCAGGGCGGCGTCGCCACCGAATACATCAAGTGGCGCGAGGACGACGGCATCGGCCGCACCGTCCGCAACGGCCTCAACTTCACCGAACGCGGCTTCGGCATCCGCGGCGCCGTCGGCGTGCCCGACCGCGGCAACACCGCCGCCTCGCAGCTCAAGCCCGGCGACTTCGACTGGGAAAAGATCTTCGGTGAACAGGGCGTGCGCTGGTTCCACACTGGCGGCATCTTCGCCGCGCTCTCCGAGACGACCGCCGCCCTCACCATCGAGGCCGTCAAGGCCGCGAACAAACACGGCACCATCGTCAGCTACGACCTGAACTACCGCCCCTCGCTCTGGAAGACCATCGGCGGCTTGAAGAAGGCCCAGGAGGTCAACCGCGAGATCGCCCGGTATGTCGACGTCATGATCGGCAACGAGGAGGACTTCACCGCCTCGCTCGGCTTCGCGGTCAAGGGCGCCGAGGACCTCAAGCACATCGAGACCGGCGCCTTCAAGGCCATGATCGAGACCGCCGTGCAGGAGTTCCCCAACTTCAAGGTCGCCGCGACCACCCTGCGCCACGTCCATACCGCGACGGTCAATGACTGGAGCGCGATCCTCTGGCACGAGGGCAAGTTCTACGAGAGCCGCCCGTATCCGCGCCTCGAGATCCTCGACCGCGTCGGCGGCGGCGACTCGTTCGCCTCCGGCCTGCAGTTCGGCTTCCTCGCGCAGAACGACCCGCAGCTCGCCGTCGACTACGGCGCGGCCCACGGCGCCTTCGCCTCGACCACCCCCGGCGACACCTCGATGGCCACGCAAAAGGAAGTCGAGAAGCTGATGAAGGGCGGCAGCGCCCGCGTGGTGAGATAGTGCCGCGGGCGCATCTCCTGCGGTAAGGGAATTCCACGGCGAGGTCACCGTGGCTCCAGGCCGCAACTGGAGCGCGGGCGACCCCGCCCGCGAGGATCCGGCGCAGCCCGATTTCGGCTCGCCTGCCTCCGCCCCGCGGGGGACATTCCCGCCGTGGAAACCAAGATCCCCGAGCAGCTGAAGGCCGACGTCCCACCCACGAGATGGGACAAGGTGCTCACCGCCACCCCCGTGGTGATGACGGTCATCGCCACCTTGCTGGCGGGCCTGGCCTCCGGCGAGATGACGAAGGCGCAATACGTCCGCTCGCTCGCCGCCCAGCTGCAATCCAAGGCCGCCGACCAGTGGGGCTTCTTCCAGGCCAAGCGCCTGCGCAGCGCCGTGCAACTCGGCACCCTCGACGTGCTGCAGGCCACCAGCGCCCAAAAGCTCGACGCCGACGCCCTCCGCGCCTTCGCCGCCACCCAGCCCGATGCCGCCGTCATCTTGCCCGCCCTCCAGTTCCTCCTCGCGGGTGAACTGCCGGCGCAGGCCGCCGCGCCGGTGCCCGACGCCAAGGTGCGGGCCGCCTTGGAGGCGATGGAGCGCGGCCTCGCCGGGCCGGAACTCAACCGCCTCGTCAACGCCGCGCCCGCCCCGCGGGTCGCCGACGCCCTCCGCGCCGCGCAGGACCATGCGCGCGCCTTCGACACGCTCCTGCGCCCCGTCATCACCGGCGGCGACCTGCTGGGCGACCTGCTCGATCCCGCCACCACCGACCGGCGCGTGCTGAGCCGTGATTTCACCGTGCTCCGCCTGCGCTACTCGGCCCTGCGCTACGACACCGAGGCCCGGCTTAACCAGGCGATCGCCCATCTCCTCGAGCTGCAGGTGCGCCAGGGCAACCTCACCGCCGAGCGCCACCACCGGCGCAGCTCGCAGTTTTTCTACGGCATGCTCGGCGCGCAGGCCGCCGTCATCATCGCCACCTTCGCCCTGGCGGCCCGGCAGCGGAACGTCCTCTGGTCGCTCGCCGCCGCCGCCGGCCTCGGCGCGCTGTCCTTCGCCGCCTACGTGTTTTTGTTCATCTGAGCCGAGCCGGAACAATTAATTTCAGCCACAGATAAACACCGATGCACACGGATCGATAAAGAGGCGGGGAACCACGTATCGGAACCATTCGGTTCCCGGGTGTTGGTTCCCTTCAGCTGCTCAGTCCGGACTATCTGTGTTCATTTGCGTTCATCTGTGGTTTTTTAACTGCAAGAGTCCGTAGCGGTCAGGTGGAACCAGAGCTCCATCCTTCGCCAAGCCTACGGACGGAAGGCCGGGCTCCACCTATTTGCCAAAATCCAGCTCGGGATGCAGCTCGTCGAGGATCGGTTTATCCAGACCCGCGAGCGACGGCTCCCGCGGCCCGACCAGATCGAGCACGATGACCTCGTTGCGCCCGGACTTCAGCCACGGCCCGGGCACATAGGCCGTCTGCGTCGGCCCGATGTTCCAGAAACGGCCGAGACAATGACCGTTGATCCACACCACGCCCTTGCCCCAGGTGCGCAGGTCGAGAAAGGTGTCGGCCGGTCTTTCCACGTTGAAACTCCCGCGCCAGAACGCCGGTCCTGCGGTGGCGCCGTCCGACCACTTTAGTCCCCCGATCATCGGCGCATCGAGCTTGAGCGGATGCACCTGCCAGCCCGTGAGCTCCTGTGCCTGCCCGCCCGTCACCAGTTTCACCGGACCGTGCAGTCCCTTGCGGTCGTGGATCTGCACGCCGAAATTAATGTGCCCCATCGCCTCGACCAGCAGATCCAGCCGGGCCGGCGCGCTGCGTTCCGGCACCGCCACGGAGAATGACTTCGCCCGCCGGTCCAGCACGCCGGCCTGGCGTCCGTCCACGAACACCCACGCAAAATCACCCACGGCCTCGACCGTGAGCGTCGCCGCCGGACCGGCCGGCAGGGTCGCCCGGTAAAGGATGACACCCTGCCCCTGGTCGTAGGCTTCCATGTGGCGCGGCTGCGTGTCCGCGACCGCCGCCGGCAGGTTGTCGAAGATTGCCGCGTGCTCCGTCAGCGTGAAGGAGGCCACGCTCATCAGCGGATTTGCCGCGGGTGGTTCGGGCAGCGTCTCGCCGGGCGCGAGAAATTGTTTCATCAGCGCGCGGGTCGCATGGAATTTCTCCGTCGCCGCGCCGGTCTCGCTGATCGGCGCGTCGTAGTCGTAGCTGCTGGTATCGGGCTTGAACGGCCGGTCGGCCCCGGCCCAGAGCCCGAAGGTCGTGCCGCCATGCGCCATGTAGATGCTGAACGACGCGCCGGCCTTGAGCATGTAGGCCAGGTCGGCGAGATACTGCGGCGTGTTGCCGAGGTGGTGCGGCGCGCCCCAGGTGTCGAACCAGCCGGGATAGAATTCCCCGCACATCAGCGGCCCCGTCGGCTGAACCTCGCGCAGCGCCGCAAAACCCTTCGCCGGCTCCTTCCCGAAGTTGACGACCTGGAACAGGTCGGGCCGCAGCCCGTTCTTCAGGTCGTTCACCGGGTTGCACGCGAAGAGCGGCACGTCGAACCCCGCGTTGAGCAACGCCGACCGGATCGCGCCCATGTAGGCCGCATCCTTGCCGTAGGAGCCGTATTCGTTCTCCGCCTGCACCAGCAAAATCGGGCCGCCGCGCGTCACCTGCAGCGGGCCGAGCACGCGGCCGACTTCCTTCAGCCACGCCGCGCCCGCCGCCATGTAATCCGGGTCCAGCGTCCGCAGCGCGATGTCCGGCTTTTTCAACAACCACCACGGCAACCCGCCGCCGTCCCACTCCGCGCAGGCATACGGCCCCGGCCGGAGGATGACCCACAGGCCTTCCTCCTGCGCCATCCGGCAGAACTCCGCCGCATCGGCCTGACCTTTCCAGTCGTAGACCCCCGGCGTCTGCTCATGGAAATTCCAGAACAGATACGCGCACACGGCGTTGAGTCCCATCGCCCGGCACATCTGCAGGCGGTGGCGCCAGTATTCCCGCGGCACGCGGGCGAAATGAATCTCCCCGCAGCGGATCTGCAGCGGTTTCCCATCGAGCAGGAAATCCTTCTCGCCAACGACGAAGGTATGGGCGGGAACGGCCGGGGTGGCGGCCGAAGCCGACAATCCCAGACAAAGCAGGGCGAGCAGCCAGCGGGCGGGGTAACGCATGGGGTCAACCTGTGCGCCCGGTCCTCCGGCGACGACTCCTTTCCGGTCGTAACGTCAGAGCGGAATAACTCTCCAGCGATCAGGAGCCGTGGGCCAGCGTGCTTGCACGCGCCGCTTGCCCCGTGGCGCGACCAAGGTCGCTGGCCCACCCCGGCCTCCCTACCGCGTCAGCCGGTGAATCAGCACCGCGGCGCGCTGCACCAGCTCCGGCGCCTGCCGGAGATCCGCCGATTCGTGCGTGGTGTGCTCGCCCTGCCCGTCCAGCCCGAGCCCGTCGAGTCCGGGCAGCGGCGGGGCAACAAACGCGATGTCACCGGCCCCGCGGCCACGCGGGTCGAACGCCGTGATCGCCCCGAACCCGAGGTCGCGGCTCGCCTGGTCCAGCTGCGCCAGCAGCGCATAATTCCCCGGCGTCGGCGGCATCGCCGGGTAGCCTTCGGAAAAGGTCAGCGTCGCCGACGTCCGCGGCATGCCCTGCTGCGCCACCGCCTGCATCCGCGCCTGCGCCTCGGCCAGCTGCGCCGCGCTGACCGTCCGCAGGTCGCCGCGCACCAGCGCGCGCTGCGGGATGATGTTGGTCTTGCCGGACATCGTGCCGCCGGTGCGCGTCAGCTCCGCCTCGACCCCCGCCGCCACCAGCGCGGGGCTGATCGTCAGCCCGTCGAGTGGCCGCAATAGGTCATAGAATCCCTGTAAAATGCGGGTCAGCTCGAAAACCGCCCCGCTGCCCATCGCCGCGGAAAACATCCCCGACGAGTGGCCGGTGACGCCCTGCACCTCCAGTTCCCACGAAATACTGCCGCGCCGCGCCACGGTGGCCGTGCGCCCGATGGCCGACTCAAACGACAGGACGAGGTCGCTGCGCCCGGCCGCGTCGAACAGGTCGCGCCGCGACACCTCGACCGGCTTGCCCGCGGCCTCCTCGTCGCCCGTCATCACCACGATGATCTGCGTCCCCTCGAGCGCACCCGCCGCGTGCAGCGCCCGCAGCGCCGCGATGATCACGACGTCGCCGCCCTTCATGTCCGCGGCGCCGGAGCCGTGCAGGACGTCGCCCTCGCGGCGGACCTCCCCCACCGGATAGACCGTGTCGAGATGGCCGAGCAGGAGCACGCGCCGGCCCTTGGTGCCCTTGCGCTCCGCCACCAGGTGGCCGGCGCGCCCGGTCGAGGCGGGCAGCGCGATGAACCGGCTCTCGAAGCCCAGCGCCGTCAGCTGCCGCCCGAAATGCTCGCCCATCCGGCGCACGCCCGCGAGGTCCTCGGTCGCGCTGTCGATCCGCACCGCGGCCTCAAGATCGGGGGCAAAGGCCCCGGCCTGCGCATCGACCAACGCGACGATCTTCTGCTCATCCGGCGTGAGCGCCGCGCCGGCGGCAAGCACCGTCAATGCCGCCAGCAGGGAAAGGATCTTCCGGTGATTCATCATGGCGGTGACCGGAACAGAAACCACCGGTGGCGTCGAGCGCGGCCAACCGCTATCCGAGCCATGGTAGGGGCGGTTGCCCCCAACCGCCCTTCCGGGGCCAGGCCGTTGGGGGCAACGGCCCCTACCTTATTTCGCCCGCCTCCGCCTTGCTGAACCGGGCCGTGACCCAGTCGGCCACCTTGTTCAGCCGCAGGGCGAAGACCGCCCATGTCACCCCGAGCGCGATCCAGCAGCCGTGGCCGAGTTGGTGATAGGTCCGGCGGATCTGGAATTTCGTCCAGCCGAAACCGTCCATCAGCTTGTTCATGTCGCCGCCCTGGTCCTCCTCGCCGTTGATCATCGTGCCGAAGGGGATCTCCTCGAGGCCGCGGTAGACCTGGTTCCACATCAGCACGATGTTGAGGAAGGCGGTCGCGCCGATGAGGAAGAACACGTAGCGGCACGCGCCCCACCGGAACTTCTCCGGCAGCTGCACGTAGAAGAACATCATGAAGAGCGTGCTCAGGTAGAATTCCCCGCCCACGCCGCCGAACGCGCTCCACCAGAACTCCTGGCGGTGCTCCGGCATCCGCCACGTCATGTAATACTGGAGCAGCGCAAGCAGGACGGCCGCGATCATCGGCCAGACCTTGCGCTCCACCGCGCCTGCGACGAACAGGATGCCGAACAGCAGCAGCAGCCCCCAGTAGACGAAGGGCGAATAGACCGGCTCCACCGGGGTCCAGCCGAACGGCAGCGGTAGCGCCCGGAAGCCGCACAGCCACGCCGCCGTCGCATGCCCGAACTCGTGCATCCACACGTGGAAGCCTTTCAGGAAAAAACCGAGCGGGCTGATGTTCGCCAGCCACACGAGCCCCAGCAGCAGCGGCGGCACGAAGACGTTGACCTTCCAGTTGTCGAAGGCGAACAGCGCGAACTCTTCGTCCGCCGGGTCGCGCGGCGTGACGACCGGCGGCGTGATCAACCGGGCCGTGGGCGGCGGCGGCGGGACGCCCGGGGCCAGCACCGGCTGACGGCGGGGTCTCGCGCGCTCCGCGCGCTCGTGCTGCGCCTGCTGCCGGGCCCGCAGGTGCGCCGACAGGTTGTAGTAGGCCGTGCGCAGCTGCTGCCGCTGGGCGTCGAGTTCCGGGTTCGCGTCCAGGGCGGAGCCGGACCGGCCCTTCAACAGCGCGAAATTCCGCTTCATGAACACCCGTTCGAGTTCCTCCAGCGTGATGTCCGGCGACACTCCCAGGGCCTGGTGGCACGCCGCGAGTTCCGCATCATTCATGGACGGGAAGCATGGCCCGGTGGCGGCCGGTGTCCAGCCGGCTTGCGTCATGGTGGTGTCCAAATGAGGTAGGGCGAATCCTCCCCGCCGTCGCCAAGGCTATGGCGGACAGGCCGGATGAGCCGTTCCGGCAACCTCTGGACTCCAGCTCGTCGAGGGATCGCGGCTCGTCGGGACGACTCGCCCTACCCATGGCTCTTTCGTCAAATCCAGGACCCACCCATGTCCAATGTTAGCGCGCCGACGGAGTTTGCGCCGCGGCGCCACCCCGGCAAGGTAGGCATCGCCCCTGAATACTTCATCCTCCGCAATGCCAAGGCAACACACCCCGTCGCTGCGCGCCACCCCTCTTGATAGAGGGGACCTAATCCACGCCAGCGAAGATCCCCTCTATCAAGCGGGGTGCCCGTCAGGGCGGGGGGTGTAGGGTCTGGGCGGATGCGAAATATTCCGACTACCCCCATGAAATCCACGTCGCTGTCCGTTTTGCTCGCGCTGGTCCTTGCCCCGGTGCTTTCCGCCCAGCCTTCCGGCGGCCCCTACGGCCCGCTGCCGCAGACCTACGTGGTGCCGGCGGATGCCGCCCACGTCTATTACGTCGCCCCCGACGGTTCGGCCGACGCCCCCGGCACCGCCCTGGCGGCTCCCACCACCCTCGCGGCGGCCGTCGCGCGCGTGGTGACCGGCGACGCCATCATCCTGCGCGGCGGCACCTATCGCACGGGTGGCCTGCGTCTCAACCAAGGCGTCACGCTCCAGCCGTTCCGCGACGAGCAGCCCGTGCTCAAGGGCACCCTCGTCGCCAACCAGTGGGAGGCCCTGCGCGAGGGCGTGTGGCGCACGAAATGGACGAAGCTCTTCCCCAAAAAGCCCGCCGACTGGTGGCGCCGCAACCGCGAGGGCATGCGCACCCCGCTCCACCGGTTCAACGACGACATGGTCTTCGTCGACGGCCGGGCGCTCCGCTCCGAGTTCTGGGAAGGCGGCCTCGACGCGGACTCCTACGCCATCGATTACGAGGGCGGTTACGTCTACATCAAGTTCGACCCCGCCGGCCGGCAGATCGAGATCACGGCCCACGACAGCGCCCTCGTCCGCACCACCGGCGACGTCCACGGCAAGCAATCCGACCGCCGGGGCTACACGATCCGCGGCCTCACCTTCACCCAATACGCCTACCGCGCCCTCGAGGTCGAGGGCACCGAGCCCGAGAAACTCGCCGACCCCGCCACGTTCGGCCTGGAGGTCGTCGGCACCACCCTCGAGCATGTCACCCTCACCCATTGCTCCCGGGTCGCGGGCTATTTCCGCGGCAACCGCTTCACCCTCCGCCACTGCCTGATCAGCGACACCAGCACCGAGGGCGTCTATCTCATCGATTCCTCCGACTGCCTCCTCGAGAAAAACATCTTCGCCCGCAACAACGTGGAGCAGATCACCGGCTACTACCCGTCGGCCGTGAAGATCTTCAACCAATCCTGGCGCGTCACCTGCCGCGACAACCTCGTCATCGACAACCCCGACTCCAACGGCATCTGGTATGACGTCGGCAACGCGGACGGCGTCTTCGTCAACAACTGGGTCGAGCACTGCCTCGACGGCTTCTTCTGGGAAATCTCCCAGCGCGTCATCGTCGCCGGCAACGTCTTCGTCAACTGCGACAAGGGCGTGCGCAGCCTCAACTCGTCCGGCGCCCGCGTGTATCAGAACACCTTCGTCAACACCGTCGCCTCCTTCGAGCGCGACACGCGCAGCGCCGTCGGCGACCACTTCGGCTGGCATCCCTCCACCGGCCCCGACGTTCACGAGCGCCACGGCCATGTCTTCTCCGGCAACCTGCTCGTCGCCGACGCCACGTTCCCCAAGGCGATGCTCCGTGCCGACCAAGCCCCGGCGCTGAAGGACAGGCTCACCCAACCGGCCTTCGCCGCCGTCGACCACAATCTCTACGTGCGTCCCGCCACCCCACGGGGATCCGTGGTGAGCGCGTAAGCTGTTTTGGGGGAAGGGCCGCATTATTTGCTGGCAAAGTTGACCGCGCGGTGCAGGGTGGACGGTGGCATGTCAGGCTCATCCTCATATCTCAACCTCGCGCGGGTGCAGGTGCGGGCCGCGCGGGCCAACGAACACGCGCGCTGCGAGCAGGAGCTCGCCGCGCACCATTATCTGCCGACGGCGCAAGTGGCCGGCGATCGCGGCTGGCAGATTGCCGAGTGTGACGGCCGATGGGTCGCGGTGCTGCTGTGGTGTGCCGCGGCCAAGCGGCTGAAGGCGCGGGAGGCGTGGATCGGCTGGGATCCGCGCACCCGGGCCGAACGGCTCAAGCTGGTGGTGCAACAGGCCCGGTTCTGCCTGCTCCACCAGCAGCCCAACCTCGCCAGCCGCGTGCTGGGCGAGTCGGTCCGGCACCTGCCGGACTGGTGGCACCACCAGCATGGTTACACGCCGCTGTTGGCGGAGACCTTCGTGGATCCCGCGCGCTTCGAAGGCACGTGCTACCGGGCGGCGGGCTGGAGCGAAGCGGGCGCGACGAGCGGTCACCGCCGGGCCGGGCGCGATTATTATCACGCCGGCGCCGGCCTGAAGAGTCTGTGGCTCAAGCCCCTGCGCCCGGATGCCGCGGTCCGCTTGCGCGGACCCGAGGCGTGCCTGCCGGCCGAGTGCCACGCGGCGCGACCGATCGCGACCATGGGGATCCTCCCGGTCAAGCTCGCCCAGGTGGAGTCGCTCCACGACGCGTTCGCGCGGGTGCCCGATCCGCGGGCCGGCAACCGTCAGCACCGGCTGGCCACCGTCCTGACGATCGTGGCGCTCTCCATCCTGATGGGCCGCCAACGGCCGGCCGACTTTCTGCGGCTGGCCCAGCAGCTCAACGCCCGGCAGCGCGAGGCGCTCGGCTATTACCGGCCGCCGGGCAAGAAAGTCCGCGTGGCGCCGGGGCGCGACGTGTTTTACTCGCTGTTGGGCCGCGTCGATCCGGCGGCCCTCGCGGCCGTCCTCAACGCGTGGCTCCAAGCCCAGCACGGCCAGCTGCCGGCCGCGCTCGCCCTCGACGGCAAGGCCGTCACCGACCGGCTCGCGCAAGTCGTCAGCCTCGTTTCCCAGGAAACCGGCGCCACCGTCGCCGTCGCCCCGGTGCTCGCGGTCGCCAAGGAGCACGAAGTGCCGGCCGCCCGCGCCTTGCTCGCCCAGACCGATCTCACGGACACCTTGGTCAGCCTCGATGCCGGCCACGCCAACCACGCCACCGCCCGCACGATTGTCGAGGCGGGCGGCGAGTATCTGATTCAACTCAAGGGCAACGCCCCCGCGGCGCAGGCCGCCGCCGCGCACGCCCTGCACGGCCAGGCGCCCCTTTTTTCTCCGACGACGCCGATCACGGCCGCACCGAACACCGCGAGTTGACGCTGGCCGCCGTCACGCCGGCCCAACTGGGCTTTCCGCATGCCGCCACCGTCGTCGCCGTGCACAGCGCGGTGACCGACAAGAAGACCGGCGCCGCGAGTGGCGAAACCCGGCTGTTCGTCTCCTCCGCGGCACGCACCGCGTGCACCCCTCGCCAGTGGCTCGCCCGCTGTCGCGGTCACTGGAGCGTCGAAAGCGCCAACCACTACCGCCGCGATGTGACTTGGCGCGAGGACGCTGAACTCGGGCGCAACGTCCGGCGCGCCTGCAACCTGGCGCTGCTCCGTTCCGCCCTCTTGGGCGCCCTCCTGCGCGATGGCCCCGTCAACCTCTCTGCCCTCTCGCAACACTATGCCTTCCATCCCCCCGCCGCCCTGCGCTTCCTCCGCCACCCTCATGCTCACTCATGAGGCCATATCGGAATACCGTGCCCGCCACCCCCAACGCCCTCATCGCGTGGAGCCCCGGCGCCGGCGACGTCAACCAGTTCATGCTCAAGACGCCCGCCGAGCTGAACCAGAAGCTCCCCCAGTTCGAGGCGCACAGCCAGCTCCTGAACTTGGCACCCGACGCCGTGCTGCAAAGCCCGGCCCTGAAGCGCTATATCCCGGTCCGTCCGCTGCCCGTGCAGGCTCCGCTGCCGGCCGAGATCGTCGCCCTCCTCGGCTGGCCGCAGCAGGCCACCTACGCCCCCGGCGCCTATCAGCCTGTTTCCCGATAGCCAACGGTAGGTCGGGGTTTATCCCCGACGTGTCGGGCGTAAAGCCCGACCTACGTTCCCAAAATCGGGGCATCGTTGCCTGGGTCCCCTCTGGAGAGGGGTGGCCGGAGGCCGGGGTGTGGCGGCCGCATTCCCGTTGCCATGTCCCCGTGGCTGCCGTCTGCTCATCCCCTCCCACCACCACACTAATCTACTCGCTACTCGCTACTCGCTACTCGCTACTCGCTACTCGCTACTCGCTACTC
>JAQSDJ010000037.1:59335-64289 GCA_029945855.1 Lacunisphaera sp.
CTACTCGCTACTCGCTACTCGCTACTCGCTACTCGCTACTCGCTACTCGCTACTCACAACCCATGGCCCAACTCGGCAAACGCAACCTCCTCCCCATCGTCCGCGCGGCGCAACCCGGCCTTTACCTGGACGGCGGCCCGCACGGCGAAATCCTGCTGCCCGCGAAATACATCCCCGCCGGCGCCGTGCCGGGCGGGAAGCTCGAGGTGTTCGTCTACCGCGATTCCGAGGACCGCCTCGTCGCCACCACGGAGAAACCCTACGCGACCGTCGGCGAATGCGCCTGCCTCCGGGTCGTCGGCGTCAACCCCCGCATTGGCGGCGTCTTCCTCGACTGGGGCCTCGGCAAGGATCTCCTCCTCCCCGCCCGCGAGCAGGACGGCCCGCTGAATCCCGGCGACTGGGTCGTCGTGCAGGTCGTGCTGGATGAAAAGACCGACCGCCTCATCGCCAGCGCCCGGCTCAGCCGGCGGCTCGACCAGACGCCCCCGCCCTACCACGAGGGCGAGTCCGTGCACCTGCTCGTCGCGAGCAAGAGCCCGCTCGGCTACAACCTCATCATCAACCACGCCCACCGCGGGCTGGTCTACAACAACGACATTCCCCGGCCGCTGAAGGTCGGCGCCGTGGTCGAGGGCTACGTGCGCCAGGTGCGCCCCGACGGCAAGATCGACCTCGCCCTTGGCCGCGCCGGCTACCGCCGCGTCGCCTCCGCCGCGGAGCAGATCATGGAAAAACTCAAGGCCGCCGACGGCCGCCTGCCCTACCACGACGGCAGTCTGCCCGAGGAGATCCGCGACGCCTTCGGCCTCAGCAAAAAGGCCTTCAAGCAGGCCATCGGCGCGCTCTACCGCGACCGCCAGATCCGCATCGAGGCCGATGGCATCCACCTGGTGCCGCCGTCCGAACAGTAAATCGTTCTCGTTCTCCTGATCGTTCTCTCTTTATCAATTCACGAGAAAGAGAACGATTAAGAGAACGAGAAAGATTCCATCCGGCCCCTTCCACCCATGAAGTCGGGGATAAACCCCGACCTACAAATCAAACTTCAACCGGATCGATATTCGGATAGGTTCCAATCCCCGGTCCGCTCTTCTCCTTAAAGCTTACCCCTTACAACTTTCCCTCCCATGCCACCGCGCTCCCCCATCCCGCTTCCCGTCGTCGTCCGCGAGGTTCCCATCGAACTCTGCTCGTTCCTCAAGTTCGGCGGGCTGACCGGCACCGGTGGCGAGGCCAAGCAGGTCATCAGCCAGGGCCTCGTCACCCTCAACGGCACGGTCGAGACGCAGAAGCGCAAGCAACTGGTCGCCGGCGACCAGGTGGCTTACGACGGCAAGATCATCGTGGTGGCCGTGTAGGGCGGGATCAGCGATCCCGCCCTACAACTTACCGGGTCTCGTAGAATATGATGACACCATACGACTGTAGGTCGGGGTTTATCCCCGACGGTTTCCGCAGAGTGTCGGGCGTAAAGCCCGACCTACAAGAGCACGGCCATAGGTCACAGTAATTCGCGAGACCCAGTAAGCCCTTTTCACCATGAGCAACCTGCAGATCGAGCCCCTCGTCACCGGCACCGGCCGTTCGCCCAAGCAAGGCGAACTGGTCAGCGTGCACTACACCGGTTGGTTCACCTCCGGCCAGAAATTCGACAGCTCCGTCGACCGCAACGAACCGTTCCAGTTCGTCCTCGGCGCGGGCATGGTCATCGCCGGCTGGGACCTCGGCGTGGCCCAGATGAAGATCGGCGACAAGGTAAAGCTCACCCTGCCGCCCGAGCTCGCCTACGGCCGCGCGGGCTATCCGGGCGCCATCCCGCCCGACTCGACCCTCGTCTTCGAGGTCGAGCTGCTCGGCATCGGTTGAACGGTGGCTGCCACATCTTGCCGCAGTTCTTCTCCTCCCCGTTGCTGCCGCTTGCCGCAACGCGCCGCCGCCACCCTCCGGCGGTTTGTAACGTATTGCGTTACAAATTTCCCGAGCACGACCCCGCGGCGGTTTGTAACGTAATACGTTACAAATATCCTCGGTGAACCTTCCGCTTCAGCCCGGCCGGGAGATCCTCCAGACCGGAAGTTCCGGCGGTTTTTGCTTCGCGTTTACCCGCGCCATTCACGGGTCGCCGGCTCGCGGGCCTGGGCTCACCTCGCTCCCGCCACCTTCAGCGCCGCCGCGACCAGCGTGCCCCAGACCAGAAACGCCGCGGCGAACATCAGCAGAAAGGACCACTTCGCCGACTTGTGCCGGAAGACGATGATCCCGAGCAGGCCGCCGGGCCAGCCGCCAAGCGCGCTCACCCACCACAGCGTGGACTCCGCCACGCGCCGACCGCCGCGGCCGGCGCGCCATTTGTCGAAGCCGAAAAGCAGGAACGCTGACAGGCCGGCCAGCACCGTCCAGCCGATCAGGGCCGACCGCAGAGTCACGTCATTCATAGGCGATGCGGATGATCTCCAGCTGCGCCGCGCCGCTGGGAAACTTGAAGGGCACCGTCTGCCCCAGCCGGGCATTCAACAGCGCCCGCGCCACCGGTGAAAGCCAGCTGACCTCGTTGCGGTCGAAGTCGGCCTCGTCGACACCGACGATGCGATAGGTCATCTCCACCCCTCGCTGGTCACGCACGCCGACCGTCGCGCCGAAGTGCACGGTGTCGTGCGGCGGCGGCGGCGGGGTCGCGACCTCGGCCGTTTGGAGGCAGTCCTGCAGGTAGGCGACGCGCTGCTCCAGGTATTGCAGCGCTTCCTTCGCGTCAGCCCCGGCCAGGCCCGGCTCGTTCACCCGCGCCCGCAGCGCCGGCCGCTCCGTGTCGCCCAGCCGGGCCAGCTCCGCCCGCAGCCGGCGCACCCCGCCGGCGGTCAGATGATTGCGCGCGCCCGGCGGCAAGGGTGACACCAGCCGCGGCAGGAGCACGTCGCCCGCATCGTCATCTTCCTTGGTGAAAGCCTTGCTCATGGGGGAGAACCTACCGACTTGGCCCGCGACTTCAACTGGTTCCCCCGGGCCGGGACTGCAGCGGCCGGCGCAGGTGCTGCGTCCGGCGCTTGCCGCTGCGGCCGTGCGCCGGGATGCGCTCTTCCGGTGCGCTGTAGGGATGCCGGCGGTAGCCGCCGCGATCCGGGTCCGCCGCGCACTTGATCTGGAAATCCTGCATGCGCTGGAAAACCTCCAGCAGCTGCGCCGGCAGCGGATAGGCATCGAGGCCCGTGCGCTCGAGCACGGTCAGCAGTTCGTGCACCGCCTCCAGCGTGGACAGGCAGCCCTCCACCGGCTGCTGCTTGATGATGTAGCGGCTCGGCGCCGAGGGCGTGAACATGATGCGCGGCAGCCGCTGCAGGCTCGGGCTCTGCTGCAGCATCTTGCGCGCCCCACGCCAGGTGGCATCCAGCAGGAAGACCACGAGCTGACGGTGCTCGAGCTGGGAGCGGAGGCTCTCAATGGAAAGGTAGGGCGAACCGTCCTCGGTGAGCCGCGGCTCGGCCGGGACGCCTCGCCCTACCTCACTCAGGTTCAGTGCCTCCATGCCCGGGTAGAGCAGGACGGGCAGGTTGCGCGGGTCGTTGATCAGCGCCTGCACCGCCACGTCGCCGTCAAAACCCACGCCCATGCGGATCTCGCTGTTCGTCAGGCACAGGTGCGTCAGCCGGCCGGTGCCCGCCTTCTCCTCCTTGAATTCCTTCGGGTGCATCAAAAACACGAACCGCGTCCGCGTCGCCATCGGCCGCAGCGACGCGCACCAGCAGAGGCTCTGGGGCCAGAAGCAACGATAACACATCACCCGCATTGCCCCAAGTGCATCCACCCAGCTCAGGCAATTCAACCACGGATAACCTGGTGGGCGGGCACGTCCCTGTGCCCGCCTGTGAACGTCGTTCGGCCTGCGCGAGCCAAACCGCCGCGCAGAGGGACCTGCGCGTCCACCCCTCTGTGCTCTCTGCGAACCCTGCGATTAAAAATCCCCCTATTTTCACCGATCTTTGCTGTTCCGCCGGGTGCGGTTGTGGCTATCTTCCGGTCATGAAAAGCCTCCTGCCCCTGCTGCTCGTCTCCGCCACCGCCCTGCTCGCCGAACCGGTCACGGTCCGCGAATCGGTGATCCTCAAGGCCGAACGCGCCGCCATCTCCATCAAGGCCGGCACGGAGGTCGAGCTGGTCGCACGCGACGGCGACAGTGTCACCATCAGGTATCGCAACGTCACGGGCAGGATCCCCGCCAACAAACTCGCGGAGGCGGCCGCGCCGGTGGCGCCCACCAAGGCGGAAACAAAGCCACCCGCCGCCACCAAGCCGGCGGCCCCGGTGCCGGCGCCCCGGCCGCCGCAGACCACCTACGGCAAGGCGGTGCAGAAGGCCAAGGACAACGCCGCCGCCCACGACAAGAACGTCGTCAAGTCCGACGACGAGATCCTCAAGTGATCGGCGGGGCCTGGAGGCGGGGTGATCAGCTGGAGGGCTGGTCTCCCGACCAGCCGTTTCGACCAGCTCAAGGCCCCGGGTGGTTCGCCGGGCCGCGGCCGGTGCGGAGACCGGCCCTCCCCCCTCCACGCAACGGGTAGTCCCTCCTCCCCGCCGCGCCGCGCCGATTCCCCCTTGCCTCCTGGCCCGGGCTGCGCAGAAATGCGGGATTCATGAGAGAGCCCTCCCCCCTCCGCCGCCTGATTGGCCGGCAGGCCATCCCCCGCTCAACGGCGGGCATCGGCCTGGTCGAGCTGATGGTGGTGGTGACCATCATCAGCATGCTGATGGCGGTGGCGATGCCCTCCTATCAGCGCGTCCAGCGGAAGGCCCGCGCCGCGTCGCTGGTCACTGATTTCCGCGTGTTCACGGCGGTGCTGCAGGCCCGCACGCATGAAGCCGGCAGCTGGCCGGAAGAAACCCCCGCCGGGGAAGTGCCGTCCCTGATCACCAAGGACGACATCCAGCTCATGAGCTGGACCACGCCGCCCGCCATCGG
>JAQSDJ010000038.1 GCA_029945855.1 Lacunisphaera sp.
GGGTTTCAGCGGAACTGGCTGAGGTTCGGTTTTCCGGGGAAAAACGAGCGCGAAAATCGCACGAGCGCGAGCGTCGTGTGCGCTGCCGTTAAAATCCTTCCGTTGATTTCCGCGCGGGCTCTGCGAAACTTTCCCCCAGCAAAACGTCGCTATCAAATCGGATCAGGCCGCCGATTTTCCGACGCAAAAGGAGAACCAAAATATGCCTGCAATCTCAGCCTCTGTTCCGTCCGTTTCCACCGGCTCTTTGCCCGTCGGAATCTATGCCCGCGTCTCAACCTTCAACCAGGTCGGTGGGCGCTTCGACTCCTGCGAAAGCCAGGCAGTCATGTGCCGGGATTACCTGAACAAGCACGCCGCCGCCGAAGGCTGGCACGAATTCATCACTCTCACCGACGCCGCCTACTCGGGCGCCAACCTGAACCGACCCGGGATGCAGGCGCTGATGCACCATATCGAAGTCGGCCAGGTCAAGGTGGTGCTCATCTTCAAGCTCGAACGGGTGCTCCGCAGCACCCACGAATGGGCGCCGTTCCGGGCCTTCCTCAAGAAGCACGGCTGCCGGCTCGTGAGCGCGACCGAGGACCTCTCCGAGGAGACACCGTCCGGTCGGCTCAAGAACAACATCGTGATGAGCGTGAACGAGTATGAGCGCGACAACACCTCCGAGAAAATCCACCTGAAGCTGGTGGAGCAGGCCAAGCGCGGGATGTGGACCGGGGGCAACGTGCCTTACGGCTACACCTACGACGCCGAATTGCAGGGCCTGACGCCCATGCCCGAAGAGGCCGCCGTGCTCCGCCGCATCTACGAGCAGGCGGCGCAGCTCGTCTCGCTGACTGACATCGCCAACGCCCTCAACAAGGAAGGCCTCCGCACCCGGGCGCGCACCCGCCAGCGCCGTGACGGCACCAAACAGGCCATCGGTGAAAAACGCTTCCGCACGGACATCCTCCGGCGACTGATCCTGCGGCCACTCTATGCTGGCCGGGTGCGGATGCACGGGATCGAATACCCCGGCCAGCACGCGGCAATCGTCTCCCCCGAGCTGTGGGAACGGGCCAATGCGGCCGTGAACCAGTCTCTCCAGCCGGCCCGCTGCCGGCTGCGCGCCCGGGACAAGAATTTTCATGTGCTCAAGGGTATTGCGATCTGCGGATGCTGCGGTCGGGGGATGATCCCGAATGCCAGCGGCAAGCGCGACCCCTCCGGCCAGCTCTACCGCTACTACACCTGCGGCCACGCCCACAAGGAACGCGGGGATGCCCGCTGCCCGGTGCGGCACGTCTCGGCCTCCGCCCTCGAATCCGCCGTCATCGGCTTTTTAGCGGAATGCAGCCAACACCCGGATGTCCTGCGCACGACCTCCGTGCAGGCGCAGCGCCGGGCGGAGGCCGAACGGGCTCCCCTGCGGGCGAAACTGGCTGAATTGGACCGCCGCCTCGCCGATCTTACGCAGCAGCTCCGGCACTGCGCGCAGGCGGTCGCCCGCGGCGGCATCGATTTTCTCGGTGACGAACTCCGACAGGAGGCCGCCGCCCTGCACCAGCAAAAGCAAACCCTCCTCGTGGAACGCGAGCAGGCGCGGCAGGATCTCGCAGCCTGCGAACAGCGTTCGCTCGATCCGGAGCGGATCCGTCGCTCTCTTGCCCGGTTTGGTGAACTGATGCCGACGCTTTCCCCCGAACAGCAACGCGACCTACTGTTGCTCTTCCTCGAAAAGGTCGAGGTGCGGCCGGCGGTCAAGCCCGCCCCAGATGCCTGTGCTCGGCACATCGAGCTGCGGCTCAAGGTGCGCGTGCAC
The DNA here is from genome assembly GCA_029945855.1 of Lacunisphaera sp. GTDB lineage: Bacteria > Verrucomicrobiota > Verrucomicrobiia > Opitutales > Opitutaceae > Lacunisphaera. The sequence goes on from JAQSDJ010000038.1 coordinate 1,805, forward strand.
CGGCTGATCGAGGGCATGGAAGAGCGCTTGGTCATCGACGCGGGTGATCGCGGAGCTTTGCCCGCGGTCGCCGCAACCCGGCCGCTGCTCCTGCATACCGAAGTCGCCGTGAGGCAGGCCGGTGGCGTGGCGCTCCTGAGTCCCTTTGCCCGGACCCTCCTCACATCCAAACGGGCGGCGGCACCCAAGCCGGCCCCGGCGCCGATCCAGCATCCGCTGCACCGTGCCCGGGCGTGGCAGCGCCGGTTGGAAGCCGAACCAAAACTCAAGCGGATCGACTTGGCGGCAACCGAGGGCCTGACGCCGGGTGCGATCACCCATTGCATGAAACTCCTGCAACTGGTGCCTGCCATTCAGGAGCGGCTGCTCAACCTGAACACGCCGGCGGAGATGCGGCAGTTCAGCCTGAACCAGATGAAGGCCTTGGCGGAGCTTCCGCCGGAGGAACAGCTCCGGCGTTTTGCCGTGTTCGAGAACGGCACTTAATTGGCGCCGAATTCGGACCGCAGCCGGTAACACGCCGGCCGGCTGCGGGGCTCGACCCGGCACAAGCCCGCGGCGCACAGCCGGGCGAGCTTCTGGGCGGCCATAGGCGCGGCCAACCCGAGGGCCGACGCCACCTCGCGGGCATTCGCGCGGCCGGCAACGCGCAGGTGCATGATGATCTGCGCCTCCAGCGGGTCGGTTACGAGCTGGGTGAGATCGAGAACCGCGAGGTCGGGATCACCGACCGGAGCGGCCTGCGACGCGCCGACAAGCGAGTTGAGCCGCCGCTGCTCCTCGCTGCGCCCGATGGCGATGGCGAGCAATGTGCCGATACGGTCCAGCACCTCTTTCTCGCTCAGGCGGTCAAAGCGTTGGGTGTCGAGATAAGCCACGTTCCGATTGATGCATCCGCCGTCCGGGTTCACATGCTCATCCGCGGACCCTGACGCGGTGTTGGTATGGATTGGGATTGCTCCGGTGCTTGGGCAATCTGGGGTGGCGGCACGGTGATCTTCCGGCCCGCCGCCAGGATTTCCTTGTGGTCGGCGAGAACCGTCTTCACCTCCGCCGCCTTCTCCGCAGAGACGCCCGCTTGCTCGGCATAATACGGCCAGAGCGTGATGGCCTGCGCCACCTGCTCGGTCACGGCGCGGACCACGCGGGCCTCCAGACCGGCATCCTGCGCCACGCTATGCAACTGGGTCCAGCCGGGGGTGCCCCACGCGCCCGCGACCGCCATGCCACGCATCGACTGCCTCTGGGGCGAGACGAAGGTGACATCAAAAGCCGGCGACAGCGTCCACTGGCCGTTCCGATACAGGAAGGCGTGGTTCTTGCCATGGTCGTCGCGGTTGCTGGCCACGACGTTAAACACCATTCGCCGGAAAGCCTCCGTGACCTGTGCCATGTCGCGGGTGAGGGTTTTGGTGACGAGCAGCAATTCGCGGTAGTCACCCTTGTCGGGGTCGCGGTGGGTCACCCCCGCGTAGGAATGGACATGAATCGCCTCGTCTCCGTCGCGATCGAAACGCCTGACCCCAAAATGCTGTCGGAGTCCTCCGGCCTGATCGTAGACGGTGAAGAGACGGGTCTCCGGCATGGCAATGCCGGCTGAGCGAGCCATGGCCGCATACGCCTGCTCCAGCGGCGCGACGCTGTTGCGCTCGCTCAGATCGAACTTGATTAGCCAAGGAGTGTAGCCGGCCGGATAGCGATTGCCCCCGTAGACCACCTCGTTGGAGGCCTGGTCGTTGACGCCGACGAGGACTTTCGGGTGGGCGCCGCCGGCCGTGCCACCGGCCTCCAGCAAATGCGGCAGCACCTTGCCCGCGGCCCCGGCGACCAGATCGCGGGACTCGCGTTCGAGCACGATGAGCTTGGTCTGCTGGACGGCGGGCCTTTGGTCCTTCTCCGGCCAGGACGGTTCGTAGGTCAGGGCGCCGATGCCCCGCTGTCCGACGTAAGCCAGACGCATCAACCGGGTGACGTCCTTGGGTTTGATGCCTTTTGCCGCAAAACGCAGCTCCATCAATTTGGCACCCCACGAATCCGGCAATGAATCCCAAAAAAGCCCGGGCAGGCCGTCGAAGGCCTTGCCGTGATGGTAGAGCGTGCCCGGCTTGCGGGCCAGATGCAGCGGGGAAAGCTCGTGACCCTGCGCGAGCCAGGCGGGGTCATACACGAAGTAGATCCGGCCGTTGCCCTCGTCCAGTTGGCCGACCCGCTGTCCGTGGTAGGATACGTTAAGCATGTTTGGTTCTCCGGGCGCGCTGCCGCTTCGGCACATGCAATTCGGCGAGCGTGCGCGGTGCGTCACTCGGCGCGCACACGAGATCAAAGTCCTGCAGATGATCCAGGATGGAAAGCACACGCAGCAGACGGATCAGGGCAATCTGGCCGGTCTGTTCAAACAAGCGATAGGTGGCCGGCCGCAGTCCGGCCCGACGGGCCAATTCATTCTGTGACCAGCCCAGTTGTAGCCGCGCATCGCGGATGCGAGCGGCCAATTCGCGGGCAACCTCCAGCTCTGTTCTTATTGATAACATGTTGGTAGCAGAATCAAAGTAATGGACATATCAAACAAATAGTTGGCAGTTATATTGTCGATAGAGGACGGCAGATCGATTCAATTTGGGTTACCTTGTCCCGAGGGTTACGGCCGCATATTTTGCCGTTGGATCGGGATCAGGCGAGCACGCACCGCGAACACTCCCATCAGGCGCTGTGCGCTAAATCCACCGGAGATGGCTTGTATCTGGCTCC
>JAQSDJ010000039.1 GCA_029945855.1 Lacunisphaera sp.
TACCTCAAGGTGCTGTGGTCGCGGGTGGTGTAGGGCTGCTTGCGGCTGAGTAGGTCTGATTTGCTACAGAAACCTGTGCTTGTCGTAGATAAAAGCTACGCCAATGCGAAATCTGGTTCTCTAGCGGCATTAGCCGGACAATACACGATTTTGGTTCCATCGGCATTTATTTTTGAGGTGTTCACCACCTCGAAAGATAACCTTAAGCGCGAGTTGAGACATTTCCCGAATTTTCGAGGAGTTCATCTTCCCGAGATTCTAAGGACTGAACGACGTTTAGGTCAGCCAGCCACGCAAGGAAAGTTCCCGTTGTTAGGTATCAATCCTGATGTGCTGAATGATTCATGGTCGCTACCTGATAGATTGGAGCGAGTAATTTTGGAGTATCGTGAAACAGCGCTCAGACCGGAGATTGATTTTCTGAAAGTAGTTATCGCCGGGAAATGGATTCCTGGATTTACGGTTACAGATTACCAAGCGATTCGCGGATCTGGGGATGAGTTTGTCGCGCTTTGTGGCAGGCTTCGTGACACGCAACGTATTCGAGCTATCGCCAAAGAGCTAAATTTTGAGCACGCAGAGCGACTTACGGATCAATGGCTGTTTTTTCGCTATTTTCAGGTCAACGTGTTGCAGGCACTGGTCCTTTTGAGGAGGTATCCAAATTCGAAGGATGACGTGAGTGAAATGCGCTTAGAACATGATTCTCATGACAACGAATATTTGATGCTTGGTCTGCATGCCCGAGCTTTAGCGACCATGGACAACAGTTCGAAGATTTGTAAGGCTTCTATGGCGTTTAGGTTTCGGCTACTGGAGCCCAACGGTTTACTGATACCCAACTATCCAGAGGCGAATCCAGAAGTTGACACATAATTTATGGCGCATACCTATTCGGTATGCCCGCGACTACCATAAAGCTAGAGGCAGACTTGGTCAGAAAAGTCACGGCTTTGAAGCCGAAGGATGAGAGCATTTCGGGCTATGTGCGTGAATTGATCGAGAAGGAACATCGCGCGCGGGAAAACCGGGCGGCGGCGGGGCTTTATCAGCAGTTTCTGGACAAAAATCCGGAGGAGCGGGCGGCCATGGAGGTGTGGGAGTCGGCGCCGCTGGTGGATGACGTGGAAGGCAGGAAAGCCTGAACTGAATCGCTAATCTGCGCTAATGAACGCTAATGGAGGAATAGAAACCAAACAGGGGCACCGGCTGGTTTGCCTGATCGGCAAACCCATACAGTCCGTCAGGAACCCGGTTCCCTGTTTCATTAGCGCCGATGAGCGAAGATTAGCGGTTAACCTGTTGGGGGCATTGGTATGAAGCGCGGCACCGTCGTCTGGGTGGACTTGAGCGACACGACTCCGCCGGAGATGGGCAAGGTGCGGCCGGGCATCGTCGTGTCGGGCACGGCGCACAATGAAATGCTTAACACCGTCGTCGTCGTGCCCACCTCGAGCATCGCGCCGGAGATCTGGCCGCTGCGGCTGGCGGTCGGCAGTTTCGCCGGCAAGGAGAGCTACGCGGTGATTCCCGGCATCCGGCAGGTGCGGAAGGGCCGGTTGCGCGGTGCGCTCGGGCAACTCTCCCGCGAGCATCTCGCGGCGCTGGACGAGTGCCTCGATGCTTATCTGCGGTGAATAAAGATCCCCGGGGCAAGCCCCGAGGCATTTGACCAGACAACCTGCGGGCGAGGTCGCCCGCGCTCCAGTGTTTCGATCTGGAGCCACGGCGCCTGCCAGCCATAGGCCCGGCGTAGGCTGGACCTCGCCGTGGAAAGGTCCCGAGACCAAGCCGGGGCAAGCTCCAGGGTCTTGGACTCACCGGTAATAAAGCCACCGCGCCTGCGGCGGGGTTGCGCCGCATGACGTGATTGAGGGTAAAGCTTCGCCCAAGGCGGCCTACAACTGGCAGCGCCAGATCCGGGCCTGGCTGGCGAAATAGAGTTGTTTCCCGATGATCGCGAGGCCGGCGGTGACGGGCACGGGGGGCTTCGCGATGACCGTGATCCGATGATCGGTCGGCTCGACCCGGAAAACCGTGTGGCTGAGCACGCCGTAGATGATGCCGTCCGGACCGCGGGCGAGCGCCGGCCGCACCAGCTCGCCGAGCGCGGAGAGATCCGCCCGCTGCACCACCTCGCGGCGCACGGGGTCGAAGACAAAGAATTGCGACCCGGTCGTCAGCCCGTAAACGAGGCCGGCCGCGTCCACTTCCAGACTGTAGACCTCGGCGGCGCCGGGGACGGGCACGGTCTTGAAAACCACCTGCCGGCTCTTCCAATCCATCAGGTAGAGCACGCCTTCCGTCTCGGTTGCGTGGCCGCCGCCGGGCGCGAGCACGCTGGTGCCGCCGACGAGATCGCCCGAGGGCAGCGCCTTGAGCGTGTGCGTGCTGTGGCGGGGCACGACCTGCTCGTGGGTGAGCAGCGTGGATTGGCCGGTCTGTAGGTTGACGATGCCGAGTCCGCCGCCGACGAGCCCGTAGTCCATGAAGCCCGCCGAAATCACGTGGACGCCGTCGGGGTGGGCGAGGCAGGCCCGCGGCCTCGTGATGTGCTGCTCATACCGCGCCAGCACGCGGGGATTGGGCGCCGCCGTGTCTTCAGGCGCAAAGGGCCGGGCAGGATCGAACGAATAGAAATCGCCCGAGGGATAGGCCGGACCGACAAGCTGGTTGCCTTGGGCGCCGAGCGCGCAGATGTTGCCGCCGCCGATGGCTTTGATCGCACCGAAATCGTTAATCTCCCGTGCCGCGGGATCGTAACTGAACAAATGCATGGGGTGGGCCGTGCTGCCATAAAGCTTTCCGTCCGGTCCCGCCCCGAGGGTGGTGATGATGGCCCCACCGGAGCGGAATTTGATTTCGATCTCGCGGGCCGGCTCCTGACCGGTCGCGGCGATGACCAGTCGGCGCCCGGGTAAATCGCAGCTGATGCGCCGTCCATCAGGCAATGTCGCCTCCTTGTTATGGAAACGCCGCGCACGGGTCGGCACCTCGGCCGCCACTTCGGCGGCGGCCACCTTGGCGAGCTGTCCGTCCCGCATGCGATAGTGCGCGTCGCAGGCCTCGCCGTAGACCGCGCCGTCCGCCCCGGTCCACACGCGGGCTGTGCCCGGCCCGCGCTCCGCGTCGGGCACGAGCGGGCGCATCTCGCCGGAGTGCGGGTTGAATGCCACGAAGTTCCAGCGGGCCGTGCCGATGCCGGCGTAGATCCAGCCCGCGGCGTCCACCGCGAGGCTGTTCGGATAGTGTTCCGCCGTGTCCAGTTGCCCGTGATCGCGCAGCTCCTTCGTGGCGGGGTCGAACGAGACCAGCCGCGCGTTGGGATGGCTGGCGGCGTAGATGCGGCCGCCGGGTCCGTCGACCATCGCAGTTTCCACATAACAGGTTTCCGTGGCGGCGGGCACCCCGTGATACGTGAACTCGCGCCGGTCCGGGTCGAACTCCAGCAGGGTCTTGCCCGCGAAAGTGTAGAACCGGCCGTTGCTGCTGAGCAACGAGGCGTAGGGCGCCCACTCAGCCCAGGTGGCGGAGCGCGTGCTCTCGGGGAAGGGAACCTGCGTCGTCTCGCCGGAGGTGACGTCGGTGACGAGCAGCGAACCGAGCGGGCTCAGGTCGAGCAGCAGTGTGAGGACGAGCGGGCGGCCCGACGCATCGCGCAACGCGGCAACGCCGCGGCTCTCGGAGACGGCGGACGCGATGCCGAGGTCGGCGAAGCGCGATTCTTGCACCAGCCGCGCGGCGGTGGCGGCGGGCGGCTTGAGGTGCTTGTCGAGCCAGCCGAACATGAGCTGACGCGTCTCGTGCGGGGCGGCGTGGCCCTGACCGTGCGAGTAGAAGGCGAAATTGCCCGCCGCCGACTCGAGTTCGTAGACGTCCATGACCTTCATCAGCATCAGCACGCGCTGCCGATAGGTCCAACCCGCGAGCTGCGGATCGTCCCGCGCGATCAGATCGTTCAGCGCGGACAGGTCGAGAAACGGCCGCGGGGCGATCAGCGCCATGATCTCGTGCATGTCGATCGGGGGCAGCTCGCCGCGCAGCAGGCCGGCGCGCATCGGCTTGAAGTAAACGTAGAAGTTGTCGCGGGCCCACGCCTCGACCTTGCTGTTGTAGCGGAACGGCGCGCAGCCGGAATTGGACACCGCCACGCGCACGCGGTCGTCATAGGCGGCCAGGAAATAGGCCCCGTGCCCGCCGAGCGAATGGCCGAGCGCGCCGATGCGCGCCGGGTCCACCTCGGGCAGCGACTGGAGCACATCGATCGCGATCGCGTGTTCGTAGGCCGCCTTGCCCACCGCGGTCCACTCGGGGTGCTTCTGATAAAAACGCGCGGTGTCGTAGGCGCCCTCCGGCGGTGTGCGCTCGCCCGCCACGATATGGTCCGGGGAGATCACGACGTAGCCGCGCCGCGCCAGCTGGTCGAGAAACGCCTTCTCGGGGTTTTCCTCGAGGCCGGCTTCGCGCTCCTTGCCGCGCGCGTAGGTGCCGTGCAGCGTGACCACCGCCGGGGCGGGACCCGTGAGAGC
>JAQSDJ010000040.1 GCA_029945855.1 Lacunisphaera sp.
CACGCTGCCGGCCCACCCCGGGGGGCGGCGACGTTGCCGTGACCAACGACGCAACTTTGTGACGGGCTACGCTGCCGGCTCGGCGGGGCCGAGGTGGGGCCGCAGGCCGGCAAGTTGGTTGCGGCTGACCGGGACGTGTTCTTTCACCCCGGTCACGCGCAGTGCCGCGGTCTCGCGGGTGTCGCGGCGGTGCCCTTCGATGGCGGCGAGGTTCACCAGCGCCTGCCGGTGCGCGCGTTGAAACTGCGCGGGCGGCAGCAGTTCCTCCCACGCCTTGAGGGTGCGGCGCGTGAGGAACCGTTCGCCGGTGCCGAGGATCACGTCGGAATAGTTCTCATTGGAGAAGATCGCGCTGATCCGGGCCAGGGGCACGAAGCGGTCGCCGGCGTCGGTGCGCACCAGCACGGTGTCGTCGGCGCGGAAGGCCGGCGGCTGCGCCGGGGTGCTGCCGCCGGTCCGCTTCGCGAGGGCGGCGGCGAAGCGCTCGGTGGAGACCGGCTTCTGGAGGTAGTCGAGCGCGTTGACCTCGAAGGCGCGCAGCGCGAAGCGGTCGAAGGCGGTGACGAAGATCACGCGGGCGCCGGGCGCGACGTCGGGCACGAGGTCGAAGCCGTTGCCGCCGAAGAGCTGCACGTCGAGGAAGACGAGGTCGTAGTCCGCCTGCTGCAGCCGCCGGCGGGCGGTGGCGAGCGTCGCGGCCTCACCGACGACGGTGTAGCCCGGATGCGCGGCCAGCAGCCAGCGCAGTTCGTCGCGGGCGGCGGCCTCGTCGTCGATCAGCAAGGTGCGCACCATGGGAGGACGAGCTTTGGCCGGTTGGACTGATGGAGGGAAGCCCACAGTGACGGGTGACGCAGGTCGGTGACGAGTTACGCGGGTTTGGCTTCGGCCAGCGGCCGCAGGAGCCGCAGGCGCATGAACACCCAGCCGTCCGCGGCCGCGGTCGTGAATTCGTGCGCGCCGGGATAGTAACGGGCGAGGCGCTGGCGGAGGTTTTCCAGGCCGATGCCGTGCGAGGGCGCGGAGTGCGCGCCCGGCACAAGCCATTGGCCGGTGTTGGCGACCTCAATCTCGACGACCTCGCCCTCGCCGCGGCGGACAGTGAGCCGCACGACCAGGTGTTCGGGACTGGTGGCCGAGCCGTATTTGACGGCGTTTTCCACGAGCGGCAGGAGCAAGAACGGCGGGATGCGCACCGCCTCGGCCGCCGGATCGGACTGGATCTCGACGGTGATCAGATCGCCCAAGCGGGCCTGCTCGATTTCCAGGTAGGCGCCGAGGAGCTTGAGTTCCTGGCCGATTGTCATGGCGGCCTCCTCGTCGCCGGGGCGGTGGAGGGTGAGCCGGCAGAAATCCGCGAGCCGCACGACCATGGCGCGCGCCGCGACCGGCTCGCGGATGATCTGCGCGCAGACGGAATTGAGGGCGTTGAAGAGGAAGTGCGGGTTGAGCTGGTAGCGCAGCACCTCGAGCCGCGCCTTCTCCTCGGCGAGTTGCGCGGAGATCTTCTCGTCCAGTTCGAGCTGGTGGAGCCGGGCCAGCTCGAAGTTCTGCCGGTGGAGTTCCCCGGTGCGGGTGGCCACGGCGGCGGCGAGCTGCTCGTTGCGCCGGCGCAGCGCGCGCGTGCGAAGCTGGATGAAGCCGAGCAGGAGCAGCGCGCCGAGTCCCGCATAGACGCCATACGCCCAGCGGGTGAGCCACCACGGCGGGGCAATCGCGAAGGCGAGGACGGTCTCCTCGCTGAGGCGGCCGGCAAGGTCGCGGGCCTGGACCCGGAAGGTGAAGCCGCGGTAAGGCAGGTTGGTGAAGTCGCGGTGCGGGGCGGACGACCATTCCGACCAACCGGCGTCGAGCCCGTCGAGCCGGGTCCGGTAGGCCGTGCCGGTCTGGCCGCGGTAATCGGGCGAGAAAGTCGGGGCCGCGAACGTGACGCGCAGGGCGTTGTGTTCCGCGGTCAGCGCCGCCGCGCCGGCCGCGGGGTCGAGCAACGGGGTGCCCTCGGGGGTTTCGATGGAGCGGATGAAGGCGAGCAGCGGCGGGGCGGTGTAGGCCGGCTGCCAGTCGAGGGCGATGGCCACGAGCGCGCCTTGGCCGGCGACCCAGACGGTGCGGGCGGCGGAATCGGCATAGAGTCCGTTGCCGACCAGCGCCGCGAGGGCGTCGGTGGCGAGGGGCACGGCCCGCCAGCCACCCCGGCCGTCTTCCGCCAGCCGCACCACTGCGCGACGGGGCGGCCCGAGCCGCAGCCAGGTTTCGCCCGCGTCGTCGCGGCTCATGTCGGTGGCGCCGGTTTGTCGTCCATCCAGGCCGGCGATCCGGGTTTCGGGCACGAAGCGGTCAGTCGCCCGGTCGTGGCGGAGCAGCCAGCGGGCGCTGCTGACAATAATCTCGCCGCCGAGTTCGAACAGCAGCGGATCGTCCCGGCGGAGGGCGGGGAGCAATCCGTCGGCCTCACCATAGGCCCGGACCGGCGCGTCGGTCCGCACGCCCGCGCGAAAATCGATGCGCCAGATGCGCCCGGCCGGGTTGGACGCCCAGACGAAGCCGTCGCCGCCGTCGAGCAGGTGGGAAATCGGGCCGGGCACCTGTTCGATGCGGCCGCGCGACTCGACCGTGTCGCTCTTGAGCGCGTCGATCCAGATACCGGTGGACATGCCGCCGAGCAGCAGGTCCGGCGCGCGGCGGAGGGCGATCAATGGCGCGAAAGCCTCGCGGCTCAGCGGCCGGAGGGTGAGGTCGGGCCGCACCTCCCGCAGACTCCCCGAGGTGACGAAGAGCCGGCCGGCGTGGGCGAGCAGCCGGTTGGTGCCGAGCCGCATGCCGGGGATTTCGCGGAACCGGCCGTCGTCGCTGGAAACCGCCAGGCCCTCGTTATGGCCGACGAAGAGCCGGCCGGCGTGGCGGAGCAGTTTCCGCGGGCCGCCCTCCAGGCCCTGGGCGATGCCGTGCAGGGAGAACGGGCTGTCGAGCTGGATCCGGGTGAGGCCGATGCGCTGCGCCAGCCACAAGCCGCCCTCGGCGTCCTCGCAGAGCTGGTCGATGCGGTTGCCGGGCAGGCCGTGGCTGCGCTGCACCTGCCGGATAAGCCGGCCCGCCGGGTCGAATACCAGCAGGCCGCTGCGCACCGAGGCGCAGGCGTAGCCGCCGTTGGCCAGCACGAGGGCGGCGGTGATCTGGCTTTCCGCGAGGATTTCGCGGGAGACGGGAATGGTCAGCTCGGACGGACCGGCGTCGGCGGCCGTGGTCACCAGACCGCGGTTGGTGGCCAGCCGCCAGCGGCCGGGACCGGCGGGCTTGACGTCGTAGACAATCCAGATGTTGCCGCCGATGGCCGCCGGCGGCCCGAGGGAGAAGGTGGCGTTCGCCAGCTGGCGATCGCGCAGGCGCAGCATCTTGCCGTCGTTCAGTGTGACCTGCAGTTCGTCGCCGGCCAGCCACAGGCTGGAGATGCGCGTCGGGGTGGTCAGCGCGTAGGCGGGCCCGGTGTCGGGAAAGACAAACAGCCGCCCGGAACTCGCAAAGGCGACGAAGTCCGGGCCGGCGGCCGAGAACACGATGCTACCGATCGTGCGGTCGGATTCGGGCAAACGATCGAGTTGGGAACGGGCGCGCAGCCTGCCCGTGGTATCGGGTTCGAGCCGTGCGATGTCGTCGCCCGCCGCCCAGAGATGTCCGGCCGGATCGAGGGCCAGCGTGGAAGCGCGGCCCTCGTTGGGCAGCCCGAGCAGGCGCCAGGCGGCGCCGTCGTATTCGAGCACACCGTAGTTGTTGGCGGCATAGATAAAGCCCGTGCCGGGATGCTGCACGATGTGCCAGTTGACCGGCGAGGCGCCGTATTCCTCGGCGGTCCAGACGCGCAGGAACGGCGTGCCGGTGGTGCGGGGATCGGGGACGGCCGACGGCCCGGTCGCGGCCCAGAGCACCGCAGGAGCGCAGGCCCAGAGCAGAAATCGACGAAGGTGGAAGACGGCGGGCACCGGGAGGGATGGGCGAAATAGGCGGGAAAATGCCCGGACGGCGAGACTGATTGCAGCAGGCCGGCCACTGACATTTGGTCGCACGGTGAGCCGGAGGGATTCCCCGGCGGGCCGTGGCTCCAGTAGGGGCGCGGGTCACCTCGCCCGCGTCGTCCGGCCTCAGATCACCGCGTAGTGCGGGCGGGGCAGGGACGCGATGCGGTCCATGATGCGCTGGGCGGCGGTCTCGTAGCGGGCCTTGCCGGCGGCGGGATCGTCGTAGTCGCTGGGGGAAATCGGCGGGCCGAAGACAATCGTCACGGGCGTGCCGAAAATCGGGACCAGCCGGCCCTTGCCGAAGGCCTGGAACGAATCATAGACGCGGCAGGGCACCACGGGCACGCCGGTCTTGCAGGCCATGAGGCCGACGCCGGCCTTCGGTTTCTGGAGCCGGCCGTCGGGTGAGCGCGTGCCCTCGGGAAACAGCACGACGGCCCGGTCGTCCTTGAGGGCCTGCAGCACCTTCTTGATCGCGCCGATGTCG
>JAQSDJ010000041.1 GCA_029945855.1 Lacunisphaera sp.
CTCTGATGCAAGCAGTTGCACCGTCATGCCCGCTCCCTGTGGGACGGGACTGAAATCACGACGTGTTTTCATGGGTATAAAAGGGGGGCCTAAATCGGCGAAAACGCCGCGGCAGACAGGCCAACGGCACTCGGTAGAGATTACTGCCGACGGCCTTGGCGTGCTGGGCATGACTTGCGGGAGTTTGCGCATGGATTGCGCGGGCTTCGTTCCGGTCCACCGACGCATCGGCTGGACGGGCCGCCCGGATGGCCTACACTGCTGCCCATGACACCGCTTTCCTTCCAGGACATCACCACACGCCTAGCGGCGTGGAGATTCCCGGACCGGCTGGATGGGGTCGTCGGCATCGCGACCGGTGGGGTCGTGCCGGCGGCGTTGGTGGCGCAAAGACTGGGGCTCGGGCTCAAGGTCGTGGCGGTCAATTACCGCGACGCGGCCAATGAGCCGCAGTTCGACGAGCCCCGCCTGTTGGCGCCCGCGCCCGCCCTAGGAGATTGGCGGCGCGTCCTGCTGGTGGACGATGTCTGGGTCTCGGGCAGTTCCTGGCGGGCCGCCCGGTCGCATCTGCCCGCCGGCATCGAGGTGCTGCCCTTTGTGTTCAAGGGGCAGGTGGATTTTGCCCTGATCCGGGATGTTCATGGCTGCGTCCAGTGGCCGTGGCGGACCTACTGACACATTCTGCGGCATTGCGACCTTGCGCCAACCGGCCCCGCGGTCAGCCTCGGCGGCCAATCACCTGCGTATAACTCCATGGAACAATCCGGCATTTACCTCGGCACCGACAGCGGCGCCACCACCTCCAAGACGGGCGGCATTCTCGCCGACGGCACGATCATCTCGCATCAGCTGCGGCAGAGTGCGACCAACTCCGCCGCCGGCACGGCTGCCGTGATCCGGGGCTGGGTCGAGGGTGCCAACGGATTCCTCGCCGAGCACAAGCTCACCTGGTCGCAGGTGCGGGGCGCCGGTCTCGCCATTCCCGGCCCCCATCAAAGCTACGGGGTGATGGCCCGCTCACCGAACCTGCCCGCGGATTTCGCCGGCTGGGATTTTCATGCCGACTACAGCCGCGCGCTCGCCGCGGCCGCCGGGCGCGAGATCCCGCTGGTTGTCGGCAACGACGGCAACTACGGCGGCGTGGCCGAGGCGTTCCGCGTGCGCGCCGGACGCAAGGCTGGCGTGCTGATGTTCGCCCCCGGCTCGGGCCTGGGGTGCGCCTATGTCGATCCGCACGGGTTGCCACTGGACGGGGACACGTTTGCCGGCATGGAAGCCGCACACATGCCCGCGCCCCTGCACCTGCTCGGCGGCATGCGGCCCTTGCAATGCGGTTGCGGCCGCGACTGGGGTTGCGTCGAGGCCTACACGACGATCTCCGGCCTGCCGCAACTGCTCGCCGAGTTCCTGAAAAAGCATCCCGGGCATCCGCTCGCGGCCTCGGACAAGCCGGACAAGGAGAAGGCGCTGTCGTTGCGCGGCCTGGCCCAGAAGGGCGATGCGCTCGCCAACGAGATCTTCGACTTCCAGGCGCGGGCGCTCGGCCTGCATGTCGCCAGCTGTGCCATGGCCCTGGATCCCGAGTTCGTCGTGATCGGCGGCGGGCTGATCGACCCTGATGCCACGACGCCCGAATTTCGGACCCGTTACCTCCGGCTGATCCGCGAGGCGGCCGAACCCTACCTCTGGCCCGCCCAGCGGGAAAAGATCAAGCTCGTGCCTGCCACGCTGGGGGAACTTTCCCAGGCGATCGGCGCCGCGCTCGTCGCCAAGTATAGCTTTGGCCCGAGGGAGGACTGAGGATCGGAGCAGGGCCGCCGCGGGACGACGCCCGGGAATTGCCGGCCGCCACGCCTATGCGGGGTGTCGTCGAGCCACGCCCCTACAACTCCGGCCAGCTTCACTCGCCCAGCGTGAAGCCGACCTTGAGGGTCACCTGCCATTGCCGCACCGTGCCTTTGAGGATGGTGCCGCGCGTGCCGACCACTTCGAACCAGTCCAGGTTGCGGACGGTCTTGTGCGCTCGTTTGAGGGCCCGGCCCACGGCGTCCTCGATGGAGGTGGGGGAGGTCCCGGTGAGTTCGATCTGCTTGTAGATATGGTTTTTCATGGGTGCGGGGTCTGAAACTGCGGTGGGGGTGGAATGATCATTATTGTCGCCTGGCGGAGTCGGTGAAGAACCGCTCGATCGTCCCGCGGGTTTCACCGGTGCGGGTCTGGATGCGTCCGATCAAGTTCTCGAACTGGCCGGTGGAGTAGGCAAGGTCGTCGTCCGTGAGCGAAGCCCATTTCTGCTTCATGCGGTTTCTCGTGATGTCCCAGTCGCCCTTGATTTCAATTGGCTTCATGTGATTGCGGTTTTGTGCCCCGTCATCCGGCCGGGCCGCCGGAGTGGCGGCGAATGTGGCGCGGCGTGGATGCCGGTTGCTGACGCCACCTTAGGCCTCAGCCGCCTTGCTGGCGATGGGGGCTTGACCTACCTGGTCCGCCCAATCCCGCCGCGGGTTACGTGGAAGACCCCATGGCGGTCGTCGCGGGTCCCCGGTATGCTCCCGGAATGAATTCTTCATTCCAACGCCTGACCGTTCTCTGCCTCGTCCTGACGTTTGTCCTCGTCGGCATCGCGACCAGCGGCTGCCAGACTTCCAAGGGTTTCGGCAAGGACGTGGAAAAGCTCGGCGACAAGATCCAGGAGAAGTCCAGCTAAGCCGGCCCGCGCGGCTCAGCCGCGCCGGCTTTGTGCGGTCGCCAGCTGCGAGCGGAGCGAACTCTCGTCGCTCCGGGCATTGCGCTTCAACTTTCGGAAGCGCGTGTCGGAGTCTGTCACCTGCTTGGTGAGCTCGGTGTTGGCCAGGGTGAGATCGGCGTTGGCGAGGGTGAGATTGGCCACGGACTCGTGGGCGGCGGAAAGCTGCTGCTCCAGTTCCAAGATGCGTTGTTCGGACATGCCTCAATCTATTCGTGAAAGCACCGGATAGCGACAAGCATCGGGCAGGCGCGGCTAAGTCGTTGGCCACGCCGGTCGGGCGGTGCCGGGGGAAGTCCAAGAATTCAGCCGGATGCGATCCTCAGTTCTTTCGATCATCGTCCTTGCGGTCTTTCTTGTCCTTCCGGTCGTCGTCCTTGCGCGAATCCTTGTCGTTCTTGCGCTGGTCTTCCCGTTTTGGCTCCGCCTTCTTCCAGTCCCTGGGGTAGCTCTTGACCACTGTGCTGTGGTGCCGCTCCGGCGAATCCCGGAAATCGACGCGCACCGAGGGTGCGGCCAGCAGCACGTCCACGGTGATGCCGCGGGGTTCGGAACGGCGCACCCAGTTGCTGCCGTCGCGATACACATATTCCCGGCGGTTGCGGCTGTAGTAGACTTCGTAGCCAGGGTAATAATCGTAGTCGTCCATGTAAACCACGGTCGCCTGCGTCTGCCCCAGGTGCCGGCCCCGGTCACCGCGTCGGGCATAGGTGTCGTCACTCATGCAACCCGCCAACGCGCCGAGGATGATGCCACCGGCGAGGAGACCGGCTCCGCGGACCGCCAAAGAATATTTCTTGTTCATGGTTGAGATTACCTCGTCGGGCCGGCCGCGGCTATGGGGTGATGGCCGGTCATCCGGTCCACGGTCAGGGAAGCAGGAATCGTTCGGGTCAGGCGTCGGCGGCATGGGGTGAAACCCGTAGCCGCGGACGATGCGGCGTCGGGCGGCGTCGCTTGATTTCCGTCGAGAAAGCAACGCCAAACTGTTTTCGCGGCCTTGGTCGCGCCGTCCCGGCGATGACGAAGACACTTTCATTTCAAAAAATCCGCGTGTAGGTTCCGGGATTGTGAACGTGCTAATGCTGTATCCGGAGTTTCCAGATACGTTCTGGAGCTTTAAACATGCGTTGAAATTCATCCGCAAGCGGGCCTCGTTGCCGCCGCTGGGACTGCTGACGGTGGCCGCCTTGCTGCCCCCGGAGTGGGCCAAGCGGCTGGTGGACCGGAACGTCCGCCAGCTGGTCGACCGCGACCTGGCCTGGGCCGACCTGGTCTTCATCAGCGCGATGATCGCCCAACGCGAGGACGCCGAGGTCCTGATCGCGCGCTGCCGCGCGGCGGGCAAGGTGATCGTGGCCGGCGGCCCGCTGTTCACCAGCGAGCACGCGCAGTTTCCCGGCGTCGACCATTTCGTGCTGAACGAGGCCGAGCTGACGCTGCCGGAATTTCTCCGCGACCTGGCCGCCGGGTGCGCGAAGCCCGTCTACACGGCGACCGGCTTCGCCGATGTCCGCACGTCGCCGGTGCCGCTGTGGGCGCTGGCGGACCTGAAGCACTACGCCTCGCTCGCCCTGCAGTTTTCCCGCGGCTGCCCGTTCGACTGTGAGTTTTGCGACGTGACGGCCAAGTTCGGCCATGTGCCGCGCACCAAGTCCCCCGCGCAGGTCCTCGCCGAGCTGGACGAGTTGCACCGGCTCGGCTGGCGCGGCCAGGTGTTCTTCGTCG
>JAQSDJ010000042.1:0-4176 GCA_029945855.1 Lacunisphaera sp.
CTTTGCGCGACGGCACCAGGTCGCCGCTGGGACGCGCCGGCTCGAACACGAGCCCGAGCCGGTGGCGGCCGGCCGCGTCGTCAAACAGCGCCGCGGCGCCGAAGGAGCCGATCTCCTCGTCGGGATTGACCAGCACCTCGTAGCCGATCTGCGCGGCGTGCGGGGTCGACTCGAAGGCCTCCAGCGTGGCGAGCAGGACGACCAAGCCGCCCTTCATGTCGATGACGCCCGGCCCACGCAGCCGCTCGGGCGTGAGCCGCGTGCACTGCTGGAACGGGTCGGCGGCGCCGTAGACGGTATCGTAATGGCCGCTGAACAAGAGTTGGACCGGTGCCGCCGGGCGGACCTTGACGCGCAGGGCCTGGGCGACGGTGCCGGGGAGCGGCAGGCGCTCGACGCGGGCGCCGGGCAGCCGGGAAAACGCGGTGTGCAGCAGCCCGAGCATGGCGGCGAGGCCGGCGAAATTATCGCTGCCGGAGTTCTGGTTGCACCAGAGGATGAGCTGCTGCTGCAGCTCGGCGTCGCGCTGGGTGAGTTGGGTGATGGAGAGGGGGACGGACATGGCGGTTTAACGAAGGGAAGGGGGAGCATCTCCCGCCCACAGCGTTTCGGCAAGCCCGGTCAGCGCCGGCGGGGCCGGGACGGCCAGATCGCGCGTGGCCCGCAGCAGCAGCGGCAGCGACTCCGGGGGCAGGCGGCGCACGTCGCGTTCGCGCGCCGAGGCCCACGCGAGACCGAGCTGGCGGCGGGCCGCGTCGTTCGCGCCGGCGGCGGCGAGTTCGAGGGCGAGGGCGATGCGATCGCCGAATTCCAGCGTAGGATCGGCGGTCAGCGCCGCGAGCAAGTGACCGGCCGTGGTGTGGTGCGCGGCGCGCTGTCGGGCGGCCCGCTGGAATTGGGCGAGGGCGACCAGCGCGGTCACGTGACCGGGCTCGGCCCGGAGGACCTGTTGGACCAGTTCCTGCCCGGCGGCCGGGTCGCCGAGGGCGGTGAGGAATTGCGCGCGGCGCACGGCGGCCTCCGCGGCACTTTGCGCCGGGTCGATTTCCAGAACGAGGGCGAACTGGTGCTTGAACTGTTCGGCCTCGGGCAGCTGGTAGGGCAGCGGGCGCACCCAGTCCGGCAGGCCGCGGCCGGATCCCAGCAGATCGACGGCAAACGATCCCGCGGGCACCGGCGCGCCGGCGCGGAGGCCGCGGGCCAGTCGCGCCGATTCCTCGGCAAAGGGGCCCCATGGCAGGATGACCAGATGCGTCACGCCGCGCGCCCGCAGCAATTCCAGCGCGCGCTCCGGCGTGGCGGCGCCGTAGATGTCCACCAGCGCGCGCAGGCCGGCGAGGTTTTCCCAATAAAGCGTGCCGACGCCCTGGAAGCCGCCGTGGTAAACGAGCTCCGTCGTCGCCGTGGGACCGCTGAGCACGACGACCCGGTCGGCCCCGGCGCGGCGCTGCAGCCAGAAGGCGAGGTCGCGCATGACGAATTGCCGGACATTTTCCCGCGACAGTCCCGGTTGGTGCAGCAGCCCGTCGCGCAGGGCCCGGAGCGGGTAGGGCAGCAGGACGAGCGCAAGGAACAGCCCCGCGGCCACGCGCCGGCCGCGGCTCCAGGAAAAGTTTCCCGGGCCGGTCGTGACCAACGCCATGGCCACCAGCACGCCCAGCCACAGCGCATCGGCCAGGTGGACCCAGCGCACCTGCGACCACGCAAGCAGGCTCGCGACCACGGCGGGCAGGAGGCTCAGCGCGAGCAGGGCCTGATATCTGGCCGCGAGTTTCCCGCGCCAGAGCAACCCGAGCGCGGCCAGCCCGATGAGCGGCAGGACTGTGATCTGAATAAGAAGTATCTCCGCGATCCGCGCGGGTGATTCGCCCTGGAAGCGCGAGAGCAGCGGCGCGAACTCGCTGATGTAGTCCACATGGAGCGTCCAGAGAAACTTGTCCGCCACGACAAAGGTCCGCGCCGGGACCAGCAAAATCAGCAGCAGCGGTGCGGCGAGCGCCACCAGGCTTGCGAGGGCGGCGAGACGATCGCGCGATGGCCCGGCCACCGGCTGGCCCTGGGCGCGACCGGCCAGCCGCGCGAGCCAGTCACCGGCGCCCGCCCAAGCCAGGGCATAGAGTGGATGGTTGACCTCCAGCCGCCAGCCGAGGTGCGACGGGAAATACTCCACCAGATAGAAGAGCAGCGAAGCGGCGCCGCCTGCCAGGCCCCACGCGCGCCACAGCCGCGGGTCGGGGCTGGCGGCTGGTTCGCGGCGCGCGATCCATCCGGCCAGGGCGCCGCCGAGGCCGAGGCCGAGGCCCGCCAGCACGGGAATCATCGTGGCGGCGTTGACCCAGAGCCCGGCGGCACCGGCGAGGCCCGAGGCGATGAACGCGGACCGGGCGCGGTCCGCCGGCGCGATCCAGCCGGCGAGCAAAAGCAGGACGGTCAGCAGCGCGCAGCCCGCGGCGACGCCGTGGTGATCATAACTCCCCGCGCCGAATTCGGCGCGGAAGGGCGCCACCGCGACGAGGCCCACCGCCAGCAGCGCCGCCGGCCCCGGGCCGAACCGCCGCGCCGCCCACGGCACCACGGCGAGCAAAAACAATCCGAGCAGCAGCGGGCTGGCGTAGCGCGCCGCGAATTCCACCGACATCAGCCACGGCCGCCCGGTCACGATGTGGTCCGCCCACGCCACCCCGGCGAGCCACCAGTGCAGCGGCGAGCACCAGTGCACCTCGCGGCCGTCGGGGGCGTTGTCGTAGTCGATCCGGCGGAGGCGCCAGTCGCCGGTCGCGATCAGCTGTTGGGTTTGCATGACCCAGTGATAGCCGTCGGTGGATTCCAGGATCAGGTTGCGGCGGCCGCCTTCGTAGCCGGTGGAAGAAGCGGCGGACAAGGCCGGCGCCGGCCGGCCGGCTTCGCCGAGCGCGGTGGCGGCGCGCAGGGCGCCGAGCTTGCGCGCGCTGTCGGCGCCGAGGAAAAGCAGGGCGCCGAGCAGGGTCAGCTGCCACCAGAATTTTACCAAAGCTTTTTGCGCCGGCACGCACGGAGTAGTTGCCCAAAGCGCCGGAAACGTCAATCTGGCCGCCATGAATATCGCGATCATTGGGGCGGGCAATGTCGGCGGTGCATTGGGCAAGGCCTGGGCGAAGGCCGGGCACACGATCATCTTCGGCGTGCGCAACCCCGGGCACGGGAAGACCCAGCCCCCGCTGGCCGAGATCGGCACCGCGGCCTCCGCCGTGCTGGTGCCCGATGCCGTGCGCCGCGCGGAAGTTGTCGTGCTCGCCACACCGTGGCCGGCGGTGCCGGACGCGATCAGCGCGATGGGCGAGCTCCGGGGCAAGACCCTCATCGACTGCACCAATCCACTTTCCCTCGCCGGCGACGGCAGCCTGAGCCTCTCCCTCGGTTCCACCACTTCCGGCGCGGAGGAGGTCGAGCGCCTCGCGCCGGGGGCGAACGTGGTGAAGGCCTTCAACACCTACGGCTGGGAAAATTTCGCCGACTCGTCCTACCCGAACAGCGCGGGGCTCAAGCCCGTGATGTTCTATTGCGGCGACGACGACGCGGCCAAGGGCCAGGTGAGCCAGCTCGCGGCCGACCTCGGTTTCGAGCCGGTGGACACGGGCGGCCTCGGGATGGCGCGCAGCCTCGAGCCGATGGCGCTGCTCTGGATACGCCTCAGCATCCGCGACGGCCGCAACGCGAACTTCACCTGGGCGCGGCTCACGCGCTGAAGCGGGAAGTTTTATTTGTCCGCATGACAAGGTGGAACCTGGCCTCCGGCCGGGTTGGGCCGCGAACACGGGAAAAAGCGCGGCCGGAGGCCACGCTCCACCTCAATCCGAACCAAGCCACATGCTGATCGCTTTGCACAAACCCTACGGGGTGCTCTCGCAGTTCACGCCCGAGCCGGGCTCGCGCTGGCGCACGCTCGCGGATTTCGGCCTGCCGGCGGGCGTGTATGCCCTCGGCCGGCTCGATGCGGACTCCGAGGGCCTGCTGTTGTTGTCCGACGAACCGGGGCTTAATTCCCGGTTGCTCGACCCGGTGGCGGCGCACCGACGCGAATACTGGGTGCAGGTCGAGCGGCTCCCGGACGACGCAGCCCTCGCGCGGCTGGCGCGCGGGGTGAAGATCGGCGACCACACGACTTTGCCGTGCGTTGTGCGACGGCTCGAGTCCGCG
>JAQSDJ010000042.1:4186-4428 GCA_029945855.1 Lacunisphaera sp.
CGGTCGTGCCGCCGCGCGATCCGCCGGTCCGCGCGAGGAAAACGGTGCCGGATTGCTGGCTCGCGCTGGAACTGACCGAGGGCAAGAACCGGCAGGTGCGGCGCATGACGGCGGCGATCGGGCACCCGACGCTGCGCCTGCTGCGGGTGCGCATCGGCGGGTTCGCGCCGGACGACCTGGCCCCGGGCCAGTGGCGCGAACTCACGCCCGCCGAGCGCGCCGCGGTGTTTGCCTGAGACCAT
>JAQSDJ010000043.1 GCA_029945855.1 Lacunisphaera sp.
CCCCCCCCCCCCCCCCGCCCCTACACCCGGAATGGCCCTGATCTCAATGTCCCGTCGGGTTACTTCTTCCGCCGCACGCGTTCTTTCTCCGCCTCGCGTTCCTCCTCCAGCCGGGCCTTCTCGTTGGCCATCTGCTTCCGGATCTTGTCGGCGTCGTCGAACTTCTGCGCGCCGAGCGCGGCGTCGAGCTGCTGCTTGAGGAAGATCTCCCGCTCGGCGGTCTTCCCCTGGTAGACGCGGTCGATCTCCGCGAGGCGGCCCTTCTGCTCCGCGCTCAACGGCGCGGCGGCGGGCTCGCTCTGGGCGAGACGTTCCATGGCGAGTTCGTAAGCGCTTTTCATGAGGAATGGTTAAACCACGGAATGCCCGGAACACACGGAAAAATTCCGGCCAGACTGGTTTGCGGTGGCACCGGCTTCCAGCCGGTGAATCTGCGGCTGCCCTTCGACCAGCTCAGGGCCGTGAGCCCGTCGAACCGGGAAGCCTCAACCACATATCTCACCCAAATCTCACCCAACAGACCAAAATCAGCGCCAGCGCCGCTACCGGCGGCCAATATCCGCCGTAACGCTTCGCCCAATGACCCGCCACCCCGGCCAGCATCACCGCCGTCATGAGCACCAGCGAGGCCGGGGCCATCCAGTCGCGGGCAAAGCTCGCCGGGAAATACGCGCCTGGCAGCCCGGCACCGTGCCGGGCCAGCCAGTCCATGACGGTGAGGGTCAGGGCCGCCACCAGATTGCAGGCGACGCTTAACGGCGCCAGCCCCGCCAGACCGACGAGCAGCGACACGAAGCCCGCGCCGATGGCCACCGAGGAGAGGGGGACGATGACAAGATTGGCGAGCAGCGAGCCCGGTGAGAACAGCCCGAAATAGCCGATGCCCGACGGCACGCTGGCCAGAAACGCCACCCAGCAGCCGGCGCAGGCCATGAGCCCCCAATGGCCGCGGTTTTGCCCGACCTTGTGCCACCAGCGCCAGTCGGCCGGCGGCAGCAGGGCGAACGGCTTCCAGGCCGCCGTCCATTTCTCGGCCAGCGGCCGGCCCATCGCGACCAACGCCACGACCACGGAGTAGGACATCTGGAACCCCGTGCTGAACAGCTGCACCGGGTCAAGCAGCAGCGTGGTCAGCGCCGCGGCCGCGAGCGCCGCCAGCGCATTGCCCGGCAGCCGGAAGCCCTGCGAGGCCGAGAGGAACGCGATCATCAGGTAGGCGCGCATGGCTGGCGGACTCGCCCCGGTGATCTGCACATACAACCACAGCACCAGCAGGCCGGCGGCCACGGCCGGGCGGCGCGGCAGACGCAGCAGCTTGAACAACAGGTGTATGGCCGTAGCGATAGCGGCGACGTGCAGCCCGCTGATCGAAAAGATATGGAACGTGCCGCTGCGCATGAACGCATTCTGCTGCTCCGTCGAGAGCACGGCCTTTTCCCCGAGCACCATCGCCAGGTAAAGCGACAGCGTCTGCGGTTGTTTATCCAAGCCCTGCCGCAGGATGGCTTCCAAGCGGTTTTCCGCCATGACGCAAAAACGCTGGAACCACCCCGGCGGCCGGACCTCGCGCACCACCTGCGCGCGCGCGAGCCGCTGGCGGATGCCGAGGTTTTCCAGGTAGGCGTGAAAGCCCTTCCCGGTGGGGTCGGGAGGCAGCGGCTCGATGACACCGCGCACGAGGTAGCGCCCCGACCGCTGCGGCGGCACGCTGATCCGGCGGATGGCCGAGAAATAAACGCGCCGGCCGACCAGTTCGCGGTCGTGCCCGCCGGCCGCAATGATCCGGCCGAGCCCGGTCAGGCTGCGCGCGGTCGGGGCGGGGGGTAGATCTGCCGCACTTCGATCGTGACGGTGACTTCGCGCGGCGGACGGTTCAGCGCCTCGTGTAATCCGGGCACGGCCAGTTGCAGCAGGACAAAGCCGGCCAGCGCCCCGGCCAGCATTATACCCAAGCTCCATCCGATCCGCGCCCCGATTGCCGGGAAGCGCGCCAGTCCCGCCGCGAGCAGGCCCAATCCGCCGGCTGCCAGCAGCAGCGGCCCCAGGCCGACGGCGGGCGGCGGCCAGACCCGGGCGGCGCTGAGTCCCGCCATGAGCGGCAGCAGCAGCCACAGAAGCGGCGCACGGAGGTGCGTGGCGGGCGAAGGCATTTTTGGGACTGCGCCTTGGCCCGGCGGAGCAGTGGGCCGAGGCGAACATCTTTCCCGCCCGCCTTCAAACTTGTTTCTCCCCCCGTCGCCCCACAGGCTGCGGAACTCATGGCCCGCTCCACCGACGACGATTCCGGTTCACTCTTTGGCGAGGAAGCCCCCCGCCGGGACACGGATCTGTCCGTCAAGCCCTCCGCGCACCAGCCCCTCGCCGCCCGCATGCGGCCGCGCAGCCTGGCGGAGATCGCGGGCCAGGCCCACATCCTCAAGCCCGGCAACCTCCTGCCGCGCCTCATCGCCAGCAACCGCTTCGGCAGCCTCATGTTCTACGGCCCGCCCGGTTGCGGCAAAACCAGCCTCGCCGAGGTCATCGCCCGCGAGACCAAGAGCCGCTTTGTCCGCGTCAACGCCGTGATGTCCAACGTCGCCGAGCTGCGCGAAATCCTCGCCTACGCCCGCCGCCGCCCGGCGGAGGCCACGATCCTCTTCATCGACGAGCTCCACCGCTTCAACAAGTCGCAGCAGGACCTGTTGCTGCCCGACGTGGAGGAAGGGAACGTCCGCCTCATCGGCGCGACGACCCACAACCCCGGCTTTTATGTGAACCCGCCGCTGCTCAGCCGCAGCCACCTCTTCCGGCTGGAGCCGCTCGCCACCAGCGAGGTGGCCGGCGTGCTGCGCTCGGCCCTGGCCGACCACGAGCGCGGGCTCGGCGCCCGCGGGCACACCGCCGACGACAAACTGCTCACCGCCCTCGCGGTGTTGTGCGACGGCGACCTGCGCCGCGCGCTCAACGCCCTCGAGGTCATCGCGCTTTCGCTCCCGGAAAAGGCGCCCATCACGGAGAACGAGCTCGAGCTCTTCGCCCGCGAGCGGCGCATCCGCTACGACGCCGACGAGGACGAGCACTACGACACCATCTCGGCCTTCATCAAGAGCTGCCGCGGCAGCGATCCCGACGCGGCGATGTATTGGCTGGCCAAGATGCTCGCCGGCGGCGAGGACCCGCGCTTCATCGCGCGGCGACTCGTCATCCTCGCCAGCGAGGACGTCGGCCTCGCCGACCCGCAGGCGCTGCCGCTGACGGTCGCGGCGCACCACGCCTGCGACTTCATCGGTCTGCCCGAGGCCGAGCTCACCCTCGCGCACGCCACGCTCTACATCGCCACCGCGCCGAAGAGCAACTCGGCCACGCTCGCCCTCGGCGAGGCGCACCGCGTGCTCAAGGAGCAGCCCGTGCAGGCCGTGCCGCCGGCCCTGCGTGACAAGAGCGGGATGGCCAGCAAGCAGGCCGGCCACGGCAAGGGTTATCTCTATTCGCACGATTTCCCGGAAAACATCTCCGGCCAGGCTTATCTCGAAAAGCCCCTCGCGCTCTACACGCCGAAGCCCGTGGGGTGGGAGAGCAAGATCGCCGAGCGCCTGGCCAGATGGCGCCAGTTGCGTTCTAGTCTGTAGGGGCGTCGCTCGACGACGCCCGCGCTGCGCTCTGACCTCAGCGCGCTTCAGGATGCGGGCATTGGTGGAGATTTCAGCTCCGGCTGATCCGGTAGGGGCGGTTGCCCCAGCCGCCCTTGATCGGACAGGACCGTTGAGGGCAACGGCCCCTACCTCGATCCTCACCAATCCACCTCAATTGCTGGCTGCCCATTTGTTCAAATCGCGCTAAATTGTCCCGTTCATAGCGGTGCCGCCCACCCCGGGCTTGCGCCAAGCGACTCCCCGGCTAAATTGCTGCCATGAAAACCCTCGCCGCCCTCGTCGCGTTCCTGGTTGCCGTCGGTCTGATGCAGGCGCAGAGCCCGGCCCCCGCGCCGGCCGCGAAGCCGGCCGCCCCCGGCGCCGCCGTCAAGACTCCGGCCAAGAAGGAAGTGAAGAAAGAGGAAAAGAAGGAGGCGGAGCCGAAGATCCCCGGCACGACCATCGTGCGGACCAACGGCAAGTTCCTCGGCCTCGAGATCGTCGGCGGCCAGTTCAAGCTCTCGTTCTACGACGCCAAGAAGAAGCCCGCGGCGGTGGATGTTACCCGCGCGACGGCGCGCTGGCCCAATCCGCGCGGCCCCGGCGACTACCGCACGGTCCTCAATCCCAGCGGCAAGGCCCTGGTCGGGTCCAAGCCCGTCACACCGCCGTATACCTTCAACGTCTACCTCACGCTCCTGCAAGGCGACGGCGACGAAGCCAAGGCGGTCGAGACCTACGTGGTGCAGCCGCGCTGATTCAGGCTCAGCCGGAAACAGCCGGTTGAATGTAGGGTCGCCGCTCGTCGGCGG
>JAQSDJ010000044.1 GCA_029945855.1 Lacunisphaera sp.
GCCGCGCTCGTGGCCCTCGACCCGCAAACTGGCGCGCGCACCTTCCTGCCGCTCGCGCAGGCGGACGAGGGCGTCTATGACGACGCGGGCCGGACCTTGTTTTTCACGCGCTACGCTTTCCAGGGCAGCCACGCCAAGCGCTATGCCGGCGGCACCGCGCAAAACCTGTGGCGGCTCGACCCCGGCGCCAAGGAAGCGGTCCCGTTCCATCCCGATTACACCGGCACCAGCCGCTGGCCGATGTTCTGGGCGGGCCGGGTCTACTTCGCCAGCGAGCGCGACGGCACGAGCAACCTGTGGTCGATGCGGCCGGACGGCTCCGACCTGCAGCAGCTCACCCGTCATGCCGACTTCGGCGTCAAACGCCCAATGCAGCAGGGCGGCCGCATCGTTTACCAGAACGGCGCCGACCTTTTCCTCTTCGAGATCAAGACCGGCCGGACGGCCCGGCTGGACCTCACCCTCGCCTCCGATTTTGACCAGACCCGCGACACCTGGGTGACCAAGCCCGCGGATTTCCTGACCGGATTCGATTTCTCTCCCGCCGGCGACCGGGTCGCCCTCGTGGTGCGCGGCCAGGTATTCGTCGCCCCCGTCGGCGCCGGGCGCCTCGCCGAGATCACGCGCTCGAGCGGCGTGCGCTACCGCTCCGCCAGTTTCCTCGGCGACGGCAAGTCGCTGCTCGTGCTGTCCGACGAAAGCGGCGAGGTGGAGTTCTGGCGCGCCCCCGCGAACGGGGTCGGCGCCCGGGAACAGCTCACGCGCGGGGGCCAGGTGCTGCGCGTCTCCGGCCTCGCCTCGCCCGACGGCCAGTGGATCGCCTCGGCCGAGCGCGACCAGGAACTGCGTCTCTTCCACACCGGCACCAAGGAGTCGCGCTCGATCGCCCGTTCCCCGAACACGGATTTCGACGGCGCCTCGCTCGCCTGGTCGCCCGACAGCCGCTGGCTCGCCTATACGCTCACCGCCCCGAGCGGTAACTCCCAGGTCCACCTCTACAGCGTGGATTCGGCCCAATCCACACCCGTCACCAGCGACCGCGTGATCAGCGATGAAGGCACCTTCAGCCCCGACAGCAAGTGGCTCTACTTCCTCTCCGACCGCTCGTTCTTCTCCCCGGTCGGCGCCCCCTGGGGCCCGCGCCAGCCCGAGCCCGTGCTGGACAAACCCACCAAGATCTACGCCCTGGCCCTGGGCCGCGAGACGCGTTCACCCTTCCAACCGGCCGACGAACTGGCCGAGCCGGAGAAGAAGCCCGCGTCCAAGGAAGAAACCAAAGCCGAACCTGACCCAAAGCCCGCGGCGGAAAAAAAGGCCGTGAAGCCGAAGACCGAGATCGTCCTCGACGGCATCATGAGCCGTCTCTGGGAAGTCCCGGTTCCCGCCGGCAATTACCAGGGTTTGCAGGTGACCGACAAATTCATCCTGGCCCTTGAGGGCGAGCCCGTGACGCCCACCACCACCACCCGCTCCAACCGGCTGGTCGCCGTCGAGATCAAGAACAAGGATATCGAGGCGGTCACCGTCGCCACCGGGCTCGCGGGCTATCGCGTCTCCGCCGACGGCAAGAAGCTGCTCCTGCAGCAGAAGGATGACTTCCATGTGACGGACTGCGCGGCCAAGGCCGCGACACTCGACGCCAAGACCAGGCTCAACCTCGGCGCGCTGAAGTTCGCCTACTCCCCGCGCGAGAGCTGGCGGCAGATGTTCACCGACGCCTGGCGCCTCCACCGCGACTATTACTATGACAAAAAGATGCACGGCGTCGACTGGCCGGCCAACCTCGCCAAGCACCTGCCGCTGGTGGACCGCGTCACGGATCGCGCCGAGCTCAATGATGCGCTCAACTACCTCGTCAGCGAACTGTCCTCGCTGCATACGGACGCACGCGGCGGCGAAATCCGCAAGGGCGACCCGGAGATCGCTGTCGCCACCCTCGGCGCGCGTTGGACGCGGGATGACCGGGCCGGCGGCTATCGCCTCGAGCAGATCTACCAGGGCGACCCGGACTTCCCTGAAAAGCTTGGCCCGCTGCTGAAGCCCGGGCTGGGCATCAGGGCCGGCGACGTGATCCTTGAGATCAACGGCACGCCCACCCTCGGGGTGCCCGACGCGGCGGCGCTGCTCCGCAACCAGGCGGGCCGCCAGGTGCTGCTGAAGCTGGCCCCCGGCGCCGGCGGCGAAGCCTTTGCCCGAGTGGTCACGCCGCTGCCCGCGGCCGAGGCGGCCAACCTGCGCTACGATGACTGGGAGCATTCGCGCCGCCTCAAGGTGGACGATAAGTCGGCCGGTCAGATCGGCTACGCCCACATCCGGGCCATGGGCACGCCCAACTACTACGAGTTTGTTCGCAACTACTACGCCGCCGCCAACAAGGGCGGCCTCATCCTCGATCTCCGGCACAACCGGGGCGGCAACATCGACAGCTGGCTGCTCTCGCGGCTCATGCGCCCGGCCTGGATGTGGTGGGCCCGGCGCGACGGCACCCCTTACCCGAACTTCCAGCATGCCTTCCGCGGCCACCTCGTCGTGCTCGTGGATGCGTTCACCGCCTCCGACGGCGAGACCATGGCCAACGGGGTCCGTCACCTCAAACTCGGCCAGAGCATCGGGGTCCGCACCTGGGGCGGCGGCATCTGGCTCCGGGGGGGCATCAATGCCCTTGTCGACCGCGGCTACGCCCGCGCCGCCGAAAGCGGGTCCTTCATCCCCGGCGAGGGCTGGGTGATCGAGGGCCCCGGCTTCACACCCGATGTCATTGTCGACAACCCGCCCGCCGCTGCTTTCCGCGGCGAAGACGCCCAACTCGACGCGGCCATCAAATACCTGCAGGAGAAGATCGCCGCCGATCCCAGACACCTGTTGCCCGCAATCCCGGCGTATCCGGACAAGACGATGGCACCTTAGCCGGGATCATGCTTTTGCTGTGGGTGGAACCGGTCCTCCGTGACCGGTTTGCCTCGGCGTGCGTCCAACAACCCGTCCGGAGGACGGGTTCCACCATTGAGTGCGCGGCTCTCCAGTGGAGATGGGCCGTCCAACTGCATGAGTGACTTAGGTCGGACTGGATCGACCCATAAAGCCGGTTTCACGAGCCGGCTGTATGTCCGACATGGGGCCTACCGGTTGCTCTCTCGCGTCGGGGCGGGTCTCCCCCGCCCTGGCCATGCGACAGCTGCCGCCTCCGACTCATTGCAGGTATTTCCCGGCGAACTGAAACTTTTCCACCGCCTCACCGTCATCCAAAACTCAGGCAATGGTATTGCTTTGCACCTTTTCTCCTTCGAATTTCATTCCCTCCCATCATGGCCGCATCCGGTAAGTCCCCGCTCAAACTCATCGTCTCCCTGCTCGTCGTCGCCGTGCTGGGCGGCGGCTATTATTTCTACCAGCGCAGCGCGCAGGTGGCCAAGGCGCCGGAATACCTGACCACCACGGTCGCCCGCGGCAGCATCCGGCAAACCGTCACGGCGACCGGCCAGCTGGACCCGCTCCTGAGCGTCGATGTCGGCAGCCAGATTTCCGGCCTCGTCCTGAAGCTCTATGTGGATTTCAACAGTCAGGTGAAAAAGGGCCAGAAGCTGGCCGAGATCGATCCCGCCACCTACCGGCAGAAACTCCGTCAGGCGGAAGCCAACCTCGCCTCCACCCAGGCCTCCAACAAGCTCCAGCGCCTCAACACCGAGCGCACCCGCGAACTGTTTACCAAGTCACTCGTCACCCAGCAGGACCTCGACCAGGCCGAGGCCCTCCTGGCCCAGTCCGATGCCCAGCTGCTCACCAGCAAGGCCACCGTGGAAAATGCCAACGTCGACCTGGATCGCTGCACCATCAACTCACCGATCGACGGGATCGTCATTTCCAAGCAGACCGAGGAGGGCAAGACCGTCGCCGCCAGCCTGAACGCCCCCACGCTCTTCACCATCGCCAACGATCTGGCCAAGATGCAGATCACCGCCGCCGTGGCCGAGTCCGATGTCGGCGCCGTCGAGGCCGGCCAGAAGGTCACTTTCACCGTGGATGCGTTCCCCAACCGCGCGTTCAGCGGCCTGGTCACGCAGGTGCGCAACGCGCCCAAGACGACCAGCAACGTCGTCACCTACGAGACCATCATCAACGTGGACAACAAGGATCTCAAGCTGCGCCCCGGCATGACCGCCAATGTCTCCATCATCGTCGCCAGCCGCGAGGACACCCTGCGCATTCCCAATGCCGCCCTGCGCGTCCGCCTGCCCGAGAATTCCGGCGTCAAGCCGGCGACCGCCCCGACCGCGACCACGGCCGCTCCGGCCGCCGCCCCGGCCCGCCCGGCCGGGACCGCGTCCGCGGCGGGCGGAGAGCGCCGCACCCGGGAAGGCGGCGGGACGGAAGGCGGCGGCCGGCGCGGCGGCGGTTTCCTCGGCGCCGACGCCACGCCCGAA
>JAQSDJ010000045.1 GCA_029945855.1 Lacunisphaera sp.
ACGTCGGCCCGCCCCGCGGCCAGTTCAGCCAGGCCGGGTCGCGAGCCGTGCAGGTCCAGCCGGACGGCCGCGTCGTTCTGCCGCGCAAAGGTCTCCACCGCGCGGGCAAAATCCGGACCGAGCAGGTCCGAGCCCACGACCCGGATCTCCGCCGCGGAGACGGACAAGCCCAGCAATCCCCATAGAAGAATCCCCCCCAAGATCCCCTGACCCTTGGTCTTGCATGGAGGTGGAGCGCGTCGTCCCCGACGCGCTGCGAACGCGTCCGGAGGCCGCGTTCCACCCGGGCAATCCCCGTCAGCTTTTCTTGTCCGGGCCATCTTTCTCCCGCAACTCGATGCGGTCGGTGGCCCGTGGATACTTGTTGTTCCCGTCCGCCTGACCAGAGGCGGACCCTTCGTGTTTATAATACGAGTAATTGCTCGTGTAGTAGCCGTAATCCTCGCCCGTGCCGGTCGGCACCTGGTTGAGGACGACGCCGATGATCGGCACCTTGCGCTCCTCAATGATCTGGCGGGCCCGCTGCACCATGCTCTCGGGGTTGCGGCGGTGCTGGATGATCAGCACCACACCGTCGGCGATGCTGGCCAGCACGGAAGCGTCGCTCACCCCGATGATGGGCGGCGAGTCGAAGAGGATCTTGTCGTAGCGCTGCTTGAACTCGGCGACCAGCTCGCGGAGTTTGGGCGCGTAGAGCAGGCTCAGCGTGACGTGGTTGGCGGCGGCGCCGGCGGGGATGAAGTCGAGCAGGCCGGACTGGTCGCGCGGCCCGGCCTCGGTCCACGTGGCCTTGTTCAGCACGATGTCGGTGAGGCCGGGCTCCCGCGGGAGATCGGCCAGCCGGTGCTGGGTGGGCCGGCGCACGTCGGAGTCGATGAGCAGCACGCGCTCGCCGGCCGCCGCCATGCACAGGGCGAGTTGGCGCAGCGTGGTGGACTTGCCCTCGCCGGGGCCGGAGGAGAGCACCACCAGCGCGGTGGGCTGGCCCGCGCGGAGGGCGAGGTTCAGGTTGGTCTGCAGGACGCGGTAGGGCTCCCCCTCAGGCGAGCTGGCGTCGTGCAACGTCCCGGTCTCCGCCATGAAGGGGATGACGCCGAGCACGGACAGGTTGAGCTTGCGCTCGACGTCGGCCACGTTGCGGAAGCTGCTGTCGAGATACTCGAGGAGGACGGCCGCGCCGACGCCGAGGATGCCGCCGAAGACGAAGGCGAAGAGGACGTTCAGCGCCCAGTTGGGCTTGCTGGCGTAGCGGGCCGGCTCGGCGGTGTTGAGGATCTCGATGGTCTTCTTCGGCACCTGGAAGTCGATCTCGCGCTGCCGCAGCGTGAGCTTGAGCGTGGTGAGCAGACGCTGCTCGTCGTCGAGCCGGGTCGTGGCCTCCTCGAAGGGCCGCATGCGCTCGCGGGCGGAGAGGATCTGGTCGACCTTGGCCTGCGCGAGCTGGCGCTCGAGCTCGGTCACGCGGGCGTCGGCCTCCTTCCAGGCCATCTCGAGCGAGCTCTCGTAGCCGCGGAGCTGGTTGTCGAGCTGCGACTGGATCTTGGCGACGTTGTCGACGGCGCCGATCAGGTCGGGGTGCGCGGAACCGAGGCGGGCCTTGAGCTTGGTGACGTTCTGGTCGGCGATAAGGTAGGCCTGCAGGAGGTTCTGGATGTTGACGTCCTGGATGAGCTCGGCGTTGACGAGGTTGCGGCGGTCCGCGATGGGGATCACCTTGAACCGCTCCCAGCGGGTCTTGCGGCCGATGGCGTCGACGCGGAGCGCGATGAGCGAGTTCTGCATCTGGCGCAGCGTCTCGATGTCCATGTCGGTGTAGCGCTGGCTCAGGTCGACGCCGGCGAGGTTCAGCTCCTTGCGGAGCTTCTCGACGCGGTCGCGCTGGGTGACGACGGTCAGCTCCTGCTTGTCGAGTTCCTTGCGGAGCTGGGCGAGGCCCTCGCGCTGGTCGGAGGTGGCGAGGGTGACGCGGTCCTCGGCGTAGACGCGGGCGATGGCGTTGGCGATGTCGGCGGCGAGCCGGGCGTCGCGGGCGTAGACGTTGATCTCGATGATGGAGGTGCTCCGGCGCGACTCGATGCGGAGCATCTGGTCGAGCAGGTATTTCATCGTCATGGCCGAGGGCAGCGGGACGCCGTCGTTGAGCTGCTTGCCGAGGATCTCGTTCAACCCGAGCTGCGCGATGACCGGGTAGAGGATCTTCTCCGCCTGGATGATCTCGAGCTGCTGCTGGACGAAATACGGGTCGTAGTAGGCGTTGTTCTGGGCCTGGAAGAGCTTCACCTCGCTCTCGGGCTTCTGCACGCCGATCTTGGCGATGGAGAGATATTGCTTGGGCAGGAGCGCGGTGACGCCGAGCGTCGTCAGCACGACGAGGGCGAGGACGAGGAAGACGAGGGACTTGCGCAGGCGCAGCAGGCCGACGAAGTCACCGAGCGTGGCGTTGTCCTTGCTAACCGGGAGGGAAACCATGGGGCCGGGGTGCCGCCGCTCAGAACGTGTAGCGGGCCGAGAGGCCGTAACGGCTGCGGTTCTGCCCGCGGTTCACGTCGTCGGAATTCACGTCGTCGAGGTCGCAGGTGCCGCTGACGGACCAGTTCTTGGTCGGCTGCCAGGCCAGGCCGAGGCCGAAGCGGGTCGTCTTCTCGTCGGCGTCCGCATGGACCGCGGGGCGGCCCTGCAGCTGCGACGGCTCGTAGGTCAGGGAGCCCGAGGCGGTGACGGTGCCAGTGAGGCGGTGCTGCAGGTTGACGAAGAAACGGTTCACCTGCGTGTCGGTGTAGTTCACGACATCGGAGGGTTCCTCGATGGTGTAGGTGTAGCCGGCGGCCAGGAAGGAGCCCTCGGTGTAGGTGTAGCGCGAGCTCAGCTCGACGTAGGGCGCGGTGGAATCGGGGGCGGCTTCGCGCTGCCGGGCCTCGAAACCCGCGCGACCGGACAGGAGCAGCTCCTTGCTCGGGCTGTAATCCACGCCGGCCATCAGGAAATTCGAGTCCTTGTCCTTGGTGTTGCCACCCGTGTCGTAACCGATCGACTGGTGGCGGTATTCCGCGACCAGTTTGGTCTCGGGGAGGTAGGCATAGGAGCCCTCGAGGCCGAGGAGGTGCTCGCTGCGGTCGAGATTGGCGCCGAGGCCGGCGTTGTCGTAGCTGAAATTGATGAAGCGATACTTGGTCACCAGCCCGGTCTTCGGACCGAGGGCGGTGGTGTAACGGGCGTCCAGCTGCCCGCGCTTGAACGACTGGTCGGTGTTCAGCGGGATGCCGGCCAGGAGCGACTGCGGGTTCTTGGCGATGTTGTAGCCGGCGGTGACGTCGATGTTGGAGTCGGGGGAGAATTTATGCGCGATGCGGCCGTTCAACGTGTGGCTGGTGAGGTTTTTCTTGCCCGGGCGGTCGACGATGTGGTCGTTGCTCAGTTCGTAGGAGGCGACCGCGAAGGTCTGGTCGTCGATCGAGCCATTGAAGACGATGGCCCCGGTGAGGTTGTAAACCATGCTGCCGATCTCCCCGGTGGCGCCGCCGAAGATGTTGCTGTCGTGATAGACCGAGGCGCCCAGCTTGTAGGTCAGGGGCTTGCCCTGTTCCTGTTCCGGGATGGGCGCGTAGATCGCAAACGCCAGCGAGGGCAGGGCAACCAAGGGCAGGGCTGAACGAAGGAATGATTTCATGGGAGCCGAGACGTTAGTCGGTCCCGACATAGGCGCAGCGGGCGGTGACTGGCAAACCAATTTCCCCCGCTACTTCAGGGTCAGGGGATTGACCAGCAGGACCATGTTCTCGGTCAGTTTCTGCGGCGGCAGGCTGAGCGGAAAACCCGGCGGCATGCGCCGGGTGACGAGGCCCGCATACACCCCCCCCCCCCCCCCCCGGTCTGCCGCAAATGCCGCACCTCAAGCCCATTCGCCGCGCCGGAACACCGGTTCCGCCGCGCCGTCCGCGCCGATACCGTCAATATCGACCTGCCCCGAGCCGATCATCCAATCGACGTGGATCATGCTGGCATTGCCGCCTTGGGCCGCGATCTGTTCTGGCGTCAGCGCCGCGCCGTTCAGGAAACACTTGGCATAACACTGGCCCAAAGCGATGTGGCAGGCGGCGTTTTCATCGAACAGCGTGTTGTAAAACAACAGCCCAGATTGAGAGATCGGCGAGCCGTGTGGCACCAGCGCCACCTCGCCTAAGCGGCGCGCACCCTCGTCGCTATCGATCAGCTTCTGCAAAACCGCCTCGCCCTTGGTGGCTTTGGCCTCGACAATCCGGCCCGCTTCAAAGCGCACCTGAATGTTTTCAATCAATGTGCCCTGATGCGCCAAGGGTTTGGTGGCGCTGACAAATCCATCCACGCGCAGCGCGTGCGGTGTGGTGAACACTTCCTCGGTTGGGATATTGGCGTT
>JAQSDJ010000046.1 GCA_029945855.1 Lacunisphaera sp.
TGCTCACGGGGTAGGGGTGGGCGGCGAGCTTGCTCGCGCGCGGTGGGCCGGCCATGCGCGAGCAAGCTCGCGGCCCACGCGCTGGCGCAACGGCCTGAGAGTGGGAGGGCGAGACGTCCCGACGAGCCGGGCCCGGGCGGCGGCTCATCCGGCCTGTCCGCCATAGCCATGGCGACGGCGGAAGGATTAGCCCTACCGCAAAGTTCGCTCGCCAATTGGAAGGCTTCGCTTGTGTAGTGCGGGCGTGTCCGACCCGATCCAGAGCCAGCCCCCCAGGCCGCCGGCAGCGTTCCTTGCCGCGCTGGGGCTGTCGGCGGGTTTCATGACCTTCGTCGCCTGGGACCAGTCGCATTGGTGGAAGGTGAAAGAGGATTATTCGTTCGGCTGGCTGGTGCCGCTGTTTGTGGTGTATGTCGTCTATGACCGCTGGCCGAAGATCCTGGCGCGGCTGCGCGAGGCGGAGACCGGCCCGGCCGGTCCGAAGTGGGCGCGCTGGACGCTGAACATCATGGCGAGCCTCGGCCTGCTCGGCGGAGCGCTGTTCTTTTTGCTCGGGGCTTTTTACCGCGCCGGGGCCGGCACGTCGCAGCCGGGCACCTTCGCGCTGACGCTCGGCATGGTGGCGATCGTGCTGCCGCTGATATTTTTCAATGTGCCGGGACCGGGTGTAGGTCGGGGTTTATCCCCGACGGAGGATGTCGGGCATAAAGCCCGACCCACGGGTCTCGGCGCCCTCCTCGCCGATGGCCGCTTCCGCGTGGCGGCGATCTTTATTTTTCCGGTGCTGGTGTGGCTGATCTCCGCGCCGCTGGTGTCGGCCATCGAGTCGCAGATCAGTCTCTTTTTGCTGCGCAAGGTGGTGACGGTCGTGGCGTTCGTCTTCGACATGCTCGGCTATCCGCTCGAGCAGCAGGGCAACGTGCTGCTGCTGCCGAAGGGCTCGGTCGGCGTGGCCGACGCCTGCTCGGGCATCCGCTCGCTGACGGCGTGCCTGTTCGCCGGGTCGTTCCTCGGCGCGACATTCTTCGAGGATTTCTGGAAAAAGGTCGTGCTGGTCGGCGCGTCGATGTTCTTCGCTTTCCTGATGAATCTCGGCCGCAGCCTTTTTTTGACCGCCTGGGCCTACGCCTACGGCCCCGACGCCATCAACGGCACGGTGCACGACGTCGCCGGCTACGCGGTGCTGGGACTGACCTGCCTTGGGCTGCTGGCGCTGGTGCCGATCCTCAACCTGAAGCTGGAATCATTCGCCGGACCACCCGAGGCGGGGAGTTGAGAAAATACCGCGGTGGACGGCTGTTTCCTGCTCAGGGCGTAGCTGTCAAGATGACCTGCTTCACGATGCGCACGGCCACCTCGACGTCGATCGTCCGTCCGACCGGCTGGTTGCCCAGCACCTCGAACAGATCGCTGCCGCGCTGCATGCCGCCCTTCATGTCGGCGACCCTTTGGCCGTTGATGGCGAGGATTTCATCCCCTCGTTGGAGGCCCAGTTTCTCGGCTTCCGAGCCGGGAACGACTTCCTCGATATAGACGTGGCCGATGCGCTGGGTTTTCTTGTCCCACGTCGCGACGAGGCCGAATCCGAAGTTGCAGATGATATTCCCCTGCACCTGAACCTTGGGCAGGGTGATGGATTCCTCCACGGGGATCGGCACCGGCGCGGCAGCGCACAGGGCGGGGCAGAGGCAGGCCAGCAGCAGGCAGGCGGCGGAGCGGGGCAGGGGACTTTTGTTCATGGACGGGGTGGTTTTGGGGCAAGGGACGCGGCTGGGTTGATCCGGCTGCACCCTCCCGCGCAAAGCAGGGAATGCCTATTTCCGGCGCACGAGCACGGCGGTGCCGTAGCACAGGACCTCGACGGCTCCGCCCCGGGGCTCCACCGACGACGCGTCGTAGCGGACGCCGATGATCGCGTTGGCGCCGAGTTCCGCGGCGTGTCTTTCCATCTGCTCGAAGGCCTGGCCGCGGGTCTGCTCGCACATCGTGGTGTAGGCGCCGATCTGGCCGCCGATGATGTTCTTCAACCCGCCGAGGATGCCCTGCGAGATGGTGGGGGAACGGACGATGATGCCGCGGACGAGGCCCTTGTGCTCCGCGATTTCGTGACCGGGAATGTCAAACGTTGTTGAGGCTAGCATAAAATTGTGTGTGTGGGCTGCCGCCTTCGGCTTCTTCACTGTTTGCCGTATGCTTGGGGAAGTGCTGCTGGCAGCAGGGCGGAACTTCGCTGATTAATCGCAACTACTTCAACGCGGCCAGAAATTCATCGGCGGAGACACCGGCTTGCTTCAGCACGCCGTGCAGCGTCCAAGGATTGATCTCGCGGTGCATCGGGACGACACAGCCGCGGTCGCCCCGGCGCAGCATGGCATGACTGCCTTTCTGGCGGATGAAAAAAAAGCCGAGCCGCTCCAGCGCCTTGACCGTCTTGCGACCGGAAACTCCCGGCAGATTAGGCATGGGCGGCGACTTCGAAGGTGGTCATGATCGCGCGGCCGGTGGATTTCGCCCGGTCCGGGAACTCGGAGAGATAAAGTTCCGTCGCTTCCTTGAGATTGCGCAACGCCTCCTGATGCGTGCGGCCCTGGGTGGTCGTGCCGGTTTCCGGATTGTAGGCGACCAGCCACTTGGAACGGGGCGCGGGATAGATGACTGCGGTCAGGGTGCGCATGAGACGGAATGTGCGGGAATATACTGCGGTGTCAATTGGCCGCGTATAGGCTGTATCTTGCGGCAGCTTTCCTTCCTGCGAGGTGCGGGCACCCCGCCCACAGTCATTCAAGGCGTGGTGTCGGGCTTGGGCGCGGTCTCGGGCCCATTCGACTGGCTTCGGCCTTCGCCAAGGCTTTGGTCGACAGGCAGGGCAGGCAGCACGATGAATTCCGAGGCGCGGGCGGGGGGGAGGTATTTCTTGGCCAGGTCGCTGAGCTCGGCGGGGGTGATGCTTTCGATGTCGGTGTAGCGCGAGCGGCACCAGTCGAGCCTTTGCGGGAATTCCTGGGCCGAGGCCAGCACGGCGGTCAGCCAGTAGGGATTCGTCCGGGCGGATTCGCGCAGCGCGGTGAGCAGCGGTTGCTTGGCGCGCTCGAGTTCCTCCTCGGTCACGCCGTTGTCCTGCATTGCTGCTGCGACGGCGCGCACGGCGTCGGCGACGGTGTAGGCCTCGTCCGGCGCGACCGTGGCGCCGGCGACGATGTAGCCGTAGCCGGGATAGGTTTCGCTGAGGTCGGTCGAGGCGGTGGGGCTGTAGGTGCCGCCCATTTCCTCGCGGATCTTCACGCGCAGCCGGTCGGACAAAACATCGGCGAGCAGCCGCAACCGGCGGGCTAGGCGGGCGTCGCGCGCATCGGTGGCGGGCCAGTAAAGCTGCACGACACCCTTGGGGATCTCGGTCGGCACGGTGTATTGCTTCACGATCGGGCGGGCGGGCAGGGCGACGCGGCGGGCATTTTCGTAGTCGGGCTTGTCCTTGCGCTTGGGCAGGGCGCCGAAGGTCCGGGCGACAGCGGCGATGGAGGCGTCGGGGTCGAGGTCGCCGACGATGGCGATCTCGATGGCGCCCTTGGCCAACTGGGGCGCGAGCCAGGCCTTCAGCTCGGCGAGGCTGCGCGACAGGATGACGTCCTTGGGCGGCAGGCCGAAGCGTTCGTCGCCGCTGGCGAGCAGGCGGGCGGCCTGGAGCTGCAGCGGGCCGTCGGGCGTGTGCTCGAGCCGGGCATAGAGCTGCTCGGCGCCCTTGTGGACCTGGCGGAGCGACTCGGGCCGGTAGCCGGGATCGGTGAGGTAGGCGCAGAACAACTGGAGCTGCAGGAGGAGGTCGTCGCGGTTGGTGGCGCCGCTGAAGGTGAAGGCGTCGTCCTGCGCGCCGAAGCCGAGGCCGACGGTCTTGCCCGCGAGGAGGCGCTGAAGATCATCGACGCTGTGCTGGCCGAGTCCGCCGGGGGTGAAGGCGACATTGGCGAGCAGGCCGAGGCCGGCGCGGTCGGGCGGCTGGGTGAGCGTGCCGCCGCCGACGCGCACCGAGACGCGGATGCGGCCGGCCTCGAAGTCGGTGGCCTTGAGGTTGAGGCGCACGCCGTTTTTGAAACGGAGGAGGGTCGCGTCGAGATCCGCGACGGCCTGGGACTTCGCGACCTTCCCGGGCTTGCCGAAATCGGTGTAGGCAAACGCCGCGGTCGCGGTCCGGGGCGGCGGGGCGACCGCGGTCCGGCGGCTGGCGGCGTAGGCGGCGGCGATGTCGCGGGCGGCCCGGGGCAGGGAGAGATTGCCGGTGACGAAGATCTGGCGGCCGGGCGCCTCGTTCCA
>JAQSDJ010000047.1 GCA_029945855.1 Lacunisphaera sp.
CATGTCTCCGATCACCTGTTACCCTTGTCTCCGGCCTAAACACGGAGGACGGGTTGTGGGATGCACGCCACGACAAACCGGTCCGGCCTGTCCGCCGCAGCCTTGGCGACGGCGGAAGGCCCGGTTCCACCCCTTCTCTATCTCGTCCCAGGCCTCAGAGCTCGATCTCGTCCGCGACCGGCCGCGCCGACGGCGGTCCGAACCGGCGCAGCCGGATGGCCATGTAGGGCTTGCCGGGCAGCGGGACGCTCCGGCCGTCCTTGTCGACGAAATCGTAACTGTCCTTCTTCTTGAGTTCAAAGACTCCGTCCACGGGGGTGATGGTCATGTTCCAGGTGTCGATGACCTCGGCGGTGAACTTCACGCCGTCGCCCACACCGGTCTTGTAGAGCGTGAAGGGCCACGCGGCCGGGGCGGCCTCGCCGAAATAGAGAAGGTAATATTCGCCCGCCTTTCCGCCCATGCGCCGCTCCTGCCACTTGTCGATGGGCTCAAGTCCTTCCGGCGGGCTCTCGTCCAGAATTTTCTTCAAGAAAGCCAGCCGGGCGGCGCTCTCGCCGCGGAGCGTGCCGCCGCTCGACAGCCACGCGCCGCCGGTCACGCCCAGGAGATTGATGGCCTCGCCATGCCCGACGTAGGAGCCGGCGACCGTGCCGTTCCAGAAACGCAGCACCAGGTCCTCGGCCTTCAGCCGGCCCCAGCGGCGCGAGTTGTTGCCCTCGTATTTCACCTCGTCGAACACGACGGGCTTGCGATACACGTCGCGATAGATCACCGCGCGCTCGGGCTCGAGGACGGCCGCGCCCTGCTGGAGGCTGGCGTGGGTGACCCACGGCTGCGTGTGGTTGTAGATCCGGTAACCGTTGTGGATGGAGCGCAGGTGGCCGTAGGGATCGGCCGCCTGCACGACCTGGAAGAGCCGGTCCCAGTCACTTTCCTGCTTGGCCCGGTTGAAATCATATTCGTTGGCCAGGGACCACCAGACGTTGCGGAAGGCCGCCAGCCGGGCGGTCACGTAGCGCACGTAGCGGTCGTCGCTGGCGGCATCCATCGAGTTGAAACCCAGCGCCGTGTCGTAGGGATGGAACAGGATCAGGTCGGCCTCGATCCCGCGCTCGCCGAGCTGGCGGATGCGCTGCTCGAGCTGGCGGAAATACTCCGGCTGGAAGCGCGTGAGATCCCACGCGCCGGGCGCGCCCGCGAAGGGCGCCAGGCGCAGGCCCCGGGCGGACCGGCCCTGGGGCAAAATAAACATGCGGAGCTTGTTGAACGGCGCCGTGGCGAGCGTCTGCAGCGTCAGCTCCTGCTGCGCCTCGGACTGCTGCGTCCACATGTAGCACGTCGTGCCGATCTGCCGGTAAGGCGTGCCGTCGGCGTAGGCGAAATGAAACGTGCGGGCCACGCGCACCGGGCCATGGTTGCCGGGCGACGGCGGTGTGACCATGATGCTGCCCGTGTGGCCGGTCAGCGCGGGGCGGTTGCTGAGCGTCTCGTAGCGCCAGTCGCCGGCTGTCTCCGGCATGAAGCGGACCTTGTAGACGCCTGCGCCGTCGTAGAAACCGGTGGCCGCCACCATGCGCTCACCCTGGGTGAAACGCGCGGACAGCTCGACCTCGGTGAAGGGATTCCCCTCGGCGGGACCGGGCAGCGTCAGCTCAAAGAGGCCCCATTGCTCGACCGTGGTCTTTTCTTGGGCGGCCAGCAGGGAGACGCCCAGCCCCAGCAGGAGCAAAATCTGCCGGACCAGACAGGACAGCGGGAATGAAAATCGAGGCAGGGGGTGACGGCTCATGATGATGAAGGGAAAATCGATCCGGGCGGGTGGCGCAACAACAGCGGAAAGACGATGGCAGGCGGGGATTGTTACATGGTCCGGCCGTCCGACGGACGGAGAGCAATCCCTCCCCTCGGTCCCGTCTTCTCCAGGCTGGCGACGAGGTAGTTGTCGAGTTCGAGCAGGCTGTTGGACTGGCGCTTGTTCTCCGCCATCTTCTGCAGCAGGGCAGCAACAGCCGAGACCAGGTTTCGGTATTGCGCCACGGCCGCGGGCTTTTTCAGCGGGCCCGGTTCCTTGGCGTCCGCCCAGGTGCGTTTGCGCTCCTTGTAACCCGCGGGGTCGGCCCGATATTCCGCGAGTGACTCCCGGACGAGATTCTCCGTCAGGCCGCGCGCCAGGCGGTCGCGCCCGATGAGCAAAATGGCCGCGGTCGCCCCGCGCACCCGGTCGTCGTTCCATTTGATCTTTAGCCGCATGGCCGGTTGTCCCCTGTTTCCTCCCTTTGGTCAACCAACGGGACGGGACGGTTTCCGCACCGACTGCGTGACATCCCGGCAAAACTGACTTTGCTGTCCGGATGAAACCGGCCCCCGCCTCGCTGTTCACCCGTATCGGCGGACGACCGCCGCTGCGGGAACTGCTGCGGTATTTCTATGCCGATGTCCGCCAGCACGAGGTGATCGGCCCGATCTTCGCCGCGCAGGTCAGCGACTGGCCGGCGCACCTGGAGAAGATCGCGGATTTCTGGTCCAACCTCACCGGCGGGCCGGTGCGCTACACCGGGGCGATGCCGCAGAAGCATTTCCCACTGCGGCTGGAGCCACGCCATTTCGAGGCCTGGCTGGACCTGTGGCGGCGTCACTGCCGGGCCCGGCTCGCCGCTCCTGAGGCGGCCGAATTGATCGCGGCTGCGGAAGGAATCGGCGAACGCCTGCGCGGGATGATTGCCCGGGAGGCCGGCTCGCCACCCCGGCCATGAGGCGTTTCTCCTCATGTTTTCTGGCCCTTCTGGCGATCTGACCAGGCTCCGCCCCTGCGCGAAGGGCCCGTCTGCGCCGGTTTGGGCGATTCACCCGTCCCACCCCAAAGCGGGCCGCGCGGGTGGTCGGGTAACACCTCATAGCCGAACCACGGCTTGTTGGGCACCCTGTGTATTTACGCGTGCCGCCCCCCACCCCATCACCAGCATCCGATCACCCAGGGTCAGGCGTTGAACCCGGATCCGTGACCACCTTGGTCAAGCGAGCCTGCGCCCGAAAGCCGGCACCGTTCCGGGTATTCGCCACCTGGCTCGTGCTGGGAATGTGCTTGGGCGGAGTGGCCCCGCTGGGCGCGGCGGATGCGCTGCCGGCCGTCCTGACCGGCGGCACGGCGGCCACCCCCGCCGCGGAAAAGAGCGAGCTGTCCGTCGCCGTCATCGAGGCCCGGCGCGCCGCGTTGCAAAAGGAAATCACCGCGACGCGCCAGGAACTGGCGAAACTGCCCGAGGGTGTCTCCGAGGACGCCGCCCGGTGGCTCGCCGAGGAAACCGCGCTGCTCGAGCGCATTGATGCCGTGCTGGCCGAGCAGGCCCGCACCTGGCAGGAGGCCGCGGACCTCGCGGTCGAGGCGGCCGCGGTGGCGGAGCGCACCGCCCGCCGGAGGCCACCTTCCAGCCGCCCTACGATCTGGCGTTGCTCGACCAGCTTTATGCGGAACGGGACAGTCTCGAACTGGCGGCCACGACGCTGGAACGGGACGTGGAAAATGCCGGGACGACGGTGCGGGAGGCGGATGCTTTTCTGAAGGAAAAGGACCGCGACCGTCGCACGGTGCGGGGCAACAGCGGCGCAACGGCCGCCGAGGGCAAGGCGCCCGGCAATCTGCGCCTGGCCGAACTCGAGAGCCGGCTCGCCCAGGAAACCCTGCTCCTCCGGGAGAAGACGCTGCGCACCCTGAAGCTGCGGCAGTCGCTGGTCGAGCCGAAGCAAAAGCTGCTGCAGCCGCGCTTTGACTGGCTGCAGACCAACCTGGTGCTCGGCTCCGAGCCGTCCCCCGAGGCACTGGCGGACCTCGCCGCCGCCCTCGACCCGGCCATCGCCGCCGCAAAAAAGGAGGCTCAAGCGGCGACCAGGAGCGTCATCGCCACCGAGCGCCGGGCCGTGACCGAGCCGGTCGCCGACGAACTGGAGTCGCGTCGCGCCAATCGCCAGACCGCCAATCTCACGCTCAGTGCGCTGACGGCACAACGCGAGCGCCTCGCGGAAAAGGCGAGGGTCATCGCCTTGCGCCGCCGCGTGCTGGCCGGCGGGATGCCCGCGACGGAATTGCGCGCACTCGCCCGGGACAACCAGACGGCCCTCGATGAACTCGGCCGCGAGCGGGATCGCGGGCGGACCGCGCTGATCCGCAGCCGCCGGGAATTGCAGGACTGGCAGGGCCGCCTGACGCAGTCGGCGGCGGCCGGGACCGT
>JAQSDJ010000048.1 GCA_029945855.1 Lacunisphaera sp.
TCCGGCGCTTCGCCCGGCCCCGGCCGCGGCCGCGGCCGCGGGCGGGGTGCTGCCCCCGACGAGCCGGTGCAACTCCCGCATGGCTTCCTTCAGGACGGCCGCCTGGGCATTGAGTTCCTCGGCGGCGGCGGCGGTTTCCTCGGCATGGGCGGCGTTGGCCTGTGTGACCTGGTCCATCTGCGAGACGGCGGCCGTCACCTGGCCGATGCCCTGGCTTTGCTCGCCGGACGCGGTCGCGATGCCGGCCACGAGCGCGTCTAGCTGCCGGACGCCCTGTTGGATCTCACCGAAACTCTGGGCGACCTCGGCGCTGATCTGTGCGCCCTGCCGGCTCTTGGTCACGGAGTCGTCGATCTTGATGGCGGTCTCCTTGGCGGCGGTGGCGCAGCGCTGCGCCAGCGCGCGCACCTCCTCGGCCACGACGGCGAAACCGGCGCCGGCCTCGCCGGCGCGGGCGGCCTCGACCGCGGCGTTCAGCGCGAGGATGTTCGTCTGGAAGGCGATCTCGTCGATCGTCTTCAGGATCTTCGCGATGTCCCCGCTGGCGGTGGTGATGGCCTCCATCGCGGTCTGCATGGCCTGCATCTGCCGGGCGCCGGTGTCGGCGGATGACCGGGTCGTGCCCGCCACCTGCTTGGCCTGTTGGGCGCTTTCGGCGTTGCGCTTGGTCATGCTGCTCAGCTCCTCGAGGGAGGCACTGGTTTCCTCGAGCGAGGCGGCCTGTTCGCTGGCCCCCTCTGCCAGGGACTGGCTGGAAGTGGACACCTGGCCGGCGGCCGCGGCCACTTGGATGGAGCCCTCGTCCAGCGATCCGGCGATCTCGAGCATGGCCGCGCCGGTGGCGCGGATAAAATACAGCGCGAGCGCGACACTGCAACCGGCCAGCGTCAAGCCCACGCCCAGCATCCACCGGCTCAGCTGCTGCTGCTGCTGCACGGCGTCGTTGAGTCCTGTGTTGAACTCCGCGACGTGCTCCTGCACCAGCCCCTCGACCAGCTCGGACAGCTGGTTGGAGGCCTGGTCGAAAGGCTTCATCAGCTCCTGACCCTGCTC
This sequence comes from Lacunisphaera sp., assembly GCA_029945855.1. GTDB lineage: Bacteria > Verrucomicrobiota > Verrucomicrobiia > Opitutales > Opitutaceae > Lacunisphaera. The sequence goes on from JAQSDJ010000048.1 coordinate 1,054, forward strand.
GGTGCCTTGGGTGACGAAGGCCGTGGCCATCTCACGCCCGGCCTTGCTGTAGAGGTTCAGCGCGTCGCTGAGACGGACCATCAGCTGCCGCAAGGCCGGATCGGCGCCGGCATCCTCCTGGAACCGGGCGACACCCTGGAGGAAGGCAAGGCGGTGCTGCTCGGCCGCGGCGAACGCCGGAGCCATCTCGTCCTTGAGCCGGGTGGCGGAGACATCCGTGAAGGCATCCTGGATGCGCAGCACGTCCAGCTGCATGGCGCGGGCGCGGTCGGCGAGCGGGGCGCTCACCGTGGTGACCTCGTGGATGGACCGCGCACTGATGCGGGTGATCGCGTAGGCGGCGGCCAGGCTCAGCGCGAGGGCGCCCAGCGGCACGCCGCAGAGCAGGAGCAGGCGCGCGCGAAGCGTGAGTTGCGTTGGGGCCGGGCGGCCCATGTCGATGGATTTCTGGCCCGGAGCAATATTCATGGCTGTCGTTTGGTTGGGAAAAACAAGGGAGGCGGTGCTAGAAGGTCACGCGGGTGCGCAGGCCGACGACCCAGGCGTCGCCCACGGCGGCCGAGCCGCCGGGATGGCGGATGTATTGGAGGTCGGGCACGAGGAGCCAGCGGTCGCCCAAGGCGAGGCCGTAGGTGAGTTCCACCACCCATTCGCCGTCGGAGATCACGGCGGCGTCCACCTGGCGCTCGGCCCGGCGGGCGCCCGCGCTGACCCGCGCCCAGGCCACGCCGAGACCGAGGGTATCGGTGTCGCGCCCAGGAATCAGGCCGGTATAGCTCAGACCGGCGTCGGCGGCGTGCGATAGAAGATTGCGATCATCCGGGCTGCGGCCGATCCGCACGAAGGCCGTCAAGCCCTGCGGGACGGTCGATTCGTCGCCGGGGCCGGATTCGCGCCAGAGCATTTGCTCGGCGACGAGCCAGACCCCGTGATTGCCGGCATGGATGCGGGCCGGGGTCGCCAGCTCGGCGAAGTCCGCCGTGTGCCACCACATCCCGAGTCGCAACGAGCCCGGCCGGCGGGCCGCCGCCGGACCCGCCTCGGTTTCCAAGATTATCTCGGTCACGACGAACAAGCCCTGGTCACGGCTGAGGGATACGCGGAGGCCGTTGGGGTGACGCGCAGGATCGCCCCCCGCATCGTCGAACGTATCGCCATCGTAAACGCCGGCCTGGATCCGGACGGTCCTGGTCAGCTGCAGTTCTGCAAACACCCCGAGGGCGCTGCGGGCAAAGGCGGGACCGGTATTGCGCGTGTTGGCGGAGATGAACGCCGGCCAGCCAAAGCTGCTGTTGAGGAACGACGCGCCGGAGGCGGTGACGGCAAAATCGGTGTCGGCCACCAACCGGCCCGCACGGACGATCATGCGCCCATCGCTGAAAGCCCCCTCCAACCACAGTTCGTAGAGCAACGGATGGTCATAGGCCGCGAGATTGCTGGCTCCCTGCAGATCACCGAGGTGGGAGCCGCTGAGATCACCGCCGTGCGGCAGCAGTCCACTTGCATGAAGGCATGTGCCGACGGGCGCCCCGACAACCCGGGCGAGATCGGCATCCATGACGGCTTCCAGCAATCCGCGATAGACCGACCCACGTTGCAATCCGCCGGAGGCGACCGAAAGCATCTCGGCGGTGTAGGCGCCGGTAAAAGCCGTGGCCGCAGCCGGGGGTGCTGCAGCCGCGCGGACGACCAGAACCCCCGCGACCATGACTGCCAGCAGGCAAATGTGATAGGCCGGGTTGTTTTTCATCGGGTGGTGTGAAATCGGAGGCGGACGGGTGGAGTCCACCGCCCATGCCGCTGACATTCTGCAGATGGCATGAGGTGAAGGACCCAGGCCTGTATTCGGCCCGAAGCGCGCTGCAGTAAAATGGTTTGGACTAGAATATTTACTGCTCCAGACCCGGCCGGAACGTGCAGATACCGGTAAACTTTTGCCCAACCGGTCCGATTGCAGGGATTGCGCCGTCCTCGCCGCCCATGCCCATCATTTCCGATCAGCTACCTGCCATCGACGACTGTATCAACCGGCTCACCGCCGAGACGATCCTGGCCCAGCCCGGCCACGACGACGGACTCGTGCCCGCCTTCAGTCTCCTCGGCGACCTGCTCGAGCTGTGCTCGCTCGAGCCGGCGCTGCGCGAACCGGTCGCCGCCCAGCGCGGTGCGCTCGAGGCCCTGCTCGATGCCGCCCGCCCCTTCGACGACGAATCACTGGGCCGGTTGCGCCGCCTGGTCGAGTGGCTGCCCGGTGCCCTCCACGCCGCCAAATCCGGCCAGCCCGCGCCGACCCTCGCCACGACCGCCGGCACGCCGGCTCCGGCCGCCACGGCCGCCGCCGCTTCTGTCGCTTCAACCACCGGCCCGGCGGACGTGCTGCTGGACGTGCACCTGGCGGAAAACCGCGACCTCCTGGTCGAATTCCACGCCGAGGCGGTCGACCACCTGCAGCAGATCGAGGCCGCGCTGCTCGCGCTCGACCAGCAGCCGGACAATCCGGAGGCGCTCAATTCCATCTTTCGTTCCTTTCACACCTTCAAAGGCAACGCCGGCTTCCTCGGCCTGGCGCCGATGCAGTCGCTCGCCCACGAGGTCGAATCGCTCCTCGATCTCGCCCGCAACCACAAGCTCCGGCTCAACGCCGCGATCGTCACCGAGATCCTGCGCAGCCGCGATGCCCTCGCCGCCCTGACGCAGCAGATCGCCATCGCCCTCGAGCAGGGCCGCCTGCCCGACCGGATCATCCCCGTCAGCCACCTCATCACCGCGGTGAAAGTGCTCGCCGCCACCGCCGGCACGGAACCCGCCGCCGGCGCGATACCCGATGCCGCCGCCCCGGTCGCCGCCGCACTCCCGGTCGCCGCCGCTGCCGCGCCCGTCGCCGCCCCGACCCCAGCCGCTCCCGACCAGTCCCGCCAACACGCCAACGCCCTGGAAGCGGCCGCCACCGTCCGCTCCGCCGTCGGCAACCAGACCGTGCGCGTCAACACCGAGAAGCTCGACTCCCTCATGGATCTCGTCGGCGAACTCGTGATCGTGCAGAGCCAGCTGGCCGAGACCGCGCGGACCGGGGACACGGGCGGCGGTTCCACGCTGCAACGCAACCTCGCCCAGCTTTCCCGCATCACGAAGGACCTGCAGCACACCGCGATGTCGCTGCGCATGATCCCGATCAAGTCCAGCTTCCAGAAGATGGAGCGCCTCGCCCGCGATCTCGCCCGCGATTTCGGCAAGAAGGTCAGCTTTGTCACCAGCGGCGAGGACACCGAGCTCGATCGCACCGTCGTCGAGGAGATCGCCGATCCGCTCGTGCACATGGTGCGCAACGCCCTGGACCACGGCCTCGAGCCGTCCGCCGACCGGCTGGCCCGCGGCAAGCCCGAGACCGGCACCCTCCACCTCAAGGCCTACCATCAGGGCAGCAACATCGTGGTCGAGCTGCAGGACGACGGCCGCGGCATCGACCCCGACAAGGTCCTCGCGAAGGCGCGCCGACAGAACCTCGTGGCGGCGAACGCGACGCCCTCGCGCGAGGAGATTTTCAACCTGCTGTTCCTGCCCGGCTTCTCCACCGCGGAGAAGGTGACGGCCGTCTCCGGCCGCGGTGTGGGCATGGACGTGGTGCGGCGCAACATCGAGAAGCTCCGCGGCAAGATCGAGGTCAGCTCCGAGGTCGGCCGCGGCTCCACGTTCCGGATCAAGCTGCCGCTCACCATGGCGATCATCGACGGCCTCGTGGTGCGCGTCGGCACGGACAAGTTCGTGCTCCCGAGCACCTCGGTGCAGCGGGCACTGCGGCCGGCGAAGGAGGCCTTCACCACCATCCAGGGTCGCGGCGAGGTGCTTGAGCTGCGCGGCCGCATTTTGCCGCTCCACCGCCTGCACCGCACCTTCAGCCTGAAGGCCGATTCCGAGAACCCGTGGGAAGGCATCGTCGTCATCCTCGAGCACGGCGGCAAGGTCTCCGCCCTCCTGGTCGACGAGCTGATCAGCAAGCAGGAGGTCGTCATCAAAAACCTCGGGGCCTACCTCGAGCACCTGCCCGGCGTCGCCGGCGGCGCGATCATGGGCGACGGCCACATCGCCCTCATCCTCGATCCGGCCTCGCTCCTGCAGGCCGCCTGAGCCACCCTCATCCCATGTCTTCCGCCCCGCTGCCCCCGCCGCCCACGATCGAACAGGTCTGTGACAAGGCCCGCCGCCTGCCGTGCGCGCCCTCCCTCCTGCCGAAGCTTTCCGCCGCCCTGCAGAGCGATGAATCGTCCGCCCTGGAGATCGAGCAGCTCATCTCGCTGGACGCCTCGCTCGCCGGCGCCACCCTGCGCCTCGCCAATTCCGCCGCGTTTGCCCGCGGCAAGGTGGACTCGCTGGAGGAGGCCGTCTTCCGCCTCGGCGCGAAGGAAATCTTCCGCCTCGCCGCCCTCGTGCTCGTGAACCGCTGGGAAGCGGGCTCGGGCCTCGGCCCGCACTGGGCGCCGGGGGATTTCAGCCGCCACGCCCTCATCACGGCCATCGCCGCCGAGGTGCTGGCGGAGGCTACCGGGCGCGTCACCCCGCGCACCGCCTACACCGCGGGGTTGATCAACGACCTCGGCAAGCTCGCCCTCGCGCACTGCTGCGCCGACTACTATCCCGCCATCATGGAAAACTGCCGGCAGACCGGCGGCACCTGGGAGGAGGCCGAGCGCGCCGTCCTGGGCTATCACCATGGCGAGGTCAGCGTGCGCCTGCTGCACGCGTGGAATTTTCCCCCGATCTTCGCCTCGGTGGCCGACCACCTGTTGCGGCCCGCCGAGGCCCCGGCCGAGGTGGTGCCCCTCCTCTCCCACGTGCTCGCGGCCAAGTATCTCGCCGTCGCGATGGGCCCCGGCGTCGGCGCCGACGGTTTCCTGTTTGCCGTGCCCGGCAGCTTCCTCACCGAGTGGGGCTTCAGCTCCGAGATGCTCGAGCAGGCCATGCCGGTCGTGCTGGAACGCGCCAGCGCCCGCCTGGCCGAGAAGCTCACGCACGGCGCGATGACGTTCTGAGCCGGCGCGCGCCCGTCCCAGGAATGTTCGCAACGCCGCTTACCCAAATCATCCAGGGCAAGCGAACTGTCCGATAGGGATAGTGTCGCCATTGTGCCCGCAGAAGCCGTAGAGGATCAACCTGCCGGATTCGGCGACTGGGTCCTGGTTGATGAAGCGGCCTAAAGATGGGCTGTAATATCTGTGGCCGTAATAGACCAAGCCGGTCTCGGTGCCGAACCCCGCCTCTGCCCCATTTCCACAGGAAAGGTCCGGCCTTCCACCTGTGGCAACTGCTTGGCCCGCCTCAGTCCGCCAGCGAGAGCTGCTGGGTGTCGGCCGGGCGCTTGAGCGTGACCGTGCCGGTGGCCATCTCGAGGTGCACCGTGCGGTTGATCGAGCCGCCGACGTCGGTGAACCGCACCAGGCAGCCCTGCTGCCGGAGATAGTCCATCGTCACGCCGGAGTTGCGCTCGCCGATGCGGAAGGGATCCTGTCCGGCGATGACGCTGGCGCCCCCGGCGACAAACAGGCGCAGCCGGCGGCGTTCGCCCTTGAGCCCGAGCAGCGCCGCGAAGAACCGCGGCAGGCCGGTGTCGGCGAACATGGCCGGCTGCGCGAGGGCCTTCTCGGGCGAGATCTTCGATTCCGGCAGCATGAGGTGCAGAATGCCACCCACCTTGCCGAGGGGGTCGTAGGCGATCACGCCCACGCACGAGCCGAGGGCGTAAGTGCTGAGCACCACATGGGCGTTGTTCGACACGGCCATGTCGCCGACCCCGATGATCACCCGTTGGGCAAACAGGGAGGAGATGCCAGGTGATCCGGCCATGGTCAGACGGGGCGGTTGGTGGTGAGGAGCATACGGGGGCGGGCGGCGGCCGGCAGAGGGCCGCCAGCTGACCTAACGTCCCGACCCGGCCGGGACTTTAGCGTCATCGGGCCGGGCCGGTGGGAAAAGCGCTCACATGTAGACCAGCAGCCGCTGGCTGATCGGCGTGCTCTGGTTATGCGTGCGGATCTTGGCGATCGTGCCGGGCCCGAGCGCCTGGCCTTCCCCGATGAGCAGCAGCCCGTGCGGGCTGTAGATGCCCGTGGCGAGCACCATGCCGGGTTCCAGCTCGTCGAGGAGGATCTCGCGCACCTGGCGCGGCAGGCGGACGAGGTGCGTGACCTTGAGAAAGAGGCGGACGGCTTCGGGGTCATAGTGGGTGCCGGCTTGCCGGAGGATGGTGTCGAGCGTGGCCTGCTTGGACTCGGCTGATTCCACGAAGGCCGCGGCCACGGCGAGGCAGCGCGCGACCCACGGGATCTTGTTGCCGGCGATGCCGTCGGGATAGCCGGTGCCGTCGTAATTTTCGTGGTGGGCGCGGATGGCCTCGCCGACGTCGGTGCGGGCATCGACCAGCGCGGCGAGGGTCTGGCTGTAGACGGGATGGTTGTGCAGGGTGGCGCGCTCGCGCTCGGTGAGGTGCGCGGGATTCATGCGGAACGACCGCAGGAGCTCGCGGGAGACGCCGATGAGGCCGAGGTCGCAGAGCCAGGCGGCGGAGCTCAGCGCATGGCGCTCCACGGGCGTGAAGTGCCCGGTCTCGGCCATCTTGGCGGCGATCTCGACAAGGGCCTTGGCCTGGCCGCCGAGGATGGGATCGTAGGCGGTGAGGATGCGGCGGCAGAGCTCCAGCGAATGCTCGTAGCGCTCGCTCAGCCCGGCGTTCGCGGCGTCGAGCTTCAGGCGTTCCTGCTCGAGATCGCGCACCTTCTGCTCGAGCTCGGAGTTGGCGGTGATGAGCTGGGCGTTGAGCTGCTGCGTGCGGGCCTGCAGGACCTCGTTGTGGGTGATGAGGTCGTGGCGCTGGATGGCGTTGCGCACCGTGGCGAGCAGCTCCTCGCGCAGCCAGGGCTTGGCCACGAAACGGAAGATCTCGCCCTTGTTGATCGCGTCGACGATGGTGGGCAGGGCCAGCACCGCGGTGATGAGGATGCGCGAGGCGTTCGGTCGGAGACGCCGGCTCTCGATCAGGAAATCCAGGCCGAGCATCTCGGGCATGCGCTGGTCCGAGATGATGACGGCGAAGTCGCGTTCGGCGAGGATCGCCAGGGCCTTGAGCGGGCTGGAGACGGCCACGACCTGGTAGTTCTGGCGCTCGAGCGTTGCGCGCAAGGCCATCAGCACGACCGCCTCGTCATCGACGACGAGGATGCTGGGGGATTCGTTGGCCGGGGTGTTCATGGGTGGACGGAAAGGGGGGCGCGCGCCTGGGTGGCGGTGCTGCGCGAGACCAGATACCGGGCGACGCGGTCGAGCGGCAGCTGGACCTGCGCCGCGCCGTTGTCGAAGGCGGCCTTCGGCATGCCGTAGACCACGCAGCTGGCCTCGTCCTGCGCAAAGGTAGCGGCGCCTTTTTGCCGGAGGCTGAGGAGACCGTCGGCGCCATCCTTGCCCATGCCGGTGAGGACGCCGGCTATGGTGTGGGGGCCGGCCCCGCAATCGGTGGCGGACTTGAAGAGCAGATCGACCGCGGGACGCTGGTGCCAGACCTGCGGGCCGGTCACGACCCGGGCGCGATAGTGCTGGCCCGTCCACTGGAGCATCAGGTGGAAATTGCCCGGGGCGATGAGCGCGGTGCCCGGCAGGAGCAGATCGCCGTCCACCGCCTCGCGCACCTCGATCGCACAGAGCGTGTTGAGGCGGTCGGCAAAGGCCTTGGAGAAAGTCGCCGGGATGTGCTGCACGATGGCGATGCCCGGCAGGCTCGTGGGCAGTTCCGTGAGCACGTCGCGCAGCGCCTCGGTGCCGCCGGTGGAAGCGCCGAGCAGGAGGAGGGACCGCGGATGGCCGGCAAAGGTGCCGGGACCTTTCCCCCGGACGGCGGGAGCCGCGAGGACGGCCGCGCCCGGGCGCGCCGACCGCACCCGGGCGCGGGCGGCCGCCTTGACCTTGGCGATGAGCTGGGGCGCGAGGTCGCCGAACGAATAGGAACCGCTGGGCTTGCCCAGCACGTCGACGGCGCCGAGCCGCAGCGCCTCCAGCGCGCATTCGGAACCCTGCTGGGTGAGCGAACTCAGGACGATGACCGGCATCGGCTTCGCCTCCATCAGCAGGCGCAGGAAGGTGAGACCGTCCATCCGCGGCATCTCGAGGTCGAGCGTGATGACGTCCGGCGCGAGTTCCCGGAGCCGGTCGCGCGCCATGTAGGGATCGATCGCCGTGCCGACGACCTCGATCTCGGGATCGCTGGCCAGCGCCTCGCTGGCGAGCTTCCGGACGACGGCGGAGTCGTCGACGATGAGAACGCGGATTTTGCGCAGGGGCAGCATGGTCAGGAGGCCGGGGGCCGGCGGTAGACGGCGGGTTTGACGATCTGGAGCGTGTGCTTGATGCCGGTGAGGCTCTCCGAATGCCCGACCAGCAGGTAGCCGCCGGGCACCAGGCGCCGGGTCAGCCGGGCGACCAGCTCCTCCTGCGTGGGGCGGTCGAAGTAGATCATCACATTGCGGCAGAAAATGACCTGGAACGTCGTGGCGAAGGGCGGCTCGCCCTCAAGCAGGTTGAGCTGGTGGAAGCTCACGTTGGCCGTGAGCGCGGATTTCACGCGGTAATTCCCCTCCTGCGGGCCGACGCCGCGCTGGAAATATTTCTGGATCGTCGCGCGCGGCATGCGCTCGACCACGTCGCTGCGGTAGATGGCGGCGCGCGCCTTGTCCAGGATCCGGTGGGAGATGTCCGTGGCCTCGATGTGCCAGGGCCAGCCCCCCGCCGGCAGGATCTCGGCCAGTGTGATCGCGAGCGAATACGGCTCCTCGCCGGAGGAGGACGCCGCGCTCCAGACCTCGAAGCGCGGCCAGCGCTCCAGGCGCTGCCGCGCCTGCATCTCGGGCAGGATGTGCGTCCGCAGGTAGTCGAAGTGGGCGTTCTCGCGGAAGAAAAACGTGTGGTTCGTCGAGATCGCGTCGATGAGGTGCGCGAGTTCCTCCCCGGCGTCGTGGCCCTGGAGCAGGTCGCAATAATCGCCGATGCTCGACAGCTGTGTCGCGCGGAGGCGCTTGCCGAGGCGGGCGGCCACGAGTTCCCGTTTGTCCGAGCTCAGGTGGATGCGGCTGTGCTCGTAAACGAGGGTGCGGATGAATTCGAACTCTTTGTCCCTCATGAGGATTTTCCCCTGTTATCGGCTCAGGCCTGACCGAATGAAGTCGCCGAAGGTAAATATCGGCACGGCCGCACTCGGCAAAATCTGCCTGCTCCGATCCCGCAGGCCGCAGCCGGGCCCGGATCCGGTCGGCCCGGCCACGGAGTTAATTATATCTCACTTCGCCCGAGCGGTTTGCAGCCCCACCCTCGCGGCTGGCACGAACCCTGATTACAGGCCCGCATCATGATCGACCCGTTGTTCCCCGCCGGCAATTACCAGATGGCGCTCAAGCTATTGGATGCGGCGGCTCTGCGGCAGGAGGCGATCGCGGCGAACATCGCCAATGCCGACACCCCGGGCTATCGCCGCCTCGATATCGCGCCGGACTTCGCCGAGCAGCTCAAGGCCCGCGTCACCAGCGGCGAGCTTTCCCGCACCGCCGACTCCCTCCAGCCCCGGCTCACCGAGGATGTCCACGCGCGCACCGTGCGCCCCGACGGCAACACCGTCGAGATCGAGCACGAGCTGCTCGTCATGAACCGCAACGCGGTGGAATACCAGTATCTCACCGAGCTCGTTTCCCGCAACATCAAGCAGCTCAAGCTGGCGATCTCCGGCCGCAACCTCTGAGCCTCCCCGCCCTCATGAACCTCATCTCCGGCATCGACGTCACTTCGGGCGCCCTCGCGGCGCAAAAAATGCGGCTTGATATTGTCGCGCAAAACATCGCCAACGCCCAAGCCACCCGCACCCCCGAGGGCGGCCCCTACAAGCGGCAGATCGTCTCCTTCGAGACCGAGCTGGTGAAACGCGCCGGCGGCACCTCGCTCCCGACCGTCCATGTCGCCGGCATCACCGCCGACCGCACGCCCGGCGAACAGGTCTACAACCCCCAGCATCCCGACGCCGGCGCCGACGGGCTCGTCCAGATGCCCAACGTCAACCTTTCCTACGAGATGGTCGACCTCATCACGGCCTCCCGCTCCTACGAGGCCAACCTCTCCGTCGTGAAGAACGCCCGCAACCTCGCGCTGAAGGCCCTCGAGATCGGCAAGTAAACCTCCCGGCCCCCACCCCGCTTTCCCATGTCGCCCATCGGTTCCGTCTATCCCACCGCCAATGCCGCCACCCTCGGCCGGGTCGACGCTCCCCTGCCCAAGGGGCTGTCCGGCCTCCTCGCCCCCGGCCAGGCCGGGGCCACCCCGGGCCCGGAAGGTTTCGGCCGCATGCTCGACGGTCTCGTCGCCACCGTCGACGCCAAGCAGGACCAGGCGGCCGAGCTCACCCGCCAGGTGCTCCTCGGTGATTCGGACCAGATCCACCAGTCCGTCATCGCCATGCAGGAGGCCTCCGTCGCTTTCAGCCTGATGGTCGAGGTGCGCAACAAGCTCGTCGAATCCTATCAGGAACTCATGCGCATGCAGGTATGAGCCCGCCGCCTGCCGCTGACCCCGTTTCATGAAAAATTTCGCCTCATCCCTCGTCGCCCTCTGGACGCAGCTCGGTCTCAACCAGCGCGTGTCGCTGGTTGTCGCCACCGTCGCGGTCGTGGCCGGACTGGTCGCCGTCGTCCTCTGGTCGCACCGCCCCGACTACCAGCTGCTTTACGCGCGCCTCGGCGACAAGGACTCCGCCGCCATCATCGGCTACCTGCAGACGCAAAACATCCCGCACCAGATCGCCGCCGGCGGCTCCGCCGTCCAGGTGCCCGCCGACCAGGTCTACAAGCTCCGCATGGACCTCGCGAGCAAGGGCCTGCCCGGGGGCGACGGCGTGGGCTTTGAGATCTTCGACAAGGGCCAGTTCGGCCTCTCCGACTTCGTGCAGCGCACCAACTACCTCCGCGCGCTGCAGGGCGAGCTCGCCCGCACCATCTCCCAGCTCGCCGGCGTCCGCGCCGCGCGCGTGATGATCGTCCAGCCCGAGAACCGCCTCCTCCTCACCGACCAGGGCGTCAAGGCCACCGCCTCCGTCTTCGTCGACATGGGCGGCAGCCGGCTCGAGACCGATCAGGTCAACGCCATCCGCCATCTCGTCGCCAACGCCGTGCAGGGCCTCGGCCCGGACCAGGTCGCCATCGTCGACAACCGCGGCCGCGTGCTGTCCGAGGAACTGAAGCAGGATCCCACCCTGGGCAGCGCCACCTCCCAGATGCGCTACAAGCAGCAGGTCGAGGATTACCTGGCCAAGAAGGTCGAGTCCATGCTCGCCACCGTGATCGGCCCCGGCAACGCCGTCGTGCGCGTCTCGGCCGAGATCGACACCGAGGCCACCACGCTGCAGTCCGAGAAATACGACCCCGAGGGCCAGGTCGTCCGCTCCCAGACCGCGACAGAGGACGTCACCAATTCCAGCGAGACCCGCAGCACCGGCGGCGCGACCGGGGTCAGCGCCAACGTGCCCGAAAAGGCCACCGGCGACTCGGCGGCCCCGCGCCCGGCCTCCGTCAGCGAGCAGAACCGCAAGAACCGCACCACCACCTACGAGATCAACCGGATCACGACCAACACCACGCGGGCGCCCGGCACGATCCGCAATGTCACCGCGTCCGTCCTCATCGCCCCCCGCTTCGCCGCCCCGCCGGCCGGCACCGCGCCCGGCACGCCGCCCGCCGCGCAGAAACGCACGCCGGAGGAGCTCAACGCCCTGCGGCAGGTCGTCGTCAACGCCCTCGGCCTCAAGCCCGCCGCCGGCCAGCCGCTCGAGGCCCTCGTCGCCCTCCAGGAAATGACCTTCGCCGCCGAGCCCGTCTCCGAGCAGGTCCAGGCCATCCAGCAGGAAAACCGCCTGCAGGGCTGGTTTGAGACCGCCCGCCAGTGGACCGCGCTCATCGCGGCCGGGGCTGTGCTCCTGATCTTCCTGCGCGTGCTCTCGAAACAGAAGCCCGAGCCCGTGCCGGTCGAGATCCTCGCCATGCCCGGCGACCTCGCCGCCCGCACCCTGCAGAACGGCAGCGCCGTCACCCCCGAGATGCTCAACCAGCTCATCCGCCAGAAACCCGCCAACATCGGCACCGCCCTCCGTGACTGGGTCGGCGCCCCCGGCACCAAGAACTGACCCACCCCATGGCCGACATCGACTACGCCAAGCTCTCCCGCCAGCAGAAGCTCGCCATCTTTCTCATCTGCGTCGGGCCCGAGTCCGCCGCCGAGGTGCTGAAGCATTTCGACGACACCGAGATCGAGCAGCTCTGCCGCGAGATGTCCGGCTTCCCGGTTGTCACCGAGAGCGTGCAGAAGCTCGCCATGGAGGAGTTCTCCAGCGTCGTGGCCTCCAGCGTCAATTCCGCGCTCGGCGGCCTGCCCTACGCGCAGCGCACCCTCGAGATCGCCAAGGGCGACTACAAGGCCTCCTCCATCATCGGCCGCGTCGGCCCCGTCGGCACCTCCGTCGATGTCATCAAGGACATCTCCGAGATGGAGGGCCGCCAGATCTTCAACCTGATCAAGCACGAGCAGCCGCAGACCATCTCCTTCGTCCTCTCCTACCTCGATCCCGGCAAGGCCAGCGAAGTCTTCGCCCTGCTCAGCCCCGAACTGCGCGAGGAGGTCATCGAGCGCCTCGGCACCATCGAGTCCACCTCGCTCGAGCTCGTCGGCAAGATCGCGCGCTCGCTCGGCCGGCATTTCGACACCAAGGTCCGCCCCTCCTTCCACCACAGCGGCGGCGTCCGCGCGGTCGCCGGCCTGCTCAACCAGCTCGACAAGGACATGTCGAAGACCCTCCTCGCCCGCATCGAGGAGCGCAACGCCACCCTTGGCGCGGCGATCCGCAAGAAGCTCTTCAGCTTCGAGGATCTCAGCCGCCTCGCCTCCGCCGACCTCCAGCGCGTGCTGCGCGAGGTCGACTCCTCCAACCTCGCCATCTCGATGAAGTCCGCCAGCGAGTCCCTCCGCGAAAAGATCTACGCCGGCCTCTCCAAGCGCGCCGCCGAGAGCCTGCGCGAGGAAATCGAGCTCCTCGGGCCTGTCCGCCTCAAGGACGTCGAGGCCGCGCAGGACGTCATCATCCAGACGGTTCGCAAGCTCGAGGAGGAGGGCCAGATCTCCCTCGATTCCGAACAGCAGGCCCTCGTGGCCTGACCCCGCCGCCATGGCCTTCGCCCAGCTCATCGCCTTCCACCGCCCGCTCGCCGGCGCCGCGCTGCCCGGGGCGGCCGGGCGGACTCTCACCGAGACCGAGCTCGCGGCGAAACTCCAGGAAGCCTACCGCGCGGGCGTCGACGCCGCCCGCGCCTCCGCCGACCAGCAGATGGTCGAGGCCCGCGCCGAGCTGGCCGAGCTCAGCGAGGGCGTCCTCCACAAGCTCGCCGCCCACGAGCCCGCGCTGCTGGCCCAGGTGCGCGATGCCCTGCCCAGCCTCGCCGTCGAGATCTCCAAGCGCCTGCTGGTGGGCTACGAGCCGCCGGCCGAGATGGTCGGGCATCTGTGCCGCGACGCCCTCGAACAGCTCTTCCCCGAGCGCGAGGGCCTCGAACTCTCCCTCTGCCCGCGCGACGCCACCCTGCTGGCCTCCCTCAATCCCGACTGGCTCACGCGTTATCCCGGCATCGTGGTCCGGCCCGACCCGGCGCTGGTGCCCGGCGACTGCCTCGTGCGCTCCCGCTTCGGCCTGACCGACGCCCGGCAGGCCACCAAGCTGGCCGCCCTCGCCCATTCCCTCACCGGCAGCTGATCCCCATGGTCTCCACCGTCGCCCCCCTCGTTGACATCCTCCGCACCCAGGTGCGGCACGCCCCCGCGGTGCAGCGCGTCGGCGCCGTGATCGGGGTGACGGGGCTCATCATCGAGTCGGAGGGCCCCAACGTCGGGCTGGGCGAGCTGTGCAATGTCCGCTCGACGCGTTCCGATTTTTCCGTTCGCGCGGAGGTCGTCGGCTTCCGCGAGCACCGCGTGCTCCTCATGCCGCTGGGCGACACCTCCGGGCTGCACGTCGGCTGCGAGGTCGCCGCCGCGGCCCGGCCGCCGTTGCCGCGGCCCGGCCCCGAGCTGCTCGGCCGCGTGCTCGACGCGCTCGGCCGCCCCTGCGACGGGAAGGGCCTGCTGCCCGTCGACCGCCTGGAGCGCAGCTCCGCCCCGCCGCACCCGCTGCGCCGCCAGCGCATCCGCGAGGCGCTCGCGACCGGCGTGCGCGCGCTCGACACCTTCATCCCCCTCGGCCGCGGCCAGCGCCTCGGCCTCTTCGCCGGCTCCGGCGTCGGCAAGTCCACTCTCCTCGGCATGATCGCCCGCAGCTGCGCGGCGGACGTGATCGTCGTCGGCCTCGTGGGCGAGCGCGGCCGCGAGGTGCGCGAGTTCATCGAGAAGGACCTGGGGCCCGAGGGCATGAAACGCTCGGTCGTGGTCGTCGCGACCTCGGACACGCCCGCCCCGCTGCGGCTGCGCGCCGCGTTCACCGCCACCGCCATCGCCGAGGCCTACCGGGACGAGGGCAAGAATGTCATGCTGCTGATGGACTCGGTCACCCGCTTCGCCATGGCGCAGCGCGAGATCGGCCTGGCCATCGGCGAGCCGCCCGCGACGCGGGGCTACACCCCCTCGGTCTTCGCCATGCTGCCGCGCCTGCTCGAGCGCTCCGGCGCCGGCGAGACCGGCGCCATCACCGCCCTCTACACCGTGCTGGTCGAGGGCGACGACATGAACGAGCCCGTGGCCGACGCCGTCCGCGGCATCCTCGACGGCCATCTCGTGCTCTCGCGCTCGCTCGCGCACTTCAACCACTATCCCGCCATCGACGTGCTTGAGAGCGTGAGCCGCCTGACCAACGACATCTGCAGCCCCCCGGAGGTCGCCGCCGCGGCGAAGGCCCGCGAGCACCTCGCGCTCTACCGGAAGAACGAGGACCTCGTCTCCATCGGCGCCTACCAGAAGGGCGCCAACCCCGCCCTCGACCGGGCGGTCGCGCTGCAGGAACCGCTTCGCCAGTTTCTCCGCCAGGGGGTGCACGAGCAGACCCCCCGGCCGGAGAGTTTTTCCCTGCTCGGCAAAATCCTCGCGCCATGAAACGTTTCTCCTTCTCCCTCCGTTCGGTGGCCGTGCTCCGGGGCCACCGCGAACAGCTCGCCCGCGACGTCTTCGCCGCCTCCGTCCACGCCTACGTCCAGGCCGAGGAACACCTCGCCCTCGTCCGCGCCCAGATCGCCGACCTCGGGCGGGTGCTGGCCGCCGGCCGCAGCGGGACCTTCCTCGCCGCCGACGCCGCCGCCCTCTTCCGCGTCTACCGCTCCGTCAGCGCCGCCGAGATGACCTCCGAGCGCGACGTCATCGAGAAGCGCGACGTGATGAAGCGGCGCCGCGCCGAATACCTCGAGGCCAACCGCCAGCTCAAGATCGTCCGCCAGCTCGAGGACAAGGCCCGCGCCCGCCATCGGGCCGAGACCCTGCGCCACGAACAGGCCGAGCTCGATGATTTCGCCGGCTTCCGGGCCGCCCGCCCCTCCCTCCTTCCGTCATGAGCAAGCTCCTGCTGCAACCTCCCCTCGTCCTCGCGCTCGCGCTGTTGTCCAGCCTGGCCGCCGGCTTCGTGCCGCTCTGGCGCGCCGGCGACGCCCTCGTCGCCCGGGCGCTCGCCACGCGCCCCACGGCCGCCAAGGTGCAGAAGGCGCAGGGCTGGGATTTCTGGACCATCGAGATCGACAACCTCGCCGCCGAGCTGAAGGACGAGAAGGCCCGTGTGGCCAAGCAGGCCGAGCAGCTCGACCTGCGCGCCGCCCGCATCGCCGCCGAGTCGCAGGAACTCGAGGCCCTCCGCGGCAATGTCGAGGCCATGCGCCGGGAAATCGGCGAGAAGGTCATCGAGATCACCGCCGACGAGGCCAGGAACCTCCGCGCCCTCTCCCAGACCTACGCCAACCTCTCCCCCCGGGCCGCCGTCGCCATCATCCGCGAACTCGACGACGCCACGACGGTGAAGATCCTTTCGCTGATGAAGGCCGACACGATCGGGCCCATCTTCGAGGAGATGAGCAAGACCGCCACGCCCGACGGCACGCTGGCGCGCCGCGCCGCGCTGCTTTCCGAAAAACTCCGCCTGATGAAGGCCGCCAAGGCCGCCCCCGCTTCCTGACCCGATTCTCTCCGGCGCACAGGGAGGTCGCGCCGTTACGTTCCATGGATGGACGCCGGCATGACCCTTCCATCCCCTCCACCCCCTCCCTCGCCCCCGGCAACGAAGCCGCGGGCCTCGACGCCCTGGCCGCGGCGTGCGCCGCATTCACCGGCACCCCCGCCGGTCCCGGGTTCCCGGCCGTGCCGCCCAACGGCGCGACCAGCGAACCGGCCCCGGACTTTGCCCAGCTGATGATGCCGCGCGTGACACCGGCCGGCGACGCGACCCTTTTGCCGACCGCGGTGCCGCCGCCCGCCGGCCAGATCGCCCCCGGTTCCGCGACCCGCCTGAAACTGGCCGCCGCCACTCCAAGCGGGGCCGACCCGCTCACCCGCGAGCAGCTGGAAGCCGCCGCGGCCATGCTGGCCCCGGCCACCCCGATGACGACCCTACCGCCCCCCGCGGCCGAGCCCACCTTGTCACCCGCGAGCGCCGCGATTGCCCCCGTGGCCACCCCCCACGCCGCCGACCCCAACCCCCCCCGCCCCCCCACCCCCGCCGCCCCCCCCCCCGCCGCCGCCCTGCGCGCCACCACCACCGGCATCGGCCCCAGCCTCACCGTGTCGGACCCGCCGGCCGCGACTCCCTTGCCGGCAGCCAGCCCGACCACTTTCGCCGGAGAAATCCCGGCCTCGCCGGCCGGCAACATGGCCGGCCAGGAGTTCAATTCCCCCGATGATACGGCGGCATTGCCGGCGGCCGCCGCGACCGCCCCGGTGGTGCTCCCGCAACCGGACCTGTCTCCAACGGACGGAGCCAGGATCTCCGGGGTGGCAAAAAATGCCGCCTCGCCGGTCCTGCTCGCGAATCCCGCAACGGAAACGAACTCTTCCACCATTAAAAAGATTCTAAGTGTTGAGGATGCGGATGATGCAGAGCCACAGGCGAATGTTGGCATCACCGTTGCTAAACCGGATCCCGTTATGGCCACCCACCTTCCCGAACGCCCGACCGTCGCCGACCTGGTCGTGCAGTCCTTCGTTCCGGGAAACCGTCCCGAGGCCTCCGCGCCGCTGGCGGACATCCGCGAACACCGTCCCGCCGTGATCGCCCAGCGCGCCGTCGAGGCCGTGGTGCAGGTGGTCGAGACCCAGGCCGCCGCCCGCCTGCAACCGGCACCGGGCGTGCAGTTGCACCTGAAACTCGGCGGCGAAGACATCGCCATCCGCGTCGAACTGCGCGAAGGCAACGTGCACACACAGTTCCGCACCGATTCCAACGAGGTCCGCCAGGCCATCGCGCACGAATGGAGCATCCTGCGGGCCGAGTCGCCCGAACGCACCCTCCGTTATCTGGAGCCGGAATTTTCCGCCGACCGCCCCGCTTCCAGCCCGGGCAGCGACGGCCGGCAGGGCGCCGCCTCGCACCAGCAGTCCCGTGCCCCCCAGCCCGACATCTTTGGTGCCATCGGCCGGTCCTATCCCTACCACCGGACGGAAGCCGATTCGCCCGTGCGGGAGATCGCCGCCCGCTTGCTGCCCACCTCCGTCCATCTTTCCGCCCTCGCCTGACCCTTTTCCCCATGCCCGTCACCAGCGTCACTTCCGCCCCGACCACCTCGTTCACCGACATCGCCTCGGCCTCGTCCGGCGCCGTCCGCACGGCCAAGAAGGCGCTCGGCCAGGAGGACTTCCTGAAGCTGCTCGCCACGCAGTTCCAGGCGCAGGACCCGATGAAGCCGATGGAGGACACGGCCTTCATCGCGCAGATGGCGCAGTTCTCCTCGCTCGAGCAAAGCAGCGCGATGAGCAAGGACATCGCCCTCCTTCGCGCCGACCAGACCCTGCTCACGGCCAACAGCTACATCGGCCGCAACGTCACCGTCGAGGACGCGAAGGGCGATCCTGTCACCGGCCTCGTCACCGGCCTCGACAACGATCCCGTGGACGGCGTCACGCTGACCATCGACGGCATCTCCTACCCCCTGGCCTCCGTGCGGCGCATCGAGTCCGCCGGCACCCTCTTCCCCGACCCGGCCACGCTGCCGGCCGCCTGATCCCCCTATCCCTCAACCCATCCAAACAACATGGCACTCATCGGCACTCTCACCTCCGGCGTCTCGGCGCTGCGCACCTTCGGCAAGGGCCTGGAGGTCATCGGCAACAACATCGCCAACATCAACACCACCGGCTACAAGAGCTCCAACGCGAGCTTTGCCGAGAGCTTCAGCAACACGCTGCGCGGCTCCGCCCCCTCGGACGGCACCGCCTCCAGCCAGTCCAGCATGCAGGTGGGCACCGGCGTGCAGCTCGCCGGCATCAACACGAACTTCTCCCAGGGCGCCCTCACCAGCACGGGCAACGTCACCGACCTCGGCATCTCCGGCGGCGGGTTCTTTATCGTCAAGGAGGCCACCAGCGGCATCCAATTCGCCAGCCGCGACGGCACCTTCCGGCTCGACGACCAGGGCTTCCTCATCACCCAGGGCGGCCTGCGCGTGCAGGGCCTCACCGGCGGCAGCAGCGGCATCCCGCCGTCGGCCGTCGGCGACATCCAGATCGGCCAGGCGCTTCCCGTCGGGGCCGAGCTCCAGTCCATCAGCTTCGACAAGGGCGGCAACCTGATCGAGTTCTATTCCGACGGCACGTCGGCCACGACCAACCGCATCCAGCTCCAGAATTTCAGCGACACCTCCGTGCTCCTGCGCGAGGGCAGCAACCTCTACTCCGCGCTCGGCGCCGCCGGCCCGATCGGCGGCGGCATCCTCGCCGGCAGCAACGACCCGAACAGCAGCGGCCTCGGCGCCATCCAGTCCGGCGTCCTCGAGCAGTCCAACGTCGACCTGACCGCCCAGTTTTCCGAGCTCATCACCACCCAGCGCAGTTTCCAGGCCGGCTCCCGGCTCATCACGGTCTCGGACAGCATCCTCGAGGACGTGGTCAACCTGAAGCGCAGCTAACCCTTCCCTGCCATGGCCGCCCCCGCCAAACCCGAAGCCAAGCCGGCACCCGCCGCCCCCGACAAGGACAAGCCGGCCGCCGACGGCGCCGCGACCGCCGCGCCCACCGCCAAGGGCTCCGCGCTCAAGGCGTGGCTGCCCGCCCTCGTCATCCTCGTGCTCGCACCCGCCGGCAGCTTCGCCCTCGCGGAGTTCGTCCTGCTGCCCCGCCTGCAGGCCAAGCTCGCCGCCCCCGCCGCGACGGCCGCCGCCGAGGACGCGGAAGCGCCCGCCGCGGAATCCGCCCATTCCGGCGAGAAGAAGGGCCACGGGGAGAAGGAAGGCGCCGCGGCCGGCAACTACGAGTTCGCCAACGTCGTCGTCAACCTCGCCGGCACCATGGGCACCCGCTACCTCAAGACCAGTTTCGTCGTCACCGGCGTCAAGAACGTCTCCACCAAGGGCCTCTTCGAGGCGGACAAGGCCAAGCTGACCGACATCACCCTCAACGTCCTCTCCTCGCTCTCGCTCGCCGATCTCGAGGAACCCGGCTCCAAGAACGTCCTCCGCGAAAAGCTCGTCGCCGCCTACAACCAGGCGCTCGGCAAGCGCGTGGTCGAGCAGGTCTATTTCTCGGATTTCGTGATCCAGTGACCGCCGGTATGGCCGACGAATCCGCACCTCCCGCCTCCGAGTTCCTCGATCAGTCCGAGATCGACCGGCTGCTGTCGCAGGCCACGGCGCAGACCACGGGGAAGTCGATGCTCATCCGCGCGGACGGCCGGCGCGGCGGGGAGGCGGTGGACGCCAAGGTCGAGGTCTACGATTTCCGCAACCCCGCCTTCCTCTCGGAGGTCGAGCTCCGCCGCCTGCGCCTGCTGCACGAGGATTTCATCCGCTATCTCAGCGCGCGCCTCTCGCTCTTCCTCCGCATGGAGCTCGGCCTGAAGATGGCCAAACTCACAACCGTCGCCTACTCGAAGTTCACCGAAGCGCTGCCCAGCCCCACCCACATCTGCCTCTTCAAGGCCGAACCCCTCGCCGGCGTCGGCGTCATCGACATCAACCCGCGCCTCGCGCTCACCATCGCCGACCGCCTCCTGGGCGGCCGCGGCCATTCCGTGAAGGCCGAGCGCTACCTGACCGAGATCGAAATCGCGCTGCTGGAGGACGTCATCAACATCATCCTCGAGGAGTGGAGCAACCAGTGGAAGACGGAGCAGGAACTCCACCCGACCATCATCGGCCACGAGAACAACGGCCGCTTCCTCCAGACCTCCCCCAAGGACGCCGTCATCCTGAGCCTCACGCTTGAGGTGAGTTTCGGCGACTGCTCCGAGCAGATCCAGCTGGGCGTGCCCTACTACACCATCGAGCCGCTCGTGAAGAAGATGCAGGCCCGCCGGCAGAAGGACACCGCCGTGTCCACCGTCGTCAAGAACGCCTCCTGGCAGAAGGTCTACGACCATATCACGATGCCCGTGCGCGCCGAGTGGGACGCCCTCGACCTCTCGCTCCGCGAGGTGAGCAGCCTCCGCGTCGGCGACGTCATCGAGCTGCCCGCCCTCCTCATGCAGCAGACGCGCGTGCTCCTCAACGGCACCGCCAAGTTCATCGGCACGGTCGGGCATGATTCCGACCGCGTCGCCATCCAGATCACCCGCAAGATTCCCGCCCAACCCTAGCCTGCCCATGGCCTCCCCGCTCGAAGACAAAACCCTCGACATCCTCCTCGACGTAAAGGTGAAAGTCACCGTCCAGCTCGGCTCCTGCCTGCTGCCCATGCGCGACGTGCTCGAGCTCTCCCCCGGCTCCGTCGTGCAGCTCACCCAGCACGCGAACGACCCGGTCGGACTCTACGTCAACGACAAGCTCGTCGCCTACGGCGAGGTCGTCGTCGTCGAGGACAACTTCGGCATCAAGATCACCGAGCTCGTCGGTTCCATCAAACCGTGAGCCGGCCGCGCCCATTTTTGTCCGGGATCCTCGCGCTGCTCCTGCTCGGCCTCGCGCGGCCGGTCCTCGCCCAGACGCCGGATGAGATCGTCCGGCCGCGCCCCCCGGCCCCGGCCGCCGCGCCGCTCGCCGGCCGCCCGGCCGGCCGCACCAACACCACGCTGCTCCTGTTCGGCCTCGCCGCCGCCGCCGCCGGCGGCTGGCTCCTCTGGCAGCAGCGCCGCTCACCCCGCGGCGCCGCCGGCCGTGAGGCCCGCAAGCTCGCCATCGCCGAGACCCGCACGCTGGGCAACCGCCAGTATCTCGTCGTCGCCGACTACGACGGCCGCAAATTCCTCCTCGGCGTCTGCCCCGGCCGCATCGAGCTCCTCGTGCCGCTGAACGACGACGCCCCCCGGGCCAAGACCCCATGAAGCCCCTGGATTTCCACCTGCTCGCTTTCGGCCATGCTGCGCGCAGCATGACCAGGATCGTGGTCCTGTTGCTGGGCTTGGCCTGCCTGACCGTCGCGCCCGCCTGGGCGCAGACCGGCCCGACGACCGCCCTCGCCCCCGGCGCCCTGCCGGCCTCCGCCGCCGCCCAGTCGGCCGAGCCGCTCCGTCTTTCCATCAACCTGGAGGGCGCCCAGCAACCGGCGCAACTGAGCGTCGCCGTGCAGATCGTGCTGCTGATGACGCTCCTGTCCGTCGCGCCGTCGCTCGTGCTGCTGATGACCAGCTTCACGCGCATCGTGATCGTGCTCGGCTTCGTCCGTTCCGCCCTCGGCGTGCCCAGCGCGCCGTCGAACCAGATCATCGTCGGCCTGTCCCTCTTCCTCACCTTCTTCATCATGGGCCCGGTTTTCGACCGCGTGCACGCCGACGCCCTCAAGCCCTACCTCGACGGCAAGATGTCCTCCGCCGACGCGCTCGACCGGGCCACGGTGCCGGTCAAGGAGTTCATGCTGAAACAGACCCGCATGCGCGACCTCGAGTATTTCCTCGAGCTCGGCGGCTACGGCCCCACCGCGGTGAAGGAACTGCCCATGCGCGTCGTGATCCCGGCGTTCGTCATCAGCGAACTCCAGACCGCCTTCCAGATGGGCTTCCTGCTCTTCCTGCCCTTCCTCGTGATCGATTTCCTCGTGTCCTCGGTGCTGATGGCGCTGGGCATGATGATGATGCCGCCCAACGTCGTGTCGCTGCCCTTCAAGCTCCTGCTCTTCGTCCTCGTCGACGGCTGGCACCTCATCGTGAAAACCCTCGTCCAGAGCTTTATCGCCTGAGCCTGCCCCATGAACCCGGAACTCGCCATCGACCTCTTCAAGACCACCGTGATCTTCGCCCTCTACATGGTCGCCCCCTTCCTGCTCGTGATGCTGGTGGTCGGCCTGGCGGCCAGCCTCTTCCAATCGGTGACCTCGATGCAGGAGAACACCCTGACCTTCGCCCCCAAGCTGCTGGCGCTCGCCGGCCTCTCGATCCTGCTGGCGCCCTGGCTGCTGCGCTCCCTCACGGAATTTGCGCTGTCCGTCTTCGCCCGCATGCCGGGCCTCGCCCACTAGCGCCGGGCGCGACCGTTCCGTCGCATGAGCGCCGCCTACCTGTTCACGTGGATGATGGTCTTCCTGCGCGGGCTGGGGGTGGTGATCCTGCTGCCCGTGATCGGCAACAACACGATCCCCGTCAAGGTCCGCCTCGCCCTCGCCGCCGGCCTCGCGATCCTGCTGACCGGCCTGGTGCCCGAAGCCGCGCTGCCGACTGAGCTCTCCGGGCTCGTCTTCGCGGCGGCCGGGGAGGTGCTGCTCGGCCTCGCCCTCGGCTTCGTGGCGCGCATGACCTTCGCCGCCGTCGAGATGGCCGGGCGCATCATCTCGTCCGAGATCGGCCTGGCGGCGACGCCCGGCTTCGGCGCCCCGCAGATGGGCTCGGAACCCCTCGCGGCGTTCCTCTCGACGCTGGCCGTGCTGCTGTTCTTCCTCCTGGGCGGGCACCTGAGCATCCTGACCGCCTTCGCCCGGAGCTTCATGTTGGCCGCCCCCGGGCACCCGGCGCTCGGCGGCCGCGCCGCGGAGGAGATCGTCGTGGACACGGCGCGGGTGATCGAACTCGGCCTGCGCATCGGCGCGCCCTTCATCGCGCTGAACTTCCTCGTGACTCTCGCCTTCTCGGTGCTGGGCCGCGCCGTGCCGAAGATGAACATCTTCATCCTCAGTTTTTCCGTGCGCGCCCTCCTCGGGCTCGGCCTCCTCGCCGGCTCCGGCGCGCTGATCGCCCGGTATCTCTACGTCGAGTTCGCGGATCTGCCGATGCAGATGCTGCAGATTCTGCCGGCACGCTGAACGGGCAATTTTTGCCCGACGGATGGCGGGAAAAAATCCCGCGGACGGAAATCATCTCCGCATAAAACTCGTAAAGTTTTAATACGTTGATGATCCGCCGGTAGCACAGGCCCCCCCCACCTTGGCATCAGCGTTGCATTAGGGCGGTCACCGCGATGTCCGATCAAGACCAAGACAAAGACCAACAGACAGAGCAACCGACCGAGAAGCGTCTCGCGGAGGCAATGGAGCAGGGTCAGTTCGCCAAGAGTCCGGAGCTCACGGTGGTGATGATTTTGGCGGCGGCGCTCGGGGTGCTCGCCTTCACGGCCGGCTCGAGCAGCGAAACGGTGGCCCAGTATGCGATCGGGATTTTCACGGGCTTCGCCCGCATGCACGTCGAGCAGGGCACGATCACCGCGACGCTGACCCAGATGATCATGGCCGGCGGCCAGGCGATGTTGCCGATCCTCGTCGCCTGCGTCGGCGCGGCCATGCTGGCCGGCGGCCTGCAAAGCGGCTTCCGCCTCTCCCCCAAGGCCGTGTCCTTCCGGCCCGAGGCGCTGAACCCCACCAACGGCTTCGGCCGGGTCTTCAACAAGGCCGCCCTGGTGCGCTCCGGCCTCGACGTGCTCAAGGTCATCGCCATCGGCTTCTCCCTTTATCTCGGCGCCCGCACCCTCCTCCAGGACCCGCTGTTTACCGCGCCCGTCGAGGCCGCCTACCTCTCCACCTTTTTGCTCCAGGCCTCGCTGACCTTTCTCACCCGGCTGCTCTTCTCGCTCGGGCTCATCGCCGCGATCAGCTACGGCTGGGAAAAATACAAGACCGCGCGCGACCTGATGATGACGCGCCAGCAGGTCAAGGACGAGCACCGCAACAACGAGGGCAACGCCCAGATGAAGGCCGCCATGCGCCGCATGGCCCGCCGCCTCATGCAAAAGCAGATGCTGGCCGTCGTGCCGACCGCCGATGTCATCGTCACGAATCCCACGCACTACGCCGTCGCCCTCAAATATGAGCGCGGGCGCGACCAGGCCCCGGTCATCCTGGCGAAGGGCGAGAACCAGTTTGCCCGCCGCATCAAGGCCCTCGGCGCCGCCCACGGCGTCCCCACGGTCGAGAACAAGCCCGTGGCGCGCCTCCTCTTCGCCCTCGGCGCCGTCGGCGAGACCATCCCGCCCCAGCTCTACCAGGCCGTGGCCGAGATCCTCGCCGTCGTCTACCGGCTGAACCGTTACTACTTCCACGAGCTGAAGTCCCGCCGCCTGGCGGCCGCCTCCTGAGCCATGCCCATCAGCTCCAACAGTTACATCACGCGCCTGTTCCTGCGGGCCGACCTGCTGTTCGCCATGGCGCTGTTCGGCACGATCCTGCTGCTCGTGCTGCCGGTTCCGCCGTTCCTCATCGACGTCCTGCTGGCCCTCAACATCGGCCTCTCGCTCCTCGTCCTGCTCGCCATCGTCTACGTCCGCGACCCGCCGGAGTTCTCCGCCTTCCCGACGATGCTGCTGACGCTGACGCTCTTCCGCCTCGCGCTCAACATCAGCTCCACCCGCCAGATCCTCGGCCACGGCTACGCCGGCGAGATCATCGAGTCGTTCGGCAACTTCGTCATCCAGGGCAACTACATCGTCGGCGCCGTGGTGTTCGTGATCCTCGTCGTCATCAATTTCGTCGTCATCACCAAGGGCGCCGGCCGCATCGCCGAGGTCACCGCGCGCTTCACCCTCGACGCCCTCCCCGGCAAGCAGATGGCCATCGATGCCGAGCTCAACGCCGGCATCATCGACGAGGTCACCGCCACCGCCCGCCGCGTCAAGGTGCAGAAGGAGGCCGATTTCTACGGCGCGATGGACGGCGCCTCGAAGTTCGTCCGCGGCGACGCCATCGCCGGCATCCTCATCACCCTCGTCAACGTCATCGGCGGCTTCGCCATCGGCGTCTTCCAGATGGACATGACGCTCAGCGAGTCGCTGGCGAAGTTCACGCTCCTCTCGATCGGTGACGGCCTCGTCTCCCAGGTCCCCGCCCTCATCATCTCCATCGGCGCCGGCCTCCTCGTCACCCGCGCCTCCGACAACAACAACCTCGGCACCCAGATCACCGGCCAGCTCGTCCGCTACCCGCGTGCGCTCCAGTTCACCGCCGTCTGCATGGCGGTCTTCGGCCTCATGCCGGGCATGCCCCTGCTGCCCTTCCTCGGTCTCGCGGCGGTGGCCGGCTTCATGGCCCGGACGCTCAAGGACCACAACGCCGACGCCGATGCCCGCGCCGGCGCCCCCAAGGCCGGCGCCGCCGCCGGCAAATCCGGCACCACCGTCGGCGCGGCCGTCGCCGGCGCCCCGGCCCCGGGCTCCACCAGCGATGACGTCCGCAAGCTTATCGACGTCGATGTCTTCGCCATCGAGATCGGCTACGGCCTGCTCACGCTGGCCGACACGAAGATGGGCGGCGACCTGCTCGCCCGCGTCACCGGCGTCCGCAAGGCGCTCGCCCGCGAGAAGGGTGTCGTCGTCCCGCCGGTCTCCGTCCGCGACAACCTCGAGCTCGAGCCCAACGACTACCGCTTCCTCCTCCGCGGCAAGGCCGTCGCCCGCGGCTCGCTCGTCCCCGGCCGCTTCCTCGCGATGAACGTCGCCGGCAGCACCGTCGCCCTCCGCGGCATTCCCACGCGCGAGCCCGTGTTCAACCTCGACGCCACCTGGATCGACGAGGCGGAAAAGAAGACCGCCGAACTCAACAACTACACCGTCGTCGACCCCTCGTCCGTCCTGATCACCCATCTGTCCGAGATCCTCAAGGCCTCGGCCCACCACCTCCTCACCCGCCAGGACGTGCAGGCGCTCATCGACCACGTCAAGGGCACCCACCCCACGCTCGTCGCCGAACTGCTGCCCGACCTCGTCAACATCGGCGTCATCCAGCGCGTGCTCCAGAACCTCCTCCGCGAGCACGTGGCCATCCTCAACCTGCCGCTCATCCTCGAGGGCATCGCCGACTTTGCCTCGCTTTCCAAGAATCCGGACGACCTCAGCGAACTCGTCCGCCGGCGCCTCGGCCTCTACTTCGTGCCCGAATACGAGACCCGCCCGGGCGTGCTCAAGGCCCTTACCCTCGACCCGCGCCTGGAGCAGGCGCTCACGGGCAAGGTCCACCGTTCCCCGACCGAGATCGGCCTCGCCCTCGATCCGGCGACCGGCCGCCACCTGCTCGAGGAACTCAACCGCCGCACCACCGAGCTCACCACCGCGGGGCTCCCCGCCGTGCTCGTCGTCTCCACCGAGATCCGCCTGCCGCTGAAACGCTTCCTCGAGCCGTCCTTCCCGCGCCTCTCCGTCATCGCCTTCCAGGAGCTGCCCCCCGCCACCGAGGTGGAGAACGCCGGCCTGGTCCCCGCCCCCGCCCACCTCCTCCGCCCCGAGCTGAAGACCGCCGCCTGAACCCTTTCCCTCGTCCATGAATTTTCCCACCGCCCCAGGAACCACCTTCCGGTTTGTCGTCGGCTCGGCCGACCAGGCCGCCCAGCTGATCCGCGATCAACTCGGCGACCGCGCCCGCGTCCTCTCGGTCCGCAACGTCGCCCCCGGCGGCCTCTTCGGCTTCATGAGCGCCCCCAGGCTGGAGGTCGTCGCCCAGATCGCCGGCCCGGCCGATAGCGCGCCGCCGGCCGCCACCCCCGCCGAGACCGAGCCGGCCGCCTCGCCCGCGCTGCGCCGCCCGTCGTCCCCTTTCGCCGATTCGCCGCAGCGCCTCACCGACCTGCTCCGCCGGTCCGGCTTCTCGGAAAAACTGCTGCTGCGCCTCTTCGAGTCACCCGCCTGGCTCACGCTCAACGAGCTGCCGCTGCATCGCGCGCTCGTCGAGACCGGCCGCCATCTGCGCAAGCTCGCCCCCGTGCGGGCGGATGCCGCCCCGCTCACCCGCGCCGCTTTCATCGGCACACCCGGCGCGGGGCGCACCACCGCGCTCTGCAAGTGGCTTTCGGCGGAAGTCTTCCGCCGGGCGCGCATCGGCCATGTCATCACGGCCGAGTTCGACCGGCCGAACCCCACCGGGCCCCTGCCCGTGTTCTGCGAGGCGCTCGGGGTGCCGCTGGCGCATTTCCCGGCCTCGACCCAGCCCGCCACCCTCGGCGCCTTTGTCTATTTCGACCTGCCGGGCCTCTCCGTCCGCCACCCGGCCGACAACGCGGCCCTCGCGGATTTCCTCGAGCGCGAACGCATCACCCAGCGCGTCCTCGTGCTCAACGCCGCCTACGACCACGCCGCGCTGCGCGCCGGCTACGCCGCCGGCCGCGACCTCGGCGCCACCCACGTGGTCTTCACCCACCTTGACGAGGTCACGCAATGGGGCCGGCTCTGGGACTACCTGCTCGACGAGGACATCCAGCCGCTGTTCCTCGCCACCGGCCCCTCCCTCACCGGCGACCTCGAGGAGGATCCCCTCGAGGCCGTCGCCCGCCGCACCCTGCCGGCCACCGCCCCGGCGGAGGAACCGGAGACCGCGGACGACGCCGCCGCGGAAACCGCCCACACCTTCAACGCCGCCGCCTGATCATGCGCTTCATCTTCCTGCTCGGAGGCACCCTCGGTTTCCTGCTCGCCGCCACGACCAGCTGGCAGGCGGACCATGCGGCCGACCGCATCCTCCTCGACGGCGCCCTCGGCTGCCTCGCCGGCGCCCTCCTGTTCCGCTGGCTGTGGACCGTGCTCCTGCGCGGCCTGCGCGAAACCCTGCTCTCCCGCCAGGAGGCCGCGACCGCGGCCGCCGCGGCGAAAACCAAGCCTCTTTGAGTCAACCCCATGATATTCCCATGAACACTGCCCTCGCCCGCGGCACGGATGCCCCCACCCAACCCACCACCGCCTGGCGCGCCTACGCCGGCGTCACCTCCGGCCCCGTTGATGAAAAGGAGCTGATCGAGCGCTTCCTGCCTTTGGTCCGCAATGTCGTGGACCGCATCAAGCTCACCCTGCCCCTGCACATCGACGCGGACGATCTCTACAGCGTCGGCGTCATCGGCCTGATCGCCGCCGTGCGCAAATACGACCCCGCGCAGGGCAACACCTTCGCCGGCTATGCCGCCATGCGGATCCGGGGCGCCGTGCTCGACGAACTCCGCCGCATGGACTGGTGCCCCCGCCGCACCCGCGCCCGCGCCCGCAAGCTCAAGGATTCCATCAACACCCTGGAACAGAAGCTCGGCCACACCGCCACCGAGGCTGAGATCTGCCAGGAACTCGGGATCAGCCAGAAGGAATACACCAAGTGGCTCGACGAAGTCCGCCCGGCGACTTTTATCGCCCTCGACGGCCCGGCCGGCCGGGAGGAATCGGAAGGTGCTTCCCTGCACGAACTACTGGCGGATGACAACGACGCCACCGGCCGCGATACCCTCGAGAAGGAGGAATTGCTCAAACTTCTCACTCAAAGGATGGCCGAACTGCCCGATATACCACGGAAGATACTCGCCATGTATTACTTTGAAGGCATGCGGCTTGCCGAAATCGCCGCCGTCTATGGCCTGACGGAATCCCGCATCTGCCAGATCCATTCGCAGACCATCCTCGGTCTGCGCAGCTACCTCAGCCGCGCCCGCAACGGCTGAGTCCTTCACCCGATCCCGGCATGCTTGTCCTCCTCGGAGCTTTGATCGTCCTGCTCTCGACCATCGGCGGCTTCATGCTCGCCGGCGGCAATCCGATGGTGCTGCTCCATGTCTCCGAATTCGTCGTCATCTTCGGCGTGGGGGCCGGCGTCCTCTTCATCGCCAGCCCGGGGCACGTGCTCAAGCACATCGTCCACAAGTCGAAGGAGGCCGTCACCGGCCGCACCGCCGGCAAGGCCGAATACTTCGAGCTGCTCAAGCTCCTCTACGAGCTCTTCATGAACGGCCGCCGCAACGGCCTCATCGCGCTCGAGGAGCACGTCATGGATCCCCAGGCCAGCGCCATTTTCCAGAAGTATCCGACGCTGCTCAAGCACCCCGAGCGGCTGCAGTTCCTGTGCAACGGCCTCAAGCCGGTCATCGACGGCAAGATCAAGCCTGACCAGCTCGAGGACCTCATGGCCGCCGAGCTCGCCGCCAAGGACATCGAGGCCAACCACCCCGTCCATATCCTGCAGCTCGTCGGCGACTCGCTCCCCGGCATCGGCATCGTGGCCGCCGTGCTCGGCATCATCAACACCATGGCCGCCATCGCCGACGGTCCCGAGGTCGTGGGCAAACGCGTCGCCGCCGCCCTTACCGGCACCCTGCTCGGCATCTTCGCCGCCTACGGTTTCGTCAACCCGCTGGCCAACCGCATCGTCTTCAACAACGCCTCCGACCAGCTCTGCCTGAAATGCATCATGCAGGCCGTCGCCGGCTTCGCCAAGGGCCTCGCGCCCCTCACCGCCGTCGAGATCGCGCGCCGCTCGCTCGACAGCTCCGTCCAACCCGGCGCCGATGAGCTGGAGGCCGCGGTCAAGGGCCTCGGCACCGGCAAATAACCCGCCATGGCCGGACACGGAGGAGCCTGGAAAGTGGCCTACGCGGACTTCGTCACCGCGATGATGGCCCTGTTCATGGTCCTGTGGATCTCCGCGCAGGACCAGAAGATCCTCATCGCCACCTCGCGCTATTTCCAGAGCCCGTTCAGCTCGATGATGAACGACCACTCCGGCATCATGCCCTTCAACAAGGAGAGCAACAGCAGCGCCGCGCCCAAGGACGAGACCGACACCTCGGCCAAGGCGGGCTCTTCCGACCGCGGCCGGCAGATCGAGCTCAATTTCCTCAACTCCGTCGCCGCCGA
Organism: Lacunisphaera sp.; assembly: GCA_029945855.1. Classification (GTDB taxonomy): domain Bacteria; phylum Verrucomicrobiota; class Verrucomicrobiia; order Opitutales; family Opitutaceae; genus Lacunisphaera. Next base: position 31,233 of record JAQSDJ010000048.1, read on the forward strand.
CGTCTACCGGCTGCTCCATCTCGATGAGAACGTGGAAAAGAAATCGGTCGACGTGCAGGTGACCTCGGACGGCCTCCGCCTGACGTTGTTCGACCGCACCGAAACCCCGCTCTTCGTCGGCGACACCACCGATTTCTCCGAGCGGGGCCGCCACCTCCTCCAGAACCTCGCGTGGCTGATCGACCGCCACAAGTTCCGCGTCACCATCGACGGCCACACCCGCCTGCTGCCCGCGCCGCTGCGCGAGAATTATTCCGCCTGGGAACTCTCCTCCGACCGGGCCAACGCCGCCCGCCGCGCGCTGGTCTACTACGCGGTCGAGGCCGCCCAGATCGAGCGCGTCACCGGCTACGCCGATACCCGGCCGCTCGACGGCGCCCAGCCCGACGCCGACGCCAACCAGCGCATCACGCTCAGCCTGACCCTCACTTCCAAGCTGCCGACCACCAAACCCGCGAACCAGCCCGTCGCGGGCGGCACCGCTAGGTCCAACCCTTCGCCCCGCCCGGATACCCCCGGCCGGCCCGGTCCCACATGAAACCTTTTCTCCTCGGGAAAAAGCCCGTCGACTCCGCCCCGCTCCGCCCGGTCCACGCGCATCCGCCCCTGCCCCGGAACGGCCTCGTGCTCCAATCCGCCCCCGCCCCGACCCCGACCGTCGAGGTGGTGAAGGAGGGCGACAAGGTGGTGCGGCTCGTCATCACCTGCCTGTGCGGGGAACGCATCGAGGTCGACTGCCTCTATCCCGCCGGTAGCTGAGCCGGATCCGGATCACGTCTTTTGTCGGGGCGTCGCCCAAAGCGGCCGTTGGCCGGCCAATCTCCACTGGAGAGCCGCGCATCAAATGGTGGAACCTGTCCTCCGGACGGGTTGTTGGACACACGCCAAGGCAAACCGGTCACGGAGGACCGGTTCCACCTCCCTCAACCGCTTGATCCCGGCTTGGTCAAAAGCTGCAGCTCATCACCGGCTGGAAGCCGGTGCAAGCCGGTGCCACCTCCGCTACGCAGACCACCGGGTCCAACGGACCGGCCTGCCGTCGCCCGGGCATTTTCTGCCAATCCCGCCCGGCAAATTTTGCCAGAGACGCCCGGGAGGTTCGGAGAATTCATGGGGCCAGGCACTAGAAAGTTTTTAAATCATTGGCCTGTGCCGGTTAGCAGTCGTGCCGCCCACCTTGGCACCGCTGTTGCTATCCTTCGCCTCAGATGAACATCGGGCTCTACCAAAGCGCTTCCACCCTGTCCGCCCTCGAGCGGTGGCAGGACAGCGTTTCGCAGAACATCACCTCCGCGCAGACGACCGGTTACCGCAAGCGCACGGTGGAGTTCTCGACCGAGAGCGCCGGCAAATGGAACATCGATCCCCGCGGCCGCGCCGGCGACCCGGAGAACGAGGCCAACGCGCTGTTCACCCGCGTCACCAACGGCATCAATTTCCTCACCGGCGAAACCCAGCCCACGCGCCGGGAGCTCGATATCGCGATCCAGGGCGACGGCTTCTTCGAGGTCCAGCAGCCCGACGGCAGCAAAGCCTACACCCGCAGCGGCGAATTCCGTGTCCGCCCCGACCGCACTTTGGTCACCACCGGCGGCCTGGAGATCATGACCGAGGGCGGCTCGCCCATCACGTTGCTCCCCTCCGGCGGTGCGATCACCGTCAACCGGGATGGCACCGTCTTTCAGGGCGACATCTCGCTCGGCAAACTCTCCATCCAGAAGTTCGCCCGTCCCGAGGCGCTCATCCCCGTCGCCGGCGGCATGTTCCTCCCTTCCGCCGGCGCCGGCATCCAGTCGGTCGACGAACCCGAGCTCATGCAGGGCTACCTCGAGCAGAGCAATGTCCAGGCGCTCCGCGAGATGGTCGATCTCGTCCTCATTGCCCGCGCCTACGAGGCCAACCAGAAGGTCATCACCTCTGTCGACCAGCAGATGCAGAAGACCCTCGAAGCCCTCGGCTGAGCCCGCCCCGCCATGAATTCCCCATATAGACAACCGCCACAACGACTGCATGGCCGCGCCCGGCGTGGGGCCGGGCCGGCCTCTATTTCCAAGAGCGGCCATCGCGGAGCGCGGAGCGAACTGTCGGACCGCGCTGCCCGCTACCCGCTACTCACTACTCGCTACTCGCTACTTCATTTCCACCCATGAACCTCTCGCTCTACTCCGCCGCCACCGGCATGGAGGCCCAGCAGCTCAACCTGAACACCATCGCGAACAACCTCGCGAACGTGAACACCCCGGGCTTCAAGCGCAGCAAGATCGAGTTCCAGGATCTCCTCTACCAGAAGCCCCGCGCCTCGGGCACCGATTCCGGCGGCGGCAACCTCGTCCCCACCGGCATCGAGGTCGGCAACGGCTCGCGCGTCGCCGCCACCTCCAAGGTCTTCACCCAGGGCCAGCTCACCAACACCGGCGGCAAGCTCGACCTCGCCATCCAGGGCGACGGCTTCTTCGAGGTGCAGCGCGCCGACGGCACCACCGCCTACACCCGCGACGGCTCCTTCAAGCTCAACGCCCAAGGCCAGGTCGTCACCATCGACGGCTTTCCCATCCTGAGCGGTTTCCAGACCATTCCCCCCGGCTCCGAGGTCACCGTCTCCGAGGACGGTCAGGTCACGGTCCAGTCCAGCACCGGCACGCAGACCTTCCGCCTCACCGCGACGCGCTTCGCCAATCCCTCCGGCCTCCGCTCGCTCGGCGGCAACCTCTACGAGGAAACCGCCGCCTCCGGCACCCCCGAGACCGGCAACCCCGGCGAACAGGGCTTCGGCCGCACGATCCAAGGCTACATCGAGAACTCCAACGTCAACATCGTCGAGGAGATGGTGAACCTCATCATCGCCCAGCGCGCCTACGAGATCAATTCGAAGTCCATCCAGACCTCCGACGAGATGCTCCAAAACGTCGCCAACATGAAGCGCTGACCATGAGAACCCTGCTCCCCCTCAGCCTCCTCGTTGCCCTGGCCGCCCTCGCGGTCCGGGCCCCGGCCGGGCCGGCCGCCGCCGCGACCGATGGCGCCAGCTCCGCCCCGCCGCTCTCGACGCCCGCCGTCGGCACCCCCCTCGGCCAGGACCACTTCATCGCCGCGCTCGCCCGCGAACTCTCGGCGCACTTCAACCTGGAAGGCGACCTGCAGCTCGAACTCGTGCGCCCGTGCGCCACCCCCGAGCGCCTCGCCCGCGAATGGTCGGTGCAGATCACCGAGTTTCCCTCCCTGCCCGCCGGGGCCATGCTCATCCGCTGCCGCCTGCTGGCCGACCGGGAACCAGTCGCCGAGTCCACCGTCATGCTCCGCGCCACCCTCTGGCGCGACGCCTGGGTCGCCCGCCAGCCGCTGACCGGCGGCGCCGCCTTCGACCCGGCGCTCCTCGACGCCCGCCGCGTCGATTTCTTCCGCGAGCGCGATGCCCTGCCCGCCCTCGTCGGCGACCACACCTTCATCTTCGCCCGCAGCGTCCAGTCCGGCCGCCTGCTCACCTGGCGCGACGTCGTCCGCCGCCCGCTCGTCAAGAAGGGCGAGGTCGTCGAGGTCTCCGCCGCCGCCGGCCAGCTGGTCGTGATGATGAAGGCCCTCGCCATGCAGAACGGCGCGAAGGGCGAGGCCGTCACCGTGCGCAACCTGGATTCCCGGAAGGATTTCACCGCCTTTGTCATCGATGAAAATCGTGTTCAAGTCCGCTTCTAACCCCGGTCTCGGGGCGTTGCTCGCCCTGCTCGTCGTCCTCGGCCTGCTGCTGCTCTGCGGCGCGCCGCTGGCGCATGGCGGCTCCCTCTGGCCGGCCGACGGCGCCCCGGGCCGCAGCATGTTCGCCGACCGCAAGGCCGCCGCCGCGGGCGACATCCTCACCGTCGTCGTCGCCGAGAGCGCCGCCGCCACCAACTCCCAGAGCAAGCAGACCTCGCGCGATTCCAGCATCGAGGACGCCATCGGCCGGTTTCTCTTCAGCGCGGCCGCCAGCGGCTTCGGCACCCACAACGGCGAGCTCCCCGCCACCAGCACCTCCGGCAAGGCCGGCAACTCCGGCGGCGGCGAGGTCGCCAACACCCAGTCCCTCACCAGCCGCGCCGCCGTCCTCGTCACCGACGTCCTCCCCAACGGCAACCTCGTCATCGAGGGCATGCGCGTCGTCACCTTTTCCGGCGAGACCCAGTATGTCGTCCTCCACGGCCTCGTGCGGCCCGACGACATCTCCCCCGCCAACACCATCTTCTCCACCAACATCGCCGACGCCCGCGTCGAGTTTGTGACCGAAGGCAGCCTGACCGACGCGCAGAAGCGCGGCTGGCTGACCAAGCTCTACGAAAAACTCCGGCCCCTCTGAGGATCACCCCATGACACGGATGTTGCACCTGCTTGCCCTCGCCCTGCTCGCCACCGCCGGCCTCGCCCACGCCGCGCGCGTGAAGGACCTCACGCTGGTCGAGGGCGGCCGCGACAACCAGCTGGTCGGCTACGGCCTCGTCGTCGGCCTCGCGGGCGAAGGCGACAGCAACGCCGCCTCCACCCTCCGCGCCGTCGCCAACACCCTCCAGCGCCACGGCCTCTCCGTCAGCCCGCAGGACATCAAGTCCAAGAACGTGGCCGCCGTCATGCTCACCGCCGACATCGCCGCGTTCCTCAAGCCCGGCGCCCGCATCGACGTGACCGTGGCCTCCCTCGGCGACGCCAAGACCCTGCAGGGCGGCGTCCTCCTCCAGGCCCCGCTGCTCGGCGGCGACGGCCGCGTCTACGCGGTCGCGCAGGGCCCGATCGCCATCGGCGGCTTCCTCGGCGGCAGCGGCGGCGCCGGCGGCGCCACCGTGCAGAAGAACCACCCGACCGTCGGCCTCATCAGCAACGGCGCCATCATCGAGCGCGAGGTGCCCGCGCAGTTCGTCAACGACGGCATGCTGCGCCTCCTCCTGCACAATCCCGACTTCGCCTCCGCCGCCCGCATGGCCGACGCCATCAACCTCCGCTGGCCCGGCCTCGCCCTCGCCACCGACGCCGCCACCATCGCCGTGCACGTGCCCGAGGCCTACCGCGGACACGACGTCTCCTTCCTGTCCGACCTCGGCACCGTCGAGTGCACGCCCGACACGCTCGCGCGCATCGTCATCAACGAGCGCACCGGCACCATCGTCGCCACCTCCACGGTCCGCATCTCGCACGTCGCCATCGCCCACGGCTCGCTCACCATCACCGTCACCAGCAACATCGGTGTCAGCCAGCCCAACGCGTTCAACAACTCCGGCACCACCCAGGTCACCCCCAGCACCCAGACCGCGGTGAGCGAGACCAAGGGCAGCTTCACCGTCCTCGAGGAGCCGCCGACCATCGAGCGCCTCGCCGCCGCGCTCAACGCCCTCGGCGTCTCCGCCCGCGACATGATGGCCATCCTCCAGTCGCTCAAGCGCGCCGGCGCCCTCCAGGCCGAACTCATCATCAATTGAGCATGAACATTTCCCCCGTCAACTCCCAGGCCTCCACCGCCGCCGCTCTCCTGGCGTCCGCGGGCGGCGCCCAGAAACTCTCCGCCCTCCCCGCGGCCGAGCAGGCCTCGGCCGCCGCCGGCCAGTTCGAGGCCATCATGATCCGGCAGTTCCTCCAGGACAGCGTCGGCGGCATGATGGGCGGCGAAGAAAGCGGTCCCGCCGGCGGCGTCTACGGCTATCTTCTCACCGACGTGCTTGCCAACAAGCTCACCGAGGGCGGCGGTCTCGGCCTCGGCCGCATGTTGCAGCAGCAGCTCACCCCCGCCACCCCGGCCACTCCGCCGCAAGGATCCTTATGAACCAGGATTGGACCATCATTGCGGACCGGCTCCGCCAGGAAGTCGTCGAATACGGCGGCCTGCTCCAGCTGTTCGGCCAGCAGGAGGAAGCCCTCTACCAGCGCGACGCCGATGGCGTGCTCCGCCTCAGCTCCGCGATCGAGCAGCAGGTGCTCGCCCTGCACGACTTCCGCCGCCGCCGCGAGGAGGCCGTCGCTGCCTTCGCCACCGCGCATGGCTGCCCGGCCACCGCCACCCTGCGCTCCCTGCTGCCGCAATTTGCCCCCGCGGTGCGTCCGCTCATCGAGGCGCTGCTCAACGAGGTCAACGTCCTCGTCCACCGCGTCCGCCGCATGTCGCGCCACAACCACACCCTGCTCGCCCGCGCCGTCGCCACCCACCAGCAGACGCTCCGCGCGCTGCGCCCCGGCGACTTCACCCAGACCTACGCCCCCAACGGCCGCAGCAGCATCAGCACCGTCCGCCCCGCCCCCGCACTCCAAGCCGCCAGCTGAACCTCGAAACCCCGGGCAGACCAGACCTGCTTCCGCCCTTCCTCTACTCGCTACCCGCTACTCGCTACCCGCTACTTTACTTCCCCCATGTCCGGCCTCTTCTCCACCCTCCATGCCAGCGTCCAGGCGCTCAACGCGCAAAGCCGCGGCTTGGAGACCGCCGGCAAGAACCTCGCCAACGTCAACAACCCCCACTACGCCCGCCAGCGCGTGCTCTTCGGCGATCGCGGCACCGTCATGCTGCCCGACGGCGCCCAGAGCCTCGGGCTCGAGGCCCTTGGCATCCAGCAGGTGCGCGACGCCCTCCTCGACCAGCAGGTGCTGCGCGAGGTCTCCCTCAGCGCCACGGTCTCGGCCGAACAGAAGGGCTACCAGCGCGCCCAGGCCAGTCTCGGCGAAAGCATCACCTCCGCCACCGCCGTCAGCGGGGCCGCCAATGCCATCGGCCTCGGCGCCGCGCTCAGCGACTTTTTCAACGCCTTCCAAAGCTTCGCCGCCAGCCCCACCGACGCCGGCGAACGCCAGACCCTCCTGCAGCAGACCGCCATCCTGACCGACGACTTCAACCGCACCGACACCCGCCTCGCCCAGGTGCAGACCGACCTCGACGCCCAGATCTCCGGCGACGTCGCCACCGTCAACGGCCTGCTCCAGGACATCGCCGGCCTCAATGCCCAGATCGGCCGCGTCGAGACCAGCAATCCCGGCTCGGCGGTCGACCTGCGCGACCAGCGGCAGGCCCGGCTGGAGGAACTCGCCGCCAAGGTGCCCATCGAGGTCCGCCCCGCCCCCAACGGCCAGGTCCAGGTCGTGATGAAGGACGCCGCCAACGTCGACGTCCTCCTCGTGGACCGCGCCACGGTCACCGGCCCCGTCACCTTCACCGGCACCGGCCTGACCGCCGGCGCCCCCGCCACCGCACTCTCGTTCGCCTCGGGCTCCATCCATGGCGCGCTGGCCGCGCGCGACGGCGCCGTGCAGCAGCTGCGCTCCGACCTCAACCGGCTGGCCCGCCAGCTCGTCACCGCCGTCAACGCCGCCTACAACCCCTCCGCCACCGCCGGCGCCGATTTCTTCCAGCCGGCCGGCACGGGTGCCGGCACCATCCAGGTCTCCGCCGGCCTCACCGCCGCCGGTCTCCGCGCCGGTTCGGGCGCCGCGGGCGACAACAGCATCGCCCTCGCCGTCGCCGCCGTCGCCCATCGCGCCTTTTCGACCGCGGGCGGCGACATCCTCGACGGCACGCTCGGCGGCTTCTACAGCGGCGCCGTCAGCAACCTCGGCCAGGCCCTCGCCACCGCCAACAGCCACGTCGACAACCAGACCGGCGTCGAGAAACTGGTCCGCGCCCAGCGCGACGCGGTCAGCGGCGTCTCGCTCGACGAGGAGATGGCCGACCTCGTGAAATACCAGCGCGCCTTCCAGGCCTCGTCGCGGGTGTTCTCCGTCATCGACGAACTCCTCGACAACGTCGTCAACCGGATGGGCGGCTGAACCGCCGCCCGCCCCCACCCTCCCTCCCATGCGCGTCGCCACCAGCTCCATCTCCGATACCATCGTCGCCCAGCTGCAACTGCTCAACAGCCAGCAGGCGAAGCTGCAGAACCAGGTCGGCACGGGCCTGCGCATCAGCCAGCCCGAGGACGACCCGGCGGCCATGGCCCGCGTGCTCAACCTCAACAGCGAGAGCCGCGCCCTCACCCAGTTCACCAACAACGCCAACCGGGCGCTGGAGATCAGCCAGTCCACCTTCGCCGCCCTCCGCCAGGTCAAGAAGGTCTCCGACCGGGCCACCGAGATCGGCACCCTCGGCACCGGCGCGCAGGATCCCGCCTCGCTCCAGGCCTACGCCGCCGAGATCAACCAGCTGCTCGAGCAGGCCGTGCAGCTCGCGAACGGCCGGCTCCGCAACGACCACCTCTTCGGCGGCACCGCCGTCGACGCGCCGCCCTACACCGTCACCCGCAACGCCGCGGGCGAGATCGCCACCGTCGCCTTCGCCGGCAACACCGACCAGGCCGCCATCCCGCTCTCGGAAACCTCGGGCGTCTCCCCCGGCGCCGATGCCGCCACCACCGCGGGCCTGACCGGGTTCCTCAACCACCTCGTCGCGCTCCGCGACGCCCTGCAGGCCGGCGACACCGCCGGCCTCACCGCGGCCCAGACCGGTCTGATCGCGACCGAGGACGTGCTCATCTCCGCCCTGGCCCAGCATGGCGCCGTCCAGCTCCGCATCGAGGTCAACCAGGACCAGCAGAAGGACCGCGCGGCCAGCATCGGGCAGCTGGTCTCGGCGGAAACGAGCACCGACCTCACCACCACCGTGGTCAAGCTTTCCCAGGCGCAGACCGCCTACCAGGCCGCGCTGCAGTCCGCCTCCAACATCATGAAGCAATCCCTCCTCGACTACCTCCGCTGAACCCTCCCTCCCCATGAAAGTCCTGACCGAAAACCCGCCCGCCGAATTCCCGCCGACCATCGCGCACACCTTCACCCTGCCGCATGGCATCATCGGCTTCCGCGACTACACCCGCGCGGAACTCCTCTACGTGCCCGACCACCTGCCGTTCCTGTGGATGAAGCTCCACGGCCCGGTCGACTCCGTGCACTTCGTCGTCGTCGAGCCCGGCGGCCTCATCGCCGGCTACGAGCCCGAGCTCTTCGACGAGGACGCCCGCGCGGTCGGCATCGTCGACGCCTCCGAGGCCATGGTGCTGAACATCGTCACCCTCGAGCAGCACCGCCCGCTCGAGGCGACGGCCAACCTCGTCGGCCCCATCATCGTCAACCGCCGCACCCGCCTCGGCCGCCAGTTCGTGATCGCCAACTACTCCCGCTACGGCGCCCACCACCGGCTGGTCGAACCCGCCGGCCACCCCGAGTCCCACCGCGCCAGCGCCTGAACCAGGAGCCCCCCGCCATGCTCGTCCTTTCCCGCAAGATCAACGAATCGATCATCATCGGTGACGGCATCGAGATCCGCATCAACCGCATCGACGGCGATGTGGTCAAGATCGGCATCATCGCCCCGCGCGAGGTCCCCATTTTCCGCAAGGAAGTGCACACGACCATCGCCGCCACCAACCAGGCCTCCGCCTTCCGGCCCACCGGCCTCGCCGCCCTGCCTGCCCTCCCCAAGATCAACCGGCCCCGGGAAACGGGTCCGGCCCCCGTGCGCTCGAACGGCGCCGCCGCCTGAACCCCCAACCCTCCACCACCATGAGCGTCATCAACACCAACATCCAGGCCATCGCCGCCGCCCGCAACCTCAACCAGAGCCAGGAAATGCTCGGCCGCTCCCTCACGCGCCTCTCCTCCGGCTCCAAGATCGTCAATCCGTCCGATGATGCCGCCGGCCTCGCCGTCTCCGAGAAGCTCGACGCGCAGAACAAGCGCGTCCGCGCCGCCGTCACCAACGTCCAGAACGCCGTCTCCTTCGTGCAGACCGCCGACGGCTTCCTCGGCGGCATGACCAAGATCCTCTCCCGCATGTCCGAGCTCGCAATCCTCGCGAAGGACGTGACGAAAAACGTGTCGGACATCTCCCTCTACCAGCAGGAATTCTCCGCCCTCCAGGACCAGCTGCGCGCCACCATCGGCGGCGCCACCACCGAGATCGGCGGCACGGTGGACAACGACACGCCCCTCGGCGCCTTCAACGGCATCACCCTTTTCGGTCCCAACGCCGCCGGTCTCACCGTCACCATCGGCCAGGCCGTCGGGCAGGACATGACGATCAAGCAGTCCGATCTCCGGTCGGGCGACATGCTCGACATCATCGGGCAGGACGCCGCCGGCGCCTATCAGCTCGAGCTCATCGACGCCGGCGCGATCGCCAGCATCACCGGCGCGATCCAGCAGGTGGCCACGGAGCGGGCGACCCTCGGCGCCTCGCAGTCCCGCCTCGAGCTCGCCGCCACCACCCTGCAGGTCGAGTTCGAGAACCTCGGCGCCGCCATCTCGCGCATCCGCGACGTGGACGTGGCCGAGGAATCCACCCAATACGCCAAGTTCAACATCCTCGTGCAGTCCGGCACCGCGATGCTCGCGCAGGCCAACCAGACGCCCGAAAGCGTGCTGAAGCTGCTGCAGTAAGCCATCCTCCCGCCACCGCGCTGGCCGGCGGCAGCCGGGCGGCGCGGTGCTTTTTTGCCCGGCCACGGACCTACGAGCCCGCCTCGGGCCGGATCGCACGGGCGACCGCGCGCACCAGCTCCTCGTTCGTGTAGGGCTTGGGGAGCAGCGCGATGCGGCCGATCTCCGCGAGCTTCTGGGGCGAGAGCCACGAAAAATAGCCGGACATGATCAGCACCGGCAGGTCGGGGGCGAACGTGCGCACCTCGGCGGCGAGTTCGATGCCCGTCATCACCGGCATCGTCTGGTCCGTGAGGAGCAGGGCCAGGCCGTCCGGCTGCTGGCGCAGGCGCTCGAGGCACTCCAAGGGCGAGTCGAACATCATCACCTTGTAGCCGGCTTTCTCGAGCGCCAGCTTGGCGATGCTGCCGACCATGGCGTCGTCGTCCACCACGGCGATGAGCTCACCGGTGCCGCGCGGCCGGGCCGTCTCCACGGCGGCCGGCTCCGGCTGCTCCGCCTGGGCGACGGACAGGTAGAGGATGAACGTGGCGCCCTGGCCGGGCGCGCTGTCCACCGTGATGGCGCCGCGGTGCGCCTCGATGATGCCGTGCACGACGGAGAGGCCCAGCCCCGTCCCCTGGCCGACCTCCTTCGTGGTGAAGAAGGGATCGAAGATGCGCTTGCGCGTCTCCTCGTCCATCCCGTGGCCGGTGTCGCTGAAATCCAGGCGGACGTAGCGGCCCGGGGCGATCTTGCCGAGCCTGGCCGCCGCCGCCGCGTCGAACTCGACGGCGGAGAGGCTGAGGCGGATGGTGCCGCCGCCCAGCCGCATCGCGTGCGCGGCGTTGGACCCGAGGTTGAGCAGCACCTGGTGGATCTGGCTCGCATCCGCCAGCACCAGGCCGCAGTCGGCGGGATGAAACACCTCGATGCTGATCGTGGAGGGCACCGTGGCGCGCAGGAAGCGGCGCGCATCCTCGACCACCCGCGTGAGGTTGACCGGGGCCTTCTCGGAACCGGCCTGGCGCGAAAACGTCAGGATCTGCTCGATCAGTTCCCGCGCCCGCAGGCTGGCGTCCCGGGCGGCAATGACACAGGACCGGGCGGGATCCTCCTCGGGCAGGGTCTCGAGCGCGAGTTCCTGGTAACCCAAAATACCCGCCAGCAGGTTGTTGAAATCGTGCGCGATGCCGCCCGCGAGCGTGCCGAGGGTCTCCATCTTCTGGGCCTGGAACAGCTGCCGCTCCAGCGTGCGGCGCGTCTCCTCGGCGTCGCGGCGGCCCGTGATGTCCTGGAACGCACCGTAGATGCGCATGGTTTTCCCGCCCTTCACCTCGGCCCGCCCGAGCACGCGCACGAAGCGCTCGCGGTCCCGGGCCGTCCGGAACGGCAGCTCGAGGTCGAAGCCGGCGCCGGCCTGCGCACACTGGTTGAGCGCCGTCGCCAGCGTCGCCTCCGCGACGGGCGGGAAAAAACCGAGCGATTTCGCCGGCGTCGGCTCGTAGCCCAGCTCCACCTCGTGGATGCCGAACATCTCGGGCGACCAGGTGAGCCGGTCCGTCTCGAGGTCCCATTCCCACGCGCCGATCTGCGCGAGGCGGCCGAGCTGGAGCGACATCTCCTCCCCGTGCCGGAGTTTCACCTCGAGCTGCTTGCGCGCGGTGATGTCGGTCTGCGTGCCGACCATGCGGAGGGCGCGGCCCTGCGTGTCGCGGGCGACCACCTTGCCGCGACCGAGGATCCAGACCCAGCGACCGTCCTTGTGCCGGAGACGGTATTCGATCTCGAACACGGGCGCGTGCCCCGCGAAATGATCCTGGATTGCGGTCTCGACCGCGGGCCGGTCGTCCGGGTGCCCGATCTGCCGCCAGACGGGCACGGCGGGGTCCAGTTCTCCGGCGGCGTAACCCAGCATCGTGACGTAGCGCTCGTCCCGGTAGATCTCGCCGGTCGTGAAGTTCTGGTCCCACACCGCATCATGGTTGCTGGACAGCGCGAGTTTCCACCGTTCCTCCGTGATGCGCAGCGCCTCCCGCAGTTCGTGCGCCTCGGTCACGTCGCTGTCGAAGCCGATCAGGCGCTCGCGGCCGTCGGACTCGCGGAGCAGGTAGGCGCGGGTCTCGATGTGGCGCACCGCGCCGTCGGGCCGCACGATGCGAAACTGCTGCGTGAGCTGGTTGCGCCGGCTCCCGCGGAGCTCGGCCAGGATCGTCTGCACGGCGGGCCGGTCCTCGGGGTGGATCCGGTCCTCCCAGTCCTGCTGGCCGCCGCGCAGGTCGGTGCGGGCCAGGCCGTAGATGCGGAGAAGCTGGTCGTCCCAGAACCGGTCCAGGCGGGTGTAATCGAACTCCCACACGCCGTAGCCGCTCGAGTTGAGCACGAACTGCAGGCGCTGGTTCAGCGCGGAGACCGTCGACTCGTGCTCGTGCTCGGTGGTGATGTCGCGGTTCAGCCCGACGATGCGCACGGCGCGGCCCTGCTCATCGCGCTCGACGATGCAATGGGCCTCGATGTGGCGGACGGAACCGTCGGGCCGGAGCAGGCGGCAGGTGTAGTCCAGGGCGTTGCTGCCGCTGTCCATCTGCTGGTCGAGCTTCTGCAGGAAGGCCCGGTCCTCAGGATGCAGGAATTCGAGCCAGGTCGCCAGCCGTCCGTCGAAGTCGCCCGCCTGCAGGCCGTGCAGGGCCAGCTGGCGGTCGTCCCAGAGGATCGTCCCGGCCGTGACATCAAGGTCCCAGACCCCGTAGCGGCTGGCCCGCAGCGCGAGTTGGAGCCGCTGCGTGGATTCGTTGAGGCTGCGGGTGCGCTCGGCGACCTGCAGCTCGAGGCTGGAAGCCTGCTGCTGGAGCCGGGCAAGCAGGTTGTCCCGGCTGTTCTCCGCCTCGCGCCGCAGGCGGTCGAATTCATCCATCCGCCACAGCGAGAAAATGAACGCCCCGAGGATGGCCAGGCTCAGGAACACCGCGAGCAGCGCGATGAAATCGTGTGCGTGGGGCACGAGCGGCAGCAGCCAGATGACTTGCACGGCATAAAGCACCAGGGGCACGATGAGGCCGACCAGGACCAGCCGCAGGGCGAGGAAGCCGAGCGGATGTCCCGGGGCGAAGAGCCGCACCAACCGGACTTCCACCTGCGCGCAGACCAGTCCCGTGCCCAGCAGCAGGAAGCAGGCGATGCCGGGCAGCGACACGTGGTCGAAGGCGGCGTCCGGCCGCAGGAGGTAACCGACCAGGGTGAGCAGGGCGAATTCCGCGACGGCCAGGCCCAGCCAGTTGGCGACGTTGAACCAGGAACGCCGCGGCAGGTAGAGGGCGATGAGCGCGAGTCCGGTCATCACGAATGGCACCGCCGGATTCAGCGGGATGCGGGCCGGCCAGGGCGCCGCCGCGTGTGCCCCGAACCAGGCCGGCCACGGATGCCCGGCGAGCCCGGCCAGGGTCAGACCGAACATCAGCACCGCCAACCCCAGCCCGAGCCGCCGCACGAGGGGACGGCGGCCGAGATGCAGGAGCAGGAGCGCCCCGCCACTGAGGCCAAAGCCCAGGCCGGACCCGGCGCTCATGGACCAACGGCCCATGGTTTCACCCGACAGCGGTTCCGCCCCCAGCGCCAACCCCAGCAGGCCCAGCCCCGCCGTCAGCCCGGCGGCGACGGTGGTGATCCGATGAAGCTTGATGTTTCCGAGCATGCGTCGGGCGGTTTTTTTGATCGTGGACATCGCCCGGCCCGGTGCAATCAATTGCGCACGATGACCCCGTCCAGCGGTTCCGTGCGGGGCCAGACGGGTTATCGGCGCCGGCGGCCGGACCTTGAGCGCGAACGGGCGCGAGGGTGCCGCCCGCCCGCGCGGGCAGGCGGCGGAATCACCTCAAGTTCATGGGGGGATCGTCCGATTTGCCTGCCACCACTCATGCTCGTCAGTTCCCAGTCCCCGCCACCCTGGCCGCGTTGGTCCGCCGTCTCGATTGTCATCGCGAGCGGCATGCTCGCGGCGACGCAGGCGTTTGACCTGGCGGGCCACCCCGGCCCGGTCCCGGGCGGCTTGGTCGTGAATCTCCTGGCGGCGCTGATCCTGCTGGGCGGCGGGCTCGTTCTGGTCTATCGCCGGCCATCCGGGCCGGTGCCCGGCCTTGCCTGTTGCCTCCGGGTGGGACTGGGTTCGGTCGTGGTCCTGACCGTGACAATGGCGGCGGGAGCCGTCTTGGCGGGGTGGTCCATGAACCTGTCGGTCAGTTTCGCCCAAGGGGCGGCCGCACTCGCGCTGCTGTTGCTCCTGCCCCCTCAACTCACCTGGCGACAAGGCACCCTCGCCCAGGGTTGCGCCCTCCTGCCGGCCCTGCCCGCCTTGCTGGCCTTGTGCGAATACCTGTTCAACTCGCCCGCGACGCTGACGATGGAGCTGGCCCGCGTGGCGCCGGCCGTCGCCGGCCTCGCGTGCCTGTTGCTGGCGGCGGGCATTTTCTTCGCGCGGCCGGCCCCGGGCTCCTGGGCAGGCTTCCTGCTCTCCGGGACGGAAGCCGCCCGCCACACGCGCCGTCTCCTGCTCGCCTGCCTGCTGTTGTCCCCCGTGGGTGTTCTCTCCAAGCGCCTCATCATGGCGGCGGGCTGGTCCCTCGAAACGCACCTGGGTTTCGCCGCCTGGCTCCAGTTGCTCGTGCTGGGCGGGCTCGCCGCCGGCTTCGGCCGGGTGCTGCACCGCAGCGACACCCGACGCCTACGGGCGGAGATGGAACGCGCCATGGCGCTCCGCCAGGTCGAGCATCAGGCGGCGCTCATGCAGACGGAGGTGGCGCGCCGCACCAGCGAGCTGTCGCGTGCCCTGCTCTTCAACCAGCGGCTGGCGCTCGTCGCGGAGCGCACCACCAACGGCGTGGTTATCACCAATCCCGCCGGCGAGATCGAATGGGTCAATGCCGGCTTCTCCCGCATCACCGGCCACGCCTTCGAGGACGCGCTGGGCCGCAAGCCCGGCCACTTGCTGCAGGGTCCACGGACGAACCCGGCCACCGTCGCCTTCATCCGGGAGCGGCTCACGGCCGACCTGGGTTTCGAGGCGGAGATTCTCAACTACCACCGGGATGGGCGGGAATATTGGGCCGCCATCGAGGTGCAGCCCCTGCGCGACGCCGGCGGCCGGCTCATCGGTTTCATGGGCATCGAGTCGGACATCACGGCGCGCAAGCTGGCCGAGGACCGGATGCATGCCGCCTGGCACGAGGCCGAGCAGCTAAACGCCCGTGCGCAGGAGTCGGCCGCCGAGGCCAACATCGCCAACCAGGCCAAGAGCGCGTTCCTCGCCACCATGAGCCACGAGATCCGCACCCCGCTCAACGGCGTGCTCGGCATGGCCAACCTGCTCCGCGACACCGGCCTCGACTCGCAGCAGCTCGAATTCGTCCAGACCATCGAGAGCAGTGGCGACGCGCTGCTCCGGATCATCAACGACATCCTCGACTATTCCAAGATCGAGGCCGGGCGCCTCGAACTGGAGGCGGCGCCGTTTGCCGTGCGGCAGTGCCTGGAGGACACCCTCGATCTGTTCGCCACGCAGGCGGCGGAGAAAAACCTCGAGCTGGTCGGCCGGATCGACCCCGGCGTGCCCGGCGCCGTCGTCGGCGACTTCAACCGCCTGCGGCAGATCCTGATCAACCTGGTGGGCAATGCGCTCAAGTTCACGGCCGCCGGCGAGGTCGAGGTGACGCTCGGGGCGCGCCCCGTGGACGGTCGCCACGAGTTGCACTGCGTCGTGCGGGACACGGGCATCGGGATCCCCGCCGACCGCCTGTCCCGGCTTTTTCAGCCCTTCTCGCAGGTGGACTCCTCCACCACCCGCAAATACGGCGGCTCCGGCCTGGGCCTGGCCATCAGCCGGCGCCTTGTCGAGGTGATGGGCGGCCGCATGTGGGTCGAGAGCGATGCCGGGCGCGGGTCCCGGTTCCATTTCACCCTGCTGGTGGACGAGGAGCCGGTGCCCGAGCAGCCGCTCTGGCAGGATGCACCCCGCCACTTCGCCGGCCGGCGCGTGCTGGTCGCCGCCCCGAATGCCCTGCTGCGGGAATTTCTGACCAGACAGGTGGCCGCGTGGGGCGCGGACGTGACCGGCGTGAGCGGCGTCGCGGAGGCCGTGGCCGCCGGCCGGCCGGACCGGCCCTGGGATGCCGTGCTGGTCGACCGGAAATTTGGCGCCCGGGATGGCTGGAGGGATGCGGCGGAGATCCGCCGTTTGCCCGGAGCGGCGGCCAGACCCGTGCTTTTGCTCGGCTTTCCCAGTGCCGCCACCCGGGATCCGGGTTTCGCCGGGCATCTGAACAAGCCCGTCAAGACCGCGGCCTTGTTTGCGGCCATGAACAAGGCCTTGGGCTGCCGGCGGGCATCGATTGAACGACCGGATGCCACCGTCGTGCCGTTTGCCGCTCCCGTCTCCCCGACCGGTTTGCGGGTGCTGCTGGTGGAGGACAATCCCGTGAATCAGCGCGTTTCCATGCTGCTGTTGCGCAAACTGGGCCATGCTCCGCGGATCGCCCTCGATGGCGCGGCGGCGCTCATCGCGCTCGCGCAGGAACCGGCCGACCTGGTCTTCATGGACATGGAAATGCCCATCATGGACGGCTGCGAGGCCACCCGGCGCATCCGGGCCGAGCCGTCGTCCCCCCAACCGTGGATCGTCGCCCTCACGGCCAACGCCATGGAGGCCGACCGGGTCCGGGCCCTCGCCGCGGGCATGAACGATTTTGTGACCAAACCGGTCCGGCTGGCTGATCTCGCCGCCGCGCTGGACCGCGCCCCTTTCCCCGACCAAGCCGAGTCACGCAGGTCTTCCAGCGCGTAAACTGGCAGCCGCAGCCATGACCGTCCCCGCTCCCCACCACGGCAAAAAATTCCCGCCGGGCCGGTTGCAGCTTGCCGCCGGCGGCGGGCCGCCTATCTTTTCAGGCAGTCAGCTCACCATGGCATTCGGGTTGATGCAGTCTGCCTCTCTCCCCCCGGCCCGCTGTGGTCGCAGGCTTTGTTAGCCGAAGTCCGACCACAATCAGTGCATCCCCCATGCCGTCCCGCAATTCCCTCAAGCTGACTGTGGCCCTGCTGGTGGTCTGGACCCTTGTCTTCGCCGGCCTGGTGATCTGGTCCGGGAGTCAGCCGGACCCGGTGCCATCTGATCGGGCCGTGCCCGGCAGCCACTCGCGCGTCCATGCCCACCGCGAATTGATCGCGCAAGGCCTGTTATGGCTGCTCGGCGCCGCTGGCATCGTGACGTCCTACATCCTGCTGCGCCGGCTCGGGGCCAAGCGGGAGCAGGTAGTGGTCACGTTGCGCAAGAGCCGCCATGATCTCTGTTCCGTTCTGGGCTCGATCGACGATCTCGTCTTTGCGGTCGACGCCGCAGGCCGGGTCGAGCCGGTGGCCGGGCTCGCGGGGCTGGCCCGGGTGTTCCCCCACACCGACCAGGTCGCCGGGCGGCCCTTGGCGGAGCTGCTGCCCGCCGCCGCCCCCCGGCTGCAGGCCGCGCTCGCCGCCCTGGCGGCCACCGGACAGACCCAGGAAATCGACTTCACGCTCGAGACGGGGGACCGGGTGACCTATTGGAACGCCCGGCTCTCGCGGCGGCTCTTCGGGGCAGATGCGAGTCCGGGCGCGATCGTCGTGATGCGCGACCTCACGCGGCGGGGCCGGGCGGAAACCGCCCTCCGCGACAGCGAAGAAAAATGGCGCCTGGTCTACGAGCGGGCGAACGAGGGCATCGTGATCAGCCACCTGGACGGCACCTACGTGGCGGCCAACCGGGCGGCCTGCGAGATGCTCGGCCTGACCGAGGCCGAGTTGCTGGCCCGCGGGCGGGAGCTCATCGCCGAGCCCTCGCGCTCTGAATTCCAGGCCCTGCTCGCACAACGGGAGAACCACGGCGTGGCCCGCGGCAAGCTGCAGCTCCGCCGGAAGGACGGCACGCTGATCGACGCTGAGGGCTCGACCTCGATCATCCACCCGGGCGACGGGCAGCCCCGCGCGGTGACGATTTTCCACGATGTGACGGCCCGCCAGCACGCCGAAGCCAAGGCGCTCAACTACGCCCTCCGCTGGGAGACGGCGCTGGAGGCGATGGGCGACGGCTTGTGGGACTGGGACAAGCGCACCGACAAGGTCTTTCTTTCCCCGGGCTGGAAGACCATGCGCGGTTACACCAACGATGAGATCGGCGACACCACGGACGAATGGTCCTCCCGGGTTCATCCCGACGACTTGCCCGCGGTCCAAGCGGCGCTCGCGGCGCACCAGCGGGGCGAAACGTCCCTGTGCGTCAGCGAATATCGCATCCGCTGCAAGGACGGATCCTACAAATGGATCCTGGATCGCAGCCGCGTGATCGAGCGCGACGCGCAGGGCGCGCCGGTGCGGATGGTCGGCATGCATCGCGACATGACCGAACCCCGCCGCGCCCAGGAAGCGCTCCAGGCGGCGATGAAGCAACTGGAGCACGCCCAGCGCGTCGCCCGGCTGGGCAGCTACACGATGGACCTGACCTCCGACCACTGGACCAGCTCCCCCGTGCTCGACGACCTGTTCGGCATCAAGCAGCCCGGCTTCGTGCGCGACACCGCCGGCTGGCTGGGCTTGGTGCACCCGGACGACCGCGAGGCGGTGCGGCGCTACTTTGCCGAGGAGGTCGTCGGGGCCGGCCGGCGCTTCGACCGCGAGTATCGCCTCATCCGCCCCGACGACGGCCGGGAACGCTGGGTGCACGGTCTGGGGGAACTGACCCTGGACGCCGCCGGCCGGCCGCTCCAGATGTTCGGCACGATCCAGGATGTGACCGAGCGCAAGCAGACGCTCGCGGCGCTGGTGGAGAGCGAACAGCGCTTCCGCTCCCTCGTGGAGGACCTGCCCAACATCGCCGTGCAGGGCTACGATTCCGAGCGCCGGGTCATCTTCTGGAATTCGGCCAGCGCGGCGCTCTACGGTTTCTCCCGCGAGGAGGCGCTGGGCCGCCGGCTGGAGGAGCTGATCATCCCGCCCGTGATGCGCGAGGGCGTCATCACCGCCGTCAACCGCTGGCTGGCGCACGGGGAGGCCATTCCCTCCGGCGAACTTGTCCTCCAGCGGAAGGACGGCAGCCCGGTGACCGTGTTCTCGAGCCATGTCATGCTGCGAAAGTTTACCGGCGAACAGGAGATGCACTGCATCGACATCGATCTCACCGAGCGCAAGGCGGCCGAGGCGCGCATGCGCGAGCATGCGCAACTGCTCGACGTCACCCAGGACGCCATCTTTGTCCTCAACCTGGACCGGGTGGTGCTGTTCATGAACCGCAGCGCGGAAGCCCTTTTCGGCCTGACCGCGGCCCAGGCGGCCGGCCGGCGCTACGAGGAGATCGTCTACCGGGAATTGCCGCCCAATTTCGAGCCGGACTGGCGGCACCTGATCGACACGGGCGCCGTGATGCGGGAGCGGCGGCAGCGGAAAAGCACCGGCGAAGAGATCACGATGCAGCTGCGCGCCACGGTCCTCCGCGACGAGCACGCCCGGCCCCGGTCCGTGCTGGTCGTCGCCACCGACATCACCGAGGCGCGGCGGCTTGAGGCGCAATACCTCCGCGCCCAGCGGCTCGAGAGCCTGGGCTCGCTCGCCAGCGGCGTGGCGCACGACCTGAACAACGTCCTCACCCCCATCCTTGTCGCGGTGGATCTCCTCCGGCCGCTGGCCCGGGAGCCGCAGGACCGGGACATCGTCCAACTGGTCAGCGACAGCGCCCGCCGCGGCGCGGACATCGTCCAGCAACTGCTGCTGTTCGGCCGGGGCAGCGACACCCCGCGCGCGCCGGTCGATGTCGGGGCGGTGCTCGGCGATCTCCGGCGGATGATGCAGGAAACCTTCCCCAAGAACATCGCGCTGGGCGTGCAATCGCCGCCGGGCCTCTGGCCGGTCGAGGCGGACCGCACGCAGCTGCACCAGGTGCTGCTCAACCTGGCCGTGAACGCCCGCGATGCCATGCCGCAGGGCGGCGAACTCCAGGTCACGGCCGAGAATGTGCAGGTCGACGGCCTCTTTGCCCAGGATCACATCGGGGCGAAACCGGGGCCGCATGTCGCCATGCGGGTGGCCGACTCCGGCCCGGGCATCCCGACGGAAAACCTCGAGAAGATCTTCGACCCGTTCTTCACAACGAAGCCGACGGGCCAGGGCACCGGGCTCGGCCTCGCCACGGTCCTCGGCATCACCCGTTCCCACGGCGGTTTCGTCACCGTGGACACGCCGCCCGGCGGCGGGGCGACGTTCACCATCTACCTGCCGGCCACCGCCACTCCCGCCTTGGCGGCCGCGGGCGCCGGCCGCCGCCCGGCGTTCGACGGCCGCGGGGAACTGGTGCTCCTGGTCGACGACGAGCTGGCCGTGCGCAATGTCCTGAAGGAAACGCTCGCGGCCGCCGGTTACCGGACGCTCACCGCCACCAACGGCGCCGAGGCGCTCGACGCGTTCGCCCGACACCCGGGCGAGGTGCGGCTCGTGATTTCCGACCAGATGATGCCGGTCATGGACGGCCGGCAGTTGCTCCTCGCCCTGCGGGCGCTCGACGGCAAGTTGCCCGCCCTGCTCATGAGCGGCATGGGCAATCCGCACCTGTCCGCGGGCCACGGCCTGGGCCGGAGCGTGCGCTTCCTCCCAAAACCCTTTCTCGCCGACGCCCTGCTGCGGGCGGTGCGCGAATCGATCGACGAAGCCGGCGATCCGCGGCATCCCGCCTGAATTGTCGGATCCCCCCGATTTTACCCGGTCCTGTGGCGGCCCGTCGCAGGTTGGCCGTATCCTGTCCTTGTCCCAATCGGCTCATGTCGTCCGCTTCTATCCCATGGCGCGCAACGACATGTGCTTCATCGCGGCCAAAAAAGAAAAGCCACCGATTTAAAATCGGTGGCTTTTCGTGAAATGGAGCGGGAGAAGAGACTCGAACTCTCGACGTCCACCTTGGCAAGGTGGTGCTCTACCAACTGAGCTACTCCCGCGTGGGAGAGGCGGAGTATTCGACTCCCGTTTTGCCCGTCAACCAGATTATTTATTTCCGCATACCGGCCCGGCGGCCGTGCATTTACAGCTTTTCCCCAGCGGGTTGCGCTGCTCATGTTATCCCCCTCCCCATGACCGGCCGCGCTTCCAGTCCCACCCTCCGCCAGCCCGCCTTCACCAACGACAGCTCCCCGACGGAGCGCCTGGCCGCCTGCAAGGCCTACCTGCACGCCGAAAGCACCCGCATCCACCAGCGCCACGACGACGGCGAGCCGGGGCAGAAGGTCGTCCAGGCCCTCGCCGTCATGACCGACCGGTTGCTGCGCCCGCTCTTCGACCATGCCCTCGCGGACTGGCGCAAACAGCACGGCGAACCACCCGCCCCGGTCTGCCTCATCGCCCTCGGCGGCTACGGCCGCAGCGAGCTCAGCCCGCTGAGCGATGTCGACGTGATGTTCCTCTATCCCTCGACCGGCAACGCCAAGGATCTCGCGAAGTTCCAGGAGCACCTCACCAACGGCGTCCTCTACCCGCTCTGGGACCTGCGCCTGAAGATCGGCCATTCCACCCGCACGCTCAACGACGTGTTCGCCGAGGCCGGCCGCGACATCCGCACCAAGACCTCCCTGCTCGAGTCCCGCTTCGTGGCCGGCACGGAATCGCTCTACGACACCTTCGCCGAGGCCTACCGGAAGCATTATCTGACCGACAACCCCAAGGGCTACATCGCCGCGCGCCTCGCCGACCAGGCCAGCCGCCGCGCGCAGAACGGCGACACCGTCTTCATGCAGGAGCCCGACATCAAGAACGGCGTCGGCGGCCTGCGCGATTACCAGAACGCGCTCTGGATGGCGCGCGTGCGCCTCGGCATCACCCGCCTCGAGGAGCTGGTGGAGCAAAAATACCTCGAGCCGACCGAGCTGCGCCACTTCCAGCGCGGCTACCATTTCCTGCTCCGGGTCCGGAACGAACTGCACTACATGAGCAAGCATCCCACCGATGTGCTCAACCTCGAGGTGCAGCCCCGGCTCGCGCACAACCTCGGCTACCCGCAGCAAGCGCTGCTGGAGCGCGTCGAGGCGTTCATGCACGACTACTACCGGCATGCCTCGGCCATCTACACCCTGTCCAAGGTCATCGAGCAGCGCCTCGCCCTGACCATCGCCGCCGGGCCGGGCTTCGTCGGCTCGCTGAAGAACATGCTGCTGGCCCGCCGCGCGGAGCGCACGAAGCGCATCGACGGCTTCCTCCTGCGCGGTCGCGAGCTCGCCGCCGAGACCCCGAACGTGTTCAAGGACGACCCGGTGCGAATGATCCGCGTCTTCCGGCACTGCCAGCAGCTCGGCTGCGCCCCGGACGTCGACCTCGCCGCCCTCATCCGCGCGTCGCTCAAGCTCGTCAACAAGCAGGTGATCGAGTCCCTCGACGCCAACCTGAGCTTCCGCACCATGCTGGAGGAAACCGGCCAGGTGCACCCGCCGCTGGCCCTGATGCACGAGCTGGGCGTGCTCGGCCGCTTCATCCCGGAGTTCAAGCCGCTGACCTGCCTCGTCCAGCACGAGTATTACCACCGCTACACCGCGGACATCCACACCCTCAGCGCCATCCGCGAACTCGACAACATCTTCACCCCCACCGGCGAGGTTGCGCAGAAATACCGCGAGGAACTCCACCAGACGGCCCACCCCACCCTGCTTTATCTCATTCTGCTCCTCCACGACATCGGCAAGGGCAAGGGCATCCAGGGCCACGCCGAGTCCGGCGTCACGCTCGCGCTCCCCGTGCTCGAGCGCCTGCAGATCCCCGCCGACCTGCGGGAAACCGTCTCCTTTATCATCAAAAATCACCTGATGATGGCACGGTTCTGGCAGAAGCATGACCTCGATGACCCCCAGACATCAGCCACCTTTGCCGACCTCGTCGGCGACGCCGACCGCCTGCGCTACCTTTTCGTGCACACGTTCTGCGACGCGAGCGGCACCTCCGCCAGCCTCTGGAACAGCTACAAGGACTCGCTCCACCGGCGCCTGTTCGACACCACGCTCGAACGCCTGACCTTCGGCGACAAAGTCGAGACCCGCCTCCGCGAACGCAAGGAAATGACCCGCCAGAATCTCATCGCCCAGCAGATCCCCGGCATCAGCCCGGACGAGATCACCGCGCATTTCAACATGCTCCCCGAGCGGTATTTCATCCAGACCGAGGGGGCCGAGATCACCCTGCACATCCAGATGGTCAACCGGCTGCTGCACTCCATCTCGGCCGCCGAGTCGCTCGGCGCGCTCCGGCCCGTCATCGAGTGGAAGGACGACCTCAACCGCAGCTACACCACCGTGCACGTCGTCACCTGGGACCGTGCCGGTCTGTTCTACAAGCTGGCCGGGGCGTTCAGCGTCGCGGGTCTCAGCATCCTCTCCGCCCGCATCACGACGCGCTCCGACCACATCGCCATCGACACCTTCCACATCGTCGAGCCCGGGCGCGGCCTGGTGCAGAACCAGAAGGCGATGGACACCTTCGCCCGCACCGTGGAGGACGCGCTCGTCAGCAACAAGGACCTGCTCCCCGAGATCACCGCGCAGGCCAAGCGCTACGCCGCCGCCACCCGCTACACCGCCGAGGGCCGCGAGCAGCCCGTGTCCTTCCCGCCGACGGTCGAGGTCTACCACGAGATCTCCCTCAACCGCATCATCGTCGAGATCCAGGCCCACGACCAGATCGGCCTGCTCTACCGGCTGGTGAAGACCATTTCCGACCACGGCTTCGACATCACCTTCGCCCGTATCAACACCGAGCGCAGCGTGGCGATCGACACCTTCTACATCGAGCCCGAGAAGGCCGAGGTCGCCGCGGACGCCACCCGGCTGCACAGCCTGCGCGACGCCCTCCGCACCGTCATCACGCCCGAAGCCGCCCAGGCGGCCGGGTGATCTGGTTGTATCGTTTGACTGTAGGGCGGGATCGCTGAGCCCGCCATGACGGTCTGTCATTACCCTTCGTCGTCATCCTGAGCGAAGCGAAGGATCCATCGGCATACCCGCATCCTGCTGGATTCTTCGCTGCGCTCAGAATGACATTCCGGGGAAAGGCGGGATCAGCGATCCCGCCCTGCAATATCAAAATGGGGTATGCAGTTGAATGACACTCGATTTTTCGGGGCCAGAACTAGTGACCGGCCGCTCGTTTCGCTGCGAGGGCGATCATATCGGTAGGCTCACCGATATGGTCCTGTGCGGAAAATTCGCCACAATTGGAAGACGCCCTACTGAAGTCGCTTAGCGTTGTTGTTCTTCGATAGACTGCGCAATTGAAAGATGGCCGCCTCATTCAATCGGACCAGGCGGTCGGCTTGTGGAAGGCCTTGCCGAATCAACACTGAATTGACGCTTTCCAGATTGGACATGACAATAAGTTGCTCCGCTGTCGCTTGGTCGCGGATGTTTTCACTGGCCGGCGCGCCCGGATGGGCGGCGCGCCACTGTCTGGCGGTCTGCCCGAAAAGCGCTACATTGAGCAGGTCCGCTTCATCCGCGTAAATAAACGATGCCTGCTGATTAGTTATGCTGGCTGGTATCAATTCATCCCTGATGGCGTCGGTGTGGATCTGATAGTTGATCTTGGCGAGGGTGCGCTGGAGGTTCCACCCGAGTTTCAGACGATCGCTTTCGTCGTTCTTTAGGCGCTGAAATTCCTTGATCAGGTAGAGTTTGAATTCGACCGATACCCAGGCCGCGAACTCGAAGGCGATGTCTTTATGGGCGTAGGTTCCGCCATAACGTCCTTGCTTGGCGATGATACCGATTGCCCCTGTTTTCTCGATCCATTCCTTCGGCGTTAGTATGAAGCGATTCAGGCCGGCCTGAACCCTAAACCCGTCAAATTCCACAGGATTAAACGCCGGATTATTGAGGCGCTCCCATACCCCAAGATACTCGATCGTGTTTCGGTTGCGCAGCCAGGTCCGAATAATGTCATCCATGCCTTCCTGATTTTTGTGGCGAGCAATGTCCGTGATGCAGATGTAGTCATCCTTGTTTACGGATAAAACACGAATGGCGGTTCCTTGCACGTCGATGGCGCTGCTTTGTTTCTTGGTCATGTGTATCAGGGGTATTCTAAACCCGGCCAATTGCACGGGTTTGGAAGTTGTTGATATAGTGGGTGTAAATATGCTGTCCACCCATAATAGCATCATAGTCGTGCCCGTGTGACCGGGCCGTTCCTCAGCACTTGAGTCAGGAGCCGATGAAACAGAAGCCCGCGGCTGTCGGAGGCGCGCCGATTAAATCGAAACACAAACTCATCCAGATAGGACTGGAGCCGATGGTGGCTGACTGAACCTTGGTGGGTGCCGAGTAGCCAGCGCTTCAGCAAGGCTGCCACTCGGTGAACGTGCGGGAGCAGGTTCTTGCCAACCTGCGGGGTGTGACGCGAGACCGTGTGTCGATAGCCGCTTTTCGGCAGACCGATATAGCTGCTGAGTCCATCGGTGACGACCTCGCTACCTTTCTCTACCAGGTCCTCAACGGTGCTGATCAGGGTGACCGCAGTAGCATCAGGGATAACAACCAGGCGGATCCGCCCCATGCGCCGACCTCTGATTTCAGTGGCGATCAAGACCAGTGACTTGCCGGCTGCACCGCGGCCACGCTTGCCGGTTTTGACGCCGCCGATGAAGGTTTCGTCGACCTCCACTTCACCGGTCAGTTTCGTGCGGGATGGCACGACGGCCGCCCGCCGCATGCGGTGCATCCACTCCCAACTGGTGTGGTAACTACCGAAGCCAAGCGACCGTTGGAGGCTAAGGGCACTGCCGCCGTTCTTCTGGCTGCAAAGATGCCACACGGCCTCAAGCCAATCTCGGATCGGCTTACGTGTTCGGTGAAGGAGCGTCCCGCAGGTCGCAGAAACCCACTTTCGGCAGGCCTTGCAGCGGCGCAGGCCTGGCGCCGCTTCCCAGGCTTCAATCCCGCTGCACCTGGGGCACGCGAATCCATCCTGCCAACGAATCGCTGCCAGATAACCAAGGCAGTCCGACTCTTCGCGGAACCATTGTGAGAACTCAGGTCGATCCCGCGGGAACGGTGGCGTAAGGGCCGCCAGGTTGGCTGCCCGATGTCTGGCCGGGGCGTGCATTTCGGCGAAAGGGCCGCGAGAAATGCCACACTCTGGCGGTGTCAGTCAACTGCATACCCCGTATATCAAATGACGCGTTCCCCCGCCCCAATTTTCTCTCCCCAAGCCCGCGCAATCCTGCTCATCTCGGTGGCGAATGAGTCCTGATGACACGAGTGATCCGGCGGTCCTCTACCGCATCGCGTCCCTGGCGGCCCGCGCCCACGATGCCGCGACCGCCCCGCGCGAGATCCTGTCCGCCATCATGTCCGCCTTTCCCGCCGACAGCGGCTCCCTCTCCCTCCTCAGCGCCGAGAGCGGCCGCCTCGAGATCTGCGTCGAACAGGGCCTGCCGGGCGATGTGGGTGATTTCGCCCTGCGCCCCGGCCAGGGCGTCACCGGCTGGGTCGCCCTCCACGGCCGGCCGCTGCTGGTGGCCGATGTCGCCGCCGACCCGCGCTACATCCTCGCCCGCCGCGACGTGCGCTGCGAGATGGCCGCCCCGCTCATCGTCGAGGGTCGCACCATCGGGGTCGTCAACCTCGACGCCGACCGCGTGGCCGCCTTTGACGAGGCTGCGCTCCAGCGGCTGGCCCGCTACGCCGAGGAGGCCGGCGCCGTCCTGCACCGCCTCTGGCAGCTCGGGCGCCTGCGCGCCAACTCCACCCAGCTCACCACCCTCGTCGAGCTCGGCCACGCCCTCGTCACCCAGCTCGCGCCCGAGGAATTGCTGTCCACCCTGACGCAGAGCGGCCGCGCCCTCTTCAACGCCCGCCTCTGCCTGCTGCACGACTACGACAGCACGCGCCACGAACTCCGCCTGCACGCCTGGTCCGCCAGCGGCGACCTCGCCGCCCCCGGCCTGGCGCTGCAGCAGCAGACGGTGTCCGCCGATTCCTCCCTGCTCATCGCCGTCATCCGCTCGGGCCGGACCACCGAGTTCCAGGACATCGACGGCCCCGGCTACAGCGAGGCCGCCGACCTCCCGCGCGACGCCGCGCTCTGCTCCGTGCTGGCTGCGCCGCTGATCCTCGAAGGCGAGCCCGCCGGCGTGCTCTCCGTCTACTATGGCACGCCGCACCGGTTCAGCGACGACGAGAAACGGCTCTTCACCGCCCTCGCCAGCTTCGCCGCCGTCGCCCTGCAGAACGCCCGGCTCTACGCCCGCGTCTTCCACACCGAGGAGGTGCTGCGCAAGAACGAGACCCTCACCACCCTCGGCCTGCTCGCCGCCGAGATCGCGCACGAGATCCGGAATCCGCTCACCGTCATCAAGCTCCTGCACGGCCCGCTCGGCGCCGATTTCCCGGCCGAGGACCCGCGCCG
>JAQSDJ010000049.1:0-1102 GCA_029945855.1 Lacunisphaera sp.
GAGGTCCTGCACGTGGGGCTCGCTGGCGGCGTTGAGGAGCACGGACTCGCCGTCGGCTAGCACGGCGGCCATTACGAAATTCTCCGTCGCGGTGACGGACATGTAGACCGGCCAGTGGCGCGCGCCCTTGAAGCGACCCTTGAGCGAGAGCTTCAGGTCGTCATGCGACGAGACCTTGGCGCCGAGTTTTTCCAAAATCTCGAGGTGCGGGTCGAGTTCGCGGATACCGAGGGAGCAGCCCTTGGCGTTGGTCGGCAGGGAGATCTTCTTCATGCGCTGCAGGAGCGGGGCGAAGAGCAGCACGGAGGAACGCATGCCGGCGGGGAGCTCGCCGTTGAGGCGGCCGGCGTCGAAGTCCGAGTGGTCGATATCCATGCGGCCGGCGCCGCGGTCCCAGGCGATGCGCGAGCCCTGCTCGGTGAAGAAAGTGGCGAGCTTCTCGACATCGGTGATGTGCGGGACGTTGCGGAGCGTGACCTTGGCGTCGGTGAGCAGCGTCGCGCAGAGGATGGGCAGGACGGAATTCTTGTTGCCGGACGGCGTGATGGTGCCGCTCAGGGGTTTGCCGCCGTGGATGATGAGATCGGACATCGGGGAAGTGAGAGTGAAAGTGAAGGGGAAGGGTGGCGCCCCCGCCTTCGCCCGAAGCTACGGCGCGGTTATGGCTACGCAATAAAAAGGCGCCTGCGGGGAAGCAGGCGCCGGGAGGATTTGCGGTGAAGAGGCTCAGGTGGCCGAGGGGCCGGCGTCGCCGCCGCCGGAGCGTTCGCCCCGGTAGCCGCCACGCTCGCCACCACGACCGCGGCCGCCGCGGCTGCGGCGCTGGCCGCCGCCTTCGCCGCCGCCCTGATAACCACCACCCTGGCCGCCACGATTGCGGCCGCCACGATGGCGACGCTGGCCGCCGTCCTGGCGGAGTTCGCCGGACGGGGTGTCGGAGGCGGCGGGAGCGGCGGGGGAGCCGCCGAAGAGGGACTTCAGCCAGCCGAGGAAACCGCCCGATTTCGCGGGGGCCTCGGCGGGGGCGGAGGTCTCCATGGCCCGCTCGGGCGAACCGTGGGCGGGGCGCTCGCTGCGCTCGCGGGGTGCGCCGCCGTAGTTG
>JAQSDJ010000049.1:1112-4197 GCA_029945855.1 Lacunisphaera sp.
AGCCGGGGCGCACGTAGAGGAATTTTTCTGGGATCGACGCGAGGTCGACCGGCTCGGCGGGCTGGTCCGAGCGAGGAGCACGCTGCTCGTCGCGGGGGGCGCGCTCCTCGCGGCGGGGGCGGTCGCTGCTCGCGCGCGCGGGACGGAAACCTTCGCTCTCCCAGGTCTGGGCGTGCACGGCCTTGGGCTGCTCGGGCTCGAGGATGTTAAGCTCGGCGGGGGCTTCGTTTTGGACCGGCGCGGCGGTCGCGATGGGGGCGACAACCGGGGCGGCGGCCACGACCGGCGCCGCGGCGGGCACGACGGGAGCCGGGGTCACAGGGGCGACGGGCGCAGGAGCTGCGCTTTCAGCGGGCACCCGTGCGACAGGCTCAGGGCTGGCAGCCGCCGGCGTTTCGGCCGGAGCGAACGGATTCTGGTATTCACGCGGAGCGTTGATGACTTCGATCGCGGTCGGCGTGTAACCGGTGGGAGCTGCAGCGGTGGCAGCGGGGCTGACGGCGGGACGTTTACCGCGGGCGAGGCCAGAGCCGCGGGTGGAGCCGAATGTAGGGAACGTGGCGTCTGGCGCCGGGGTGGTCGCGGAGGCTTCGGCAGGAGCTCCGGACGATTCTGTGGATGACATGTCTATGTTGTTGTTTGGAAGCGCCTGCCAAAAGTGGCGGCGCGGGTATGGGATGCCGGCCGGAGCTCGGTATTCGTGCTCAACCCTTCGATTTCGCTCGGGGCAAACAGCGGCAATAAGACGTCAACGTCGTGCAGGGCCCGGGGCAGGGCAACTTTAATTTTTTCCGGGCACGGGCTTGCCAGCGGACGGAGGGCTCTCATGCTGCCGAATCATGGACAAACTCGAGGAGATCTTTCGTATGCAAGATGCGCTGAATAAGCGCATTGGAGTGAATCTGCCCCCGCCGACCGAGGAGGAGAAGACCAAGTGGATCCTCAATTATACCCGGGCCATGCAACAGGAGACGGCCGAGCTGATCGACAGCGTGCCGTGGAAGTGGTGGGCCAAATACCAGAAGTTCGACGAGCAGAACGCCAAGGTCGAGGTCGTCGACCTTTTCCACTTCCTTGTGTCGCTGGCGCAGACGCTCGGCATGACGCCGGATGATGTCTACCAGGCTTATCTGAAGAAGAACGCCGTCAACCACCAGCGGCAGGAAAGCGGCTACGTGAAGAAGGACGAGGCAGACTCGAAACACATCTGACCGGCGCGCGGCGCGCACCGGCGAAGTTCAAAAGTCCAAAGAGCCGAACCCCAAACCGCCGCAGCGGGGTTTGGTAATTTGGCGATTAGTGGTGTTGGGGATTTGCCCGCGCAGTGCGCGGGTTGTCACCATTCCAGCACCAGCAGCGACACGGCCTGGCGGGGGAGGGCGAAGTCGAGCGCGGCCTGGCCGGCGGTGACCGCAACGGTCGCGGGTGCGCCGGTCAGCGTCGCGAGATGGCCGGCCTGTTCCAGCAGGGCGTATTGCTTTGCGTCGGGCGCGACGGGCGAACCCAGGCGCAGCCACGCGGCGTAGGCGTTGCTGTGGTCCTGGTCGATCCGGTGGTGCGTGAGCTTCGCGCTGCTGATGCCCGCGGGCAGGCCGGCCAGCGCGAGGGTGATGGCGGCGTCGGGGCCGGCGACATCGTCGTCGTGATAATGCCAGACCATGACGGCGATCCGGTGCGGGGCGCGCGCGGCGAGCACGCCGACGTCGGGGGCGGCGCGCACGCCCTGGTTGATGATGGTGGTGAGCGGCACCGCGCCGGTGCTGGTGGCGCGCAGGCGCTCGGGGCCCATGAGCGCATACATGCGGAAGACATTGAGCACGGGCATCGCCACGCCGTTGCTGGCGACCTGGCGGAAGCCGGCGAACCAGGGCTGGTCCTCGAAGGTGAACGCCCACGTGACGGCGCCCTCGAGGTTGATGCCGTGCAGGTCGGCGAGATCGTGCTTCCGCGCGAAGACCGCCGCGGTG
Organism: Lacunisphaera sp.; assembly: GCA_029945855.1. GTDB lineage: Bacteria > Verrucomicrobiota > Verrucomicrobiia > Opitutales > Opitutaceae > Lacunisphaera. Next base: position 3,080 of record JAQSDJ010000049.1, read on the forward strand.
TAGCTCGAATACATCGTGCCGTTGCGGTAGGCGTTCTGCGGCCCCTGGCAGGCGGCGCAGCCCTCGGGGTCGGACTCGCCGATGATCACGGGAATGTTTTTCAACTCGGGATACGATCCGATGGTATTGAAAGCCGTCTCGATCGTCTTCAGCTGGTTGCTGATGCCCATGCGGACGTGGCCGTCGACGAAGGTGGGCGAGCCCTTGGCGTGGAAGGCGACGAAGTCGAGCGGCGTGCCTGGTTTCCCGGTCGCGTAATTGGTGCCGCGCAGGCAGTGCTCGAGGAAGTCCGTCATGAACTTGCCGCCGTGACCGGCGGTGTGCGGGCCGCCGACGCGGGCCGTGGGCAGGGCGCGGCGGACGCCGGCGATGGCGTAATCGTGGAGCTTGCGGAAGTCCTCGGCGCTGCCGCCCCAGTAACCGTTGGGCTGGTTGTTGGCCTCGTTCCAGACCTCCCACCACCAGGTGTTCACCTCGGCGGCGCCGTATTTCTCAACGGAATGCTGCGCCCACTGGTAGGCGAGTTCGCCCCACTTGGCGTAGTCCTTCGGCGGCTTGGTCCAGCCGGTGTAGATCTGGTTGTAGGGCAAACCCGGGCGCCATTCGTGCCGGTAAGGGTGCGGCTGCGATGACATCGCCTCGGGCATGAAGCCGATCTGCACGAGCGGGCGGACGCCGCGCGCCAGATAACTGTCGAAGATGCGGTCGATGCCGCGCCAGTCGTAGACGGGGTGGCCGGCGGCGTCCTCGGTGTAGGCGTTGGTCGAGCCCCACTTGAAGGCGGGGGTGCCGTCGCCGGTGCAGAGCAGGTTGTGGGCGCGGAAATAAACCTGCTTGGGCGCCAGCGCGCCGAGCTGGCCGAGCAGCTTCTGGCCGTCCTTCATCGTGGCGTAGTTGGGCTCGTCGGCGCCGAAGTAGCGCCAGAAGGTGCGCAGCGGCCCGGTGGATTGCGCGGCGTCGACGGTGACGGTGACGGGGAACGGGGCCGGTGCAGCCGGGGCCGCAGGTTGGGCCAAGGCGGAGCAAACCAGCAAAGCAGCGGCCAGGGTCAGAACCGGAGTAGGTTTCATAGGCGGGGTGCCGCGAGCCAAGCAGGCGCGCGGTGGGCGGGCGAAGCC
>JAQSDJ010000050.1 GCA_029945855.1 Lacunisphaera sp.
GGTCAGGAGCGCGCCGACCTCCCGGTCGTGAATCTGCCAGATGTAGCCGCCCCAGCAGAAGCGCGGCCCGAGCCGGGCCTGCTCGACGGCGGGCTCGAGGAGTTCGACGCGAAGGTCGGCGTTGGCGAGGGTCAGCATTGGGAAGAAAGGGCTGAAAGACTGAAAGGCTGAAGGACTGAAAAGGTGAACGGCGAAAAACTAAAAGATCTGCGGGCGAAAGCGCGTAGTAATCGGGCGGCTGCTCGTTTGGGTTCAGCCCTTCAGCCTTTCAGTCCTTCAGCCTTTCTCACCGCAGGCGCATGACGCGGAGGTTGGTGTTCGCGCCGTCGACGATGAGGGCGAACTGGCCGTGCGGGCGGGCCTGGATCTCGATGTCCTTGCCGACGAGCTCGTAGGTAATGGCCTCGAAGCCTTCCCAGACCTGGCCGTTGTCGAGGCGGAAGCGGTTGGACGATTCCCATTTCACGACCCTGGCCTTTAGTGGCGGCATGGCGCGCCAGTCGCTGTCGTCGAAGATGGGCAGGCCGAAGCGCTGGAAGAAACCCGGCTTGGCCGCGGCGGTCGCGGCCGGGATGGCGGTCGCGGGCGGCTGCGCGGCGATGATCTCGTTCTTGAGCCGGGTGGTGGTGCCCGCCTGGTGGCGGATGAGCGCGGCGTCGATCACGCCCACCTCGTCGGGGGTGAGGCGGTCGAGGCCGGCGCGCTGCCACTCGGCCGCGGTGAGGACGGACTTGATACCGGGGAAGGATTCCTGGGCGGAGGCGAGGCCGGCGGTCAGCAGGAGGGCGACGAGGAAGACGGAGGTTTTCATAAGCGGAGTTTGGGGCGTGTTACTGAACCGACCAATATGATATTTCCTGTCATTCTAAGCGGAGCGAAGAATCCGGCGGCATGGCCGCCGAGGGATATCGTGCTGGATTCTTCGCGGGGTTCAGCATGACAATCCACGGGAGATTATACCTTGAGGAAGTCGTCGCCAGTATTTTGCGCGGCGACGAGGCGGGCGAAGGCGCCGCCCTGGGCGGTGAGGGTTCGGTAGTCGCCCTCCTCGATGATGCGGCCGGCCTCGAGCACGATGATGCGGTGGGCGTTGCGGATGGTGCTGAGGCGGTGGGCGATGGTGATGACGGTGCGGCCGGCGGAGAGGCGGTCGAGCGCCTCCTGGATCAGGCGCTCGCTCTCGTAGTCAAGGGCCGAGGTGGCCTCGTCAAGGATGAGCACGGGCGGGTTGCGCAGGACGGCACGGGCGATGGCGAGGCGCTGCCGCTGGCCGCCGGAGAGCGAGACGCCGCGCTCGCCGACGGGGGTGGCGTAGCCCGCGGGCAGCCGGTTGATGAATTCCTCGGCGTTGGCCTGCTGCGCGGCGAGGCGGATCTCGGCGTCGGTGGCGTCGGCGCGGGCGAAGCGGAGATTCTCCGCGATGGTGCCCGAGAGCAGGAGGCTGTCCTGCAGCACGACGGCGAGCTGGCGGCGGACCCAGCGCATGTCCCAGGCCGCCTGCTCCACGTCGTCGATGAGGATCCGGCCGGCGCCGGGCGCGTAGAGGCCGAGGAGGAGGTTGGCGAGGGTGCTCTTGCCCGAGCCGGAGGGGCCGACGAAGGCGATGTGCTCGCCCGGGCGGAGGAGGAGGTTGATGTCGTGGAGGACGCGGCGCCCGGGCGCGGTCGGGTAGGCGAAGGAGACCTGCTCGAAGCGGATCTCGCCGCGCAGGCGGTCGACGCGCTTGGTGCCGTGCCAGTCCTCGACGTAGGCCGAGTCGATCAGCTCCTTGATGCTCTCATAGCTCTCGCGGCCGATGAAGAACTGCTCGCTCAGGCCGACGAAGGCCTGGATGGGGCCGAGGACGATGGGTAGGCCGGCGACGAAGGCAAAGAGCGTGCCGAAGGAGATGGTGCCGCGGATGGCGAGGAGGGCGCCGCCGGCCATGACGATGAGGGCGATGACCTGGCTGCTGACATACCAGAAGGTGCCGTAGACGGCGTTGAGGTAGCTCTGGTGCACGCGCTGGCGGGCAAAGTCGAGGCTGGTGCGGTCGAGGTCGGCCTCGGCCTGGCGCTCCTCGCCGAAGCTGCGCACGAGGCGGAGCGCGGTGATGTATTCGCTGGCGGTGCCGGTAAGCTTTTCCTGGGCGAGGCGCGCCGCGCGGTTGCTAAGCTGGATGCGGGTGAAGAAGAAATACTTGGCGAGGCCGTAGACGGGCAGCACGAGCGCGAGCACGCCGGCCAGGCGCCAGTTCAACACGGCGAGGATGACAAAGATGCTGGCGCCATAGAGGATGGTCGGCAGGAACTGGTTGAGGATGTTATAGAGCAGCGTCTCGACCTTCTGCGTGTCGAAGGCGTATTTGGAGAGGAGCCGGCCGGTCTTCTGCTCGTCGAGGTAGCCGAAGCTGAGGAACTGGAGCTTGAAGAAGATGCGGCTGCGTAGCTCGACCATCATCTGCGCCATGGCCTTGGCGATCTCGTTGGCGCCCCAGACGGAGAAGAAGTAATGCACGCCGAGCAGGACCACGAAGACCGCGGCGAGTTGGAGGACCGCGCCATAGTCGCGGGCGGGCACGGCCACGTCGATCATCCGCTGGAACAGCCAGGGGCAGGGCGCGATGGCGAGCGAGCGGAGCAGGGCGAGGCCGAGGCCGCGCCAGAGCCGGTCGCGGCTGCCCCAGAGATAGCCGGTGAGGGTGCGCGATGCGAGCGCCTCGCGGGTCATGGCGGGCGGATCAGACCGGCCGGGGCATCTCGCCCGGCCCGCGCTTGGGCGCACGGTGGCCGTGCAGCGCGGTGTAGAACGGGTCGCCGGGCTTGATGGAACCGCGGGTGACGATCTCACCCGTGAAACCGGATTTGTAGATGGCGGTGAGCAGCTCGAGCGTCAGGCGCGCCTGGTCGCCCGAGGTGAGCGGGCGGCGGCCGGCGTCCATGTCGGCGACGAAGGCGTTCAACTGGGCGCCGTGGGTGGAGCCGACGTCGGGCGGGAAGCTGTGCCAGGCCTGGAGGAGGCCGTCGTCCTGCGCGGGCGGGACGGGGGTGAGCTTCCAGTTGTCGCGGGTGTAGCTGTAGAGGTGGGTGAGTTCGACGGTGGCGCGCTGGTAGTCGAGGCGGATGTAGGTTTCCTGGCGCGGGCTCAGGGCGCTGTTGACGATGGAGCCGACGGCGCCGTTGGCAAAGGTGACGAGGGCCAGGGAGACATCCTCGACCTCGATGGCGCGGTCGAGGGTGCGGACGACGGAGCGGACCTCGGTCCAGGGCCCCATGAGGTGCAGGAAATGATCCATGGCATGGATGCCGAGGCACATGGTGGGCCCGCCGAGCGCGGTCTCCCAGCGGCTGCGCCACGGCTCCGCATAGTAGGCGGCGTCGCGATACCAGAGGGTGTTGCAGACGCCGACGAGCGGGCGGCCGAGGTGGCCGGCGTCGGCCAGGCGCCGCAGGTGGCCGGTGACGGCGCCGAAGCGCATCTGGAAGATGCAGGAGGTGAAGGCGCCGGTGCGCTTTTCCGCCGCCTCGATGCGGTCGAGTTCGGCCAGCGATCCGCACAGCGGCTTCTCGCACAGCACCCAGGCACCGGTCTCCATGGCGGCGACGCACATGTCGGCGTGCGACGACGGTGGCGTGGCCACGAGGACGATGTCGGGCTTCACGGCGGCCAGCATCGTGGCGTAATCGGTGAAGTGACGGGGGATGTGATGCTGTTTAGCGAAGGCCTCGACCCGCTTGGCGTCGATGTCGACGGCGGCTTCGAGGGTGACGCGGCCCTGGGTGGCCTCGACGGCCCGGACGTGAGCCTCGCCAATGGAGCCGGTGCCGACCAGCACGGCGCGGTAGGTTTTCATGAGTGGATTAGCCGCGCGGGCCCGGGTGAAGAGACAGGCGCATTCTGAAACAATGACATGGGAAAGAGGGGGGCACCGGGATGGAAGCGCCCGGGCAGGATTCAAGTGAGCCTAAGAATGCGGGTTGGGCGACAGGAATCATGCTGAAAATGGCTGAAAATTAAACCGGGATGAGGGATGTAGGGATGCAGGGCGGGGTTGCTGATCCCGCCCAGTTCGTCCGCCTCGGCCGGAATCATTCGATGGAAGCGGGTGGAACCGGTCCTCCGTGACCGGTTTGCCTTGGCGTGCGTCCAACAACCCGT
>JAQSDJ010000051.1 GCA_029945855.1 Lacunisphaera sp.
TCGACATGCTCACGGCCCAGAGCCTGTCGTGGGGCAGGCCGGAACGGCGTAGTGTCAGGTTTCAGGCACTTGACGTAAGCTGACGTTTCGCCGGCAATGGCGGCATGGCAGGGAGATTCGATTATCCGCGCACGCGGACCGAATTTGACGCCATGTTCGCGACGGAGCAGGACTGCAACGACTACTTGGCCCGCCTGCGTTGGCCCGATTCCTACCGCTGCAAGCGGTCAGGTCGGACCACTTGCATCGGTATCTCGATGAATTCGTGTTCCGCTTCAATCGGCGTGCCGCCGCCATCCGGGGGTTACTGTTCCGCCAGCTATTGGAACAGATGGTGGCCCACCCTCCAATCACCAAGAGGGAATTGGTCGTGCTACAGTCCAGAACTGAAAAAGACCATAATTCGGACTTGAAATAGACCATATATGGACCGATATTCATGCCATGCTCAAACCACTGACAGTATCGCAAGCTAAACCGCGCCTAGGTGACCTACTTGACCAAGCGGGAAATGGTGAGTCGGTCTACCTGCGGCGCAAGGAGCGCCTCTACCGGATTGAGCCCGTGGCCGAGTTGGAGCCAATCCCCAATCGCCCGTTCGGGTTCTTCACCGTTGACGAAGGCGACCCGATGGTTGCGCTAGCTAACTCCGCCCCCGCCGGCTTCCCCCCGCAATGACCACGATTCGCCAGTGGGACATCGTGCAGTTTCGGATTCGGCCGCAAGATCGCGATCTACACCCAGGGGTGGTCGTCTCTGGCGAAGAGTGGTGCGCATCTGGGCACACCACAAACGTCAATGTCTTGGCGTGCTCCAAGCGGGTGCCTGCGGATTCCGTGAAGACGCACCAGGTGGTGCTCAACGGAGCAGACGGTTTGGAGTTCCAGACCACAGCCGACTGCCGGTTCTTTTACATCATCCCCAAGGAGAGTATTCAGTCTGTGACCGGACACGTGTCTCATGAGCGTCGCCGGGCACTCGGACGAAAGCTCAACGAGGTTCTCCGGCTGATGCTATGACAGGGAGACCCTGGGAGTTCGGCGTCCTTGTCCGCCTTGCTTACGTCAAGTGCATATCCCGTTTAATCAATCGTTTGGGGACTCAAAAGAGGGTGGCTGATGAATGGACACGTCAAGACATTGGCACTCGTGGCGGGCCTGAAAAAGACAGTGCTATTGTGTTGGTGTCTCTGTGACACTTGCCATTTCCACCAAACGTGACTCTGTTACACCCATGCCAACTACCACTGTCCTCACCATCAAGCAGCTCCACAACGACACCGGGACTCTTGTCCGGCGTGCTGGGAGTTTGAAGCGGCCTGTTCCAATTACTGATCGTGGACAGGAGGTGGCCGTGCTGGTTAATCGGTCGCTCCTCCGCACGGTAAATCGCAAGCGCACGGTGCTCCCGGAATATGAGGCGATGATGGCGGAGGCGCCAGGTGACACGACCCAGGCAGCATTGGACGAAATTCGCGGAGACCGCTGAGCCATGATTTTTAGCGACACCTCGATGGTCGCGAAGTTCTACGTGGCCGAAGCCGAATCCAAGGAGGTGCGGGCTTTGTTCGAAAATGAAGACCAGCGCTTCGTGTCTGAATTGGTTCGCGTTGAGTTGATGGGGATTTTTCATCGCCAAGTGCGCGAGAAAATTTGGCCGCGCACCAAATTTGAGACAGCAGTTCGTCAATTCAACATGGACGACATCGGAGGGTTTTGGACGTGGATCCCATTGGATCCGGAGATCCTCGAAGCCGCCGCCAAGACCTATGCCACCCTTCCGGAGACGGTGTATCTCCGTTCAGCGGACTGCCTGCATTTAATCACCGGCATACACAATAATTTCCCCGAGATATACACCTACGACAAGCATCAGGCGCTGGCGGCCCCGACACTCGGTCTCAAGGCGCTGAAAGCCTAGGCCTGTCTTTTCAGGCGCACATAACATTAGGCATGAAAATTCCGCCGGCTTACGAATGCTTCCTCCAATCAGTCGTCCGTCTGCTCTCCCCTCAGCTTTCCTTGCCTGAAACTGCGCCGAAAGACACGCAGGTTTCCGGACATTCGCCCCGGCGCCTTGTCTCGCCATAGCCAGGCGAAGGCGGAAGGCCGGTGGACGAACCCCGTGATACCAGCTCAGCCGCAGCGAAGGCTGCGCGACTGATCCCGGGCTGGCATCCGCCAGGTATTCACGCCGTGAGATACCGGGACGGACTCCGGGCCATGAGCACATGGCAACGGAGCAGCCAGCAACGGTGAGCTTTCTTTCTTTGCCCGAGAATCCGCCACAGGACGGAGTTCTCGGGACAAACACCGGGTTGGCAGCAGCCAACAACGGTGAGCTTTCAGCCTTCAGCTTTCTCCTATTGCTCCACCGCCTGCAGCGAGAACCCCTCGAAGGCGGCATAGTCGTCCGCCGGGTTGCGAGAACGCAACAACGGCGTGTCCTCCGTCCTCTGTCCTCAGGCCCCGTGCCGAGAGTTAATCGGCTTGGCATTGTCAATAATACTGATTTGTTTTTTTGACATAATCGCTGTGCGCAAATACCACCAAAGCATTGATGATAAGATTTTTCGGTCTATTAGAGCCCGGACAAATGCTTCTGTGTTTTTGATCAAGGACTTTAGCGAATTTGGGAAGAAGCCGGCCGTTGGACAAGCCCTGGCCAGATTGGTCAAGGCAGGCACCCTGCGGAGAGTTCGTCAGGGCCTCTATGATCTGCCCCGCTCCCATCCCTTGATCGGCCAGACCGCTCCGGATCCCAGCGCCATGGTGCAAGCATTGATGAAAGACAACGGGGCCGTCTGGCAGTTTACCGGAGCCTATGCCGCCAACCTGCTCGGGCTTTCCGATCAGGTGCCGGCCCAGATTGTAGTGCAGACGGCCGGCGCCTCCCGCCGCGTGGCGCTGGGGAATCTGACCATCGTTTTTCGGCATGCCGCCCCGCGCAACCTGTTCGGCGCCGGCCGGCCGGCCGGTCTGGTCATCCAAGCACTGCGGCACCTGCGTAAGATCGGAATGAGCGCGACCACCCTCGACCGCCTTCGCCACCAACTCGATGCCGCCACCAAGGCGGACTTGAAGGCACTCGTTTCCAGCCTGCCGGGTTGGATGCAGCCCCTGGTTGCCCAGATCATCGCCGCCCCAGATTCTCGATGAACTCCGTTCTTCGCCTCACTCCGGCCCAGCGGGCGGAACTGTTCAATGCCGCCGCTCAAAAACTTGGTATCGGGCCCGTGCCCCTGGAAAAAGACTTCTGGGTCTGCTGGACCCTGCGCGAGCTGTTTTCGCTGCCCGGCATCAGCGATCACCTGATCTTCAAGGGCGGGACTTCGCTGTCGAAGGTTTGGCGGGCGATCGAGAGGTTTTCCGACATCGACGTATCGCTCAGCAAAGACTGGCTTGGCTTCGGCGGCGCGAGCGATCCCGAGCAGCAGGAGTCACGGAAGAAACAGAGCCGCAAGCTGGAGGAACTCGCGGCCGCCTGCGCGCAGAAGATTTCCGCAAAACTCTTACCCGCCCTCCGGGCCCGGGCCGTCACGGCCCTGGGCGAGGCCGGTTGGTCCATCACGGTCTCGGCTGACGACTCGCAGACGCTCCTTTTCCAGTATCCCTCCTCACTTCCGGCCCTTCCCGGAACCGCGTATATCGCCCGCGAGGTGAAGATCGAATGCGGCGCCCGCTCAGATGCCTGGCCAGCCGACCAGAAGGTTATTCAGCCGTATGTGGCGGAAGCGTATCCCGGCACGATCCGGGAGGCAGCCGTGACCGTGCGCGTGCTCTCCATCGAGCGGACCTTCTGGGAGAAGGCGACCATCCTGCACGCCGAGGCCCACCGGCCGGCGGATAAGCCGACTCCCGGCCGATTCTCCCGGCACTACGCCGACCTGGTGGCGTTGGCAGATCACCCCGCTGCAGCCGGGGCCATCGCCCGCGATGAACTGCGCGCCCGGGTCGTGGAGCATAAGCAGGTGTTTTTTCCTGCCGCCTGGGCCAGATACGAGATGGCGGTCCCGGGGACCTTTCTCCTTGTTCCACCCGAGGAACGACTGGCGCAAATGGCGACCGATTACCAGGAGATGCAGATCATGTATTTCAGGGAGCCCAAGCCC
>JAQSDJ010000052.1 GCA_029945855.1 Lacunisphaera sp.
CATAACCGTCGTGGCTATGCTTCAACTTATACCGTTCAAGCAGCCTGTCGGCGACCCGCGCCACTCCCCCATTGCCATTTTCGCAGACTCGCCTTGCGTTTGCGCTGCCCATGACCAAAGCCGCCCGGGCCGCCTACCTCGACCAAAGACTCGCGGAACTCTATCCCGCGACGCCCATCCCGCTGGACCACCGTGACGCCTACACGCTGCTGGTGGCCGTGCTGCTCTCGGCCCAGTGCACGGACAAGCGCGTGAACCTCGTCACGCCGCACCTGTGGGCACTGGCGGACAATCCCGCGGCCATGGCACGCGTGCCGGTGCCGCAGATCCAGGCGGTCATCCGCCCGTGCGGGCTGTCGCCACAAAAGGCGAAGGCCATCAGCGGTCTCTCGCGGCTGATCATGGACCGGCACGCCGGCGTGGTGCCGCGGACCTTCGCGGAGCTCGAGGCGCTGCCGGGCGTCGGGCACAAGACCGCGTCGGTGGTGATGAGCCAGGCGTTCGGCGTGCCGGCGTTTCCCGTGGACACGCACGTCCACCGGCTGGCGCAGCGGTGGAAGCTGACGAGCGGGCGCAACGTGGAGCAGACCGAGCGCGACCTGAAAAAACTCTTTCCACCGGAGCGCTGGAACCAGCTGCACCTGCGGATCATCTTCTACGGGCGTGAACACTGCACCGCGCGCGGCTGCGACGGCACGACCTGCGAGTTGTGCAGGACTTTGTTTCCCAAACGCAATAGGGCCGATCGGACTTATTAGCGGGTTCCGCTAATATTTTTCCCGGATCGCCTGCGGCGGCTTGTTGACGGCGACATGTTGCACATGTTATGCACCGTCTCGCTTCGGACCAACTGGGCAATCGGTCCGGCGCCCCTCTCCCGCGTGACGCTATCTCGCCCGACCATGCCTGCCTCCCGGTTCAACACCCCCCTCAGCCTTACCATGGTCTATGCCATGGTCGGCTTGGCGTGGATCGTGGGCAGTGACACCTGGGTCTCGTGGCGGAACGAGGTGCCGCTCGCCATCTGGGCGATCAACACGCTGAAAGGGGTGCTGTTCATCGCCGTTACCACCCTGCTGCTGTATGTGTTGACGCGGCGGTTGGTGAAGCGGCACGTGGTCACGGAAAACGCGCTGCGTGACAGCGAGGAGCGGCTGAAACTGGCGCTGGAGGCGGCCAACCAAGGCATCTACGACCTCAACGTCCAGACGGGCGAGACCATGGTGAACGACATTTATGCCCGCATGCTCGGCCACGATCCGGCCACCTTTCGTGAAACCAACGCGGCGTGGCGCGAACGCCTGCATCCGGACGACCGGGAGAAGGTCTACCAAGTCTACGCCGACTACGTGGCCGGCCGACTTGACCACTACCTCGTGGAATTCCGGCAGAAGACCAAGACCGGGGACTGGAAGTGGATCGAGTCCCAAGGCCGGGTGGTCGAGCGGGATGCCGCCGGCCGGCCCCGGCGCATGCTCGGCACGCACACGGACATCACCGATCGCAAGAGCGCCGAGGAACGCACGAAGGACGCCCTGCAGTTTGCGCGCACCGTGCTGCATTCCTCGCCGCTGGGGGTCATCACCTACCGGGCCGATGGCACGGCCTCGACCGCGAACATGGCGGCGGCGCAGATCGTCGGCACCGACGTGGCGGGTTTGCTCGCCCAGAATTTCCGCCAGCTGGAATCCTGGCGGCGCCACGGCCTGCTTGCCGCCGCCGAGGAGGCGCTGGCCACCCGCAAGGAGGTCGTGCATCGCGGCCCCTTCGTGAGCACCTTCGGCCGCCAACTCTGGCTGGAGATCCGGTTTGTGCCCTTCCATTTCCTGGGGGAGCACCACCTGCTGGTGATCCTGAATGATGAGACCGAGCCGCGCCGGGCGTCGGAGAACCTCAACCTGCTGAACGCGGCCGTGCAGGCCTCGTCGAGCGGCTGGGTGATCACCGACGCCGGGGGCGTGATCGAGTTCGTCAATCCGGGCTTCACCGCCATGACCGGTTATACGGCGGCGGAGGCGGTCGGGCGGAAGACGAGTATCCTGAAATCCGGCCGCCAGAATGCCGCCTTCTACGCCGCGATGTGGGCGGCCATCCGCCGGGGTGAGGTGTGGCACGGGGAACTGGAGAACTGCCGGAAAGACGGGACCTTCTACCAGGAGCAGATGACCATCGCGCCCGTGCGCGACGAGCAGGGGCGGATCGCGCACTATGTCGCGGTGAAGCACGACGTCTCGGAGCAGAAAAAACTCGAGCAGCAGATGAGACGCACCCAGCGGCTGGAGAGCATCGGCCTGCTGGCCAGCGGCATCGCCCATGACCTGAACAACATCCTCGCGCCGATCACCCTCGCCCTGGAGCTGCTCAAGATCAAATACCCCGGCGGGGAGGCCGAAAAACTGCTGGGCATGATCGAGACCTCGGCCAAGCGCGGCGCCGGCATCGTGCGGCAGGTGTTGACCTTCGCCCAGGGGGTGGACGGAGCGCGGGGCGAGGTGCAGCCCAGGCATCTGCTCAAGGATATCGGCGCCCTGATCGACGAGACTTTCCCACGCAACATCCGGTCGGAGCTGGTCATCGCCCCGGATGTCTGCCCGATCCTGGGTGACGTCACCCAGCTGCACCAGGTGATGCTCAACCTGGCCGTGAACGCGCGCGATGCCATGCCGGCGGGCGGCACGCTGCGCCTGGGCGCGCACAACGTCACCTTGCAGCGGGAACGCGAGTCCGGGGCCGTCCTGCTGCCGCCGGGTGTTTACGTGGCCTTGGTGGTGGCTGATTCCGGCGTCGGGATCCCGGCGGATGTGATGGAGCGGATGTTCGAGCCGTTCTTCACGACCAAGCCGCAGGGCAAGGGCACGGGCCTGGGCCTGTCCACCGTCTACGGCATTGTGCGCAGCCACGGCGGCCTGGTGGAGGTGCAAAGTTCCCCGGATCAGGGCACGGAGTTTCGCGTGCTGCTGCCGGCCGTCACCGCCCCCCTGGCCGCCGCCGGATCGCATCCGCCCCAGCCGCAGCTCGCGGTGGGTGCCGGCCGGCGGGTGCTCGTCGTCGATGACGAGGAGACCATCCGGGAGGTGACCGCCCGGTCGCTGGAGCGGCACGGTTATGTCATCGAAACCGCGGCGGACGGGGTGGAGGGTCTGGAGAAATTCCGTCGCGAGCCCGGCACGTTTGCCGCCGTGCTGACCGACCTGATGATGCCCCGCATGAACGGCTATCAGCTGGCCGCGGAGATCCGGCAAACCGATCCCGCGATCCCGATCCTGGCCTCGTCCGGCATGACCGGGGAGGGCATGATGGGCGCGACCGACGGCACGGATGTTCTCCTGACCCAGCTCGGAATCCACGTCCGGCTGGCCAAGCCCTACTCCGAGGAACAATTGTTGCGGGCCCTGGCCGAGGGTCTGGCTCCGGCCAACGGCCCCAAGACGGATTGAACCGCGGGACGGGGCCGGCTCCGCGGGCAGGGTGGCAACCGGTGCGCAGCAAGGGCCAAGGCTTGCGCAGCGGCTCCGGCCGCCGGGGTGTATTTTTCCAGCGTGAAACTGAATATCCATCCCCTCGCTGGGCTCTCCCGACTCGAATGCTGGTTGCTCGGCACGGCTTGGCTGGTGATTGCGCTGAAGTGCCTCGCCGTCAGCTGGGCCATCCCGCACTACGGCGTGCCGATCGCGCCCTGGGTGATCATCGGGCCGACGCTGTTCTTCGCCGCGGTCGTCACGGTGATCTGGACGACCCATCACGAATAGCCGGCACGGCAGCCTCGGGTGAACACCGGTCCCGGCGGCCGGTGGGCCGGCGGTCTGCCCGGAAACCGGGTTTTTCCCGGGGAAACGGGCAATTTTCCGCCGGACACAAAACAAGGTTGATTTGAGCAGGGGGCCGGTTAACCGTCTGCCCCTCGTTTTGGACGCCTAGCTCAGTTGGTTAGAGCACCTGCTTCACACGCAGGGGGTCACTGGTTCGAGTCCAGTGGCGTCCACCAGCCTTCGCTCTGAGCTGAACTCATGCAGTTGGGTCTACAGGGTCTACACCAAAGTTTGGGGACCGAGGCATGTTTAGGTTGATGGTTATGGG
>JAQSDJ010000053.1 GCA_029945855.1 Lacunisphaera sp.
GGTCTGCGCGCTCTGGGCCACGGAATCCCGTGGTCGCCGGGCCGTCCGCTGGCTCTACCTGCTGCTCGTCATCACCCTGGTGGTCGCCGGCCCGCTGCAGTCGTTCAACCGTGATCCAGCGGCCCTGCTCGCCGCCGTGCGTGACCGGGACGCGCTGGAAACCTCCGCCTACCCCGTGGTCGGCGAGGTCCGGTCTTGTCTGCGCCGCCTCGTCCGCGACCTGCCCGCGGTCCGGATTTTTCTGGTGGTGCATGACGAATCCGTCGTGCTGCCCCTGCTGGCCGACCGGAACCTGCGGGTGCTGCCGGTGCGCCGGCCCGTCCTGCTGCGGCTCGCCGCCGCCGGGCGCCTGGTCCCCGGCGACCTGGTGGTGACGGAAGCCCCGGACGATCTGCCCGGCCTCGATCGGGTCGCGGAGGTTTCCGCACCGAGCGTCTATTCCGCCGACTGGATCATCACCCAGTATGTTTACCGGGTGAACGGACGGCTCGCTCCGGTTCCCCTCTGGAGGCCTTCGAGGTAAATCGTCGTTCCCGTCAATTTAAGGTGGGGCGAATCCTCATGAGCCGTTCGCGTCGGCTCGTCGGGGACGACTCGCCCTACCCCAAGACCGGTGTTGCCTTCCCGCGCCGACACGTAAGCTCCGGGGCAACCCTTCTTCCCATGAACCACTGGCTCGTGAAATCAGAACCCGAAACCTATTCTTGGGACGATCTCGTCCGCGACCAGCGCACCGACTGGACCGGCGTCCGCAACTACGCCGCGCGCCTCCACCTCCGGGCCATGGCCGTCGGCGACGAGGTTTATTTCTACCACAGCGGCGAAGCTAAGAGCATCGTTGGTCTCGCCCGGGTCACGAAGACCGCCTTTCCCGACAAGACCGCCGACGAGGATGGCTGGGTGGCGGTGGAACTCGCCGCAGTTAAGCCGTTGCCCAAGCCCGTCACCCTCGCCCAGCTGAAGGCCACGCCCGCGTTGAAGGACCTTGAGCTCATCCGCCAGAGCCGGCTCTCTGTCTCACCGGTCAGGCCCGCCGAGTTCGCGCTGATCGTGAAGCTGGGCAAATGATTTAGCGGGTAGGGCGAATCCTCCGGATGAGCCGCGGTTCAGGGCGGCTCGTCGGGGACGACTCGCCCTACCGCAACCTCACCGCGCCGCCGCCAGATCGATCTCGACCACCACGCGGAAGCCGGTGGTGCGCGCCCGCTCGGTTTTCGGGGCCCGCCGCATCGGCAACGCCTGCAACTGGCCGCGGCTCTCGGCAAAGCTGCCGCCGGCCACCAGCGCCGTGTCGGCCGCCGCCTCCGCCGCCAGCCATTCCGCGACATTGCCCAGCAGATCGTGACACCCGTTCGCGTTCGCCGGTTTTTCCCCGGCGGGCCGGCTCTTGCCGGGACCGTTCTCCAGGCCCCAGGCATTGGTCGCCGTGGCGGGGGCATGGCCGACCGCCCGGCGAAACTCCGCCTCGGCCGGCAGGCGCACGGTCGCACCCAGCACCCAGCCGAGCCGCTGGCAGAATTCCCCGGCCTCGGCATACGTCACGGAATCGACCGGGAAGGTGCGCCCGGCGTTGCGGCTGGGGTTGCCGTTCATCACCGACCCGTAGAGCGACTGCGGCACCTCGGTCTTCAGCAGGGCGAACGGCTCATCGCCCGGCAACGGCTGCAAAAGATCATAGGTCTGGTCCTGGATCTGCACCAGATCCGCCTGCCGCAGGCCCAGGTAATTGAGCCGCTGACGCAGTTCCTCCCCGAGGCCGCGGGCCTTGGGCGATTGCGCCACGGCCGCCTCCAGTTTCTCCAGCGCCTGCGTGATCAGCCGCTGCGCCTGAAAGAGCTCGCGCCGCCGCAAGTGACCCGTGGCGGTGCGGTCGAGCTCGGCCACCTCGCCGAGCGCGGCGCGCGCGCGCCAGGTCTGCCGGTCCGCTTCCAGCTGCTCCAGCCGCTCCATCGAGACGAACCGGCTTTTCGCAAACTGCTCGTTGATCAGCTTCTGCCGGGCGACGGCTTCCGCCAGCAACGCGTCGGCCTCGGCGGGTTGTTGCGCCGCCGCGGCCGCGGTGGCCCGGACGACGAGGGCCTCGAGCTGGTCGTGCGCCTCGGTGGCGCTCAGCGCGGCCATCTCGGCGTCGAGCCGGTCGATCGCGAGGAGATCGGAAAACCGGGAGCGCGCGTAGTCGCGGTTGAGCTTGAGCTGGATGTCGCGCGCCCGGGCGAACTGCCCCAGCGCGTCGTGCCAACGCCCGGCCGCCACGTGGGCCCGGGCCTGCGCGAGCAGGCCCTGCGCCTCAGCCTGCAGCGGCTCCGCCTCGAGGTGCTCGGCCTCCTGCTGCAGCCGGGCCTCCCGGGCATAATTTTTCAGCGATGGGATCGCCAGCCCGGCGTTGACCTCCCGCTGCCGGCGCAGCGCCTCCTTGAGTTTCTCCACGGCGGCCGGCCGGTCCCTCCCCCCCAGCGCGCTGGCCGCCGCCTCCGCTTCCTGGCTCAGCCGGTTCGATTCGCGGGCGCGGACGTTGCCGAGCTTGGTCTGCCATTCGGCGAACCTGACCTCGTCCTGCGGCACGGGCGCGGGCCGGAGGCGTCGCAACCGGTCCTGCCGCTCCACCGCTTCCTCGATCAGCTTGAGTTGGTCGGCCAACGGGCCGGCCTCGCCGAGCCGGCCCAGCTGGTCGGAGAGGATGGCGAGGCGGCCCTCCAGATAGGTCATTTCCGCCGCGTTTTTTTGCTCCGCAGCCGTAAGCCCCCCCCGGGGGCCCGGGGGCTGCGCCCCCCGCCAAAAGACAATAAAACCTCCGAGACCGGCCAGCACCACGACCGCCAGCAGTCCCAAGAGCCAGCGGGGCCGCGTGGAAACCGGCACGGGATCGGGCAGCTCGGGTTCCTTGTCGTAATTCATGCGGGTGGGCAATCTACCCTGCCGGCTCGAAAAGGCAACGGGTTTGGCAGACGCTGGCTCGACAATCCGGGGCCGGGGCTTTTCGCTGGGGGGCGTGCTTGACCAGATCGCCATCCTTGCTCCCGGCGTGCTCGGCGCCTCCGTGGCGCGGGCGGCCCGGCATTTGGGCGCCGCCCGGCGCATCGTGCTCTGGGCCCGCCGGCCCGAGACCCGCCTGCAGCTCAAGGACCAGCCGTGGTGCGACCACGTCGCCGCCACCCCGGCCGAGGCCGTGTCCGGCGCGTCGCTGGTCGTCATCTGCACGCCGGTGGACCAGATCGGGCCGCTGGTCGAAAAAATCGCCCCCCATCTCGCCGCCGGCACCCTCGTGACCGATGTCGGCAGCGTGAAGGGCGAGATCTGCCGCGCCGCCACCATCACGCTCAAAGGCCGCGCCCACTTTGTCGGTTCTCACCCCATGGCCGGTTCCGAAAAAACCGGCTGGGAACACAGCCGCGCCGACCTCTTCAAGGGCCGCACGGTGTTCGTGACGCCGCTGCCCGAGACCGACGCCCAGGCCACGGAGCGGGTCGCCGCCTTCTGGACCGCGCTCGAGGCGCAGGTCGCGACGGTCGAGCCCGACGCGCACGACGAGATCGTCGCCCAGATCAGCCACCTGCCGCAGGTGCTCGCCTCCACCCTCTGCGCCGCCCTGGCCAGGCGCGATGTCCGCTGGCGCAACTTCGCCGGCGGCGGCCTGCGCGACACCACGCGCATCGCCGGCAGCGACCCCAAGCTCTGGAAAACCATCCTCGAGCAGAACCGCGACGAGGTGCTGCGGGCCGTCCGCGGCTACCAGGAGGAACTGCACGGACTCGAGCGCGCGCTCGCCAACCGCGACTGGTTCGAGGTGCAGGCCATCCTCGAGCGCGGCAAGGCCTACCGCGACCAGTTCCGGCCGATCCCGTGAGCGCGTATCCCGAGAAACTTCCCATCGCGCCCTTCACCCAGCCGGTGCGCGGCAGCGTCACCCTGCCCGGCTCCAAGAGCATCACGAACCGCGCGCTGATCCTCGCCGCGCTGGGCCGGCAGACCGTCACCCTGCACGGCGCCCTCTTCAGCCGCGACACGCGCATCATGGTCGCGGCGTTGCAGGCGCTC
>JAQSDJ010000054.1 GCA_029945855.1 Lacunisphaera sp.
CGACTCTCAGCCGACACCTGTCGGGGATAAACCCCGACCTACACAATCCCCGGGTTCGCCGGTCCCGGCCTACTCCTTCGGCCCATCCGACCGTTTGAAAACCCGGAACAGATAGAACAGGCTCGGGAAGATGAAGACGCTCCCGATGAGCAGCGCCAGCACGAGCTGCCGCAGCGTGGCGGGCGGCGCGGCCTCGTCGTAGAAGCTCAGGGGGCCCTGCGCCGTGATCAGGGCGTTCGGTGCATAGAGCACATACCACCCGATCAAAATGAGCGCCACCTGTCCCGACGCCACGATCCGCGTGAGCAGGGTCCGGCGCTTGGCCACGAAGACCCACAGCACGACGAACAGCAGCGTGGCCAGCCCCACGATGGCGAGTTTCAGCGGGTCGCGCAGGAAGGCGGCCGGCAGGCTCTCGCGTTCGCCCAGCGAGGCGGCGAAAACCAGCCCGCCGGCGAGGACGACCAGGCCGTTGCCCCACGCCGCGAGGCGCACGAAGCGCCGCTTCAGTTCCGGCTCCTCCGTCTCGCCGACGAGATAAATGCTGGCGAGGAAGGCGTAGATGCACGCCACGAACGCGCCCACGGCCAGCGGGTAGACGCCCCACCACGGCGCGAACCACGCGGCCCAGACATCCCGCGACGCCGGGTCGATGATGCCGCGGTTGAGGCTGGCCGCGATGATGCCGAGCCAGCACGCCGACCACAGGCTGGAGAGGCTGAACAATGCGGTGTAGATTCCCTGGCTCCGGGGCTCCTGCACCGCGTCATAGTGCCGGAATACGAACGCCGACCCGCGCACCACGATGCCGACCAGCAGTGCGAGCATCGGGATGTGCAGCGCGATCATGAGCGTCGTGAAGATGGTCGGGAAGCCCATGAACAAAATCACGACCAGCAAGATCAGCCACATGTGGTTGGCCTCCCAGACCGGCCCCATCGCCCGGTTGATGACCACCTTCTGCGCCTCGCGCAGCCGGCCGGCGGGCAGCAATTCGATGATGCCGGCGCCAAAGTCCGAGCCGCCCAGCAGCACGTAGAGCAGGAGCGAGGCCGCGATGAAACTGACGAGGATGTCGATCATTTCAGCCTCCGAATTTTTGTTGCACGGCCAGGATCTGCCGGCGGAGCAGCCACACCGTGGCCGCCGCCAGCGTCAGGTAGAGCCCGAGGAAAAGATAAAAATGGTAGACCATGCCCGGCACCGGCGTGACGGCGTCCTTCGTCCGCATGATGCCATAGATGATCCACGGCTGGCGCCCGACCTCGGTGACGACCCAGCCGGCCTCGAGCGCGACCATGCCGAGCGGGGCGCACGCCACGACGGCCCACAGCAGCCAGCGCGGCAAGGCGCCGCGCCGCCGGAACCAGACGTAAAGGACGCCCAGCAGCGCCAGCAGCGAGCCGATCCCGACCATGACCTGGAAGGCCACGTGCGTGATGACCAGCGGCGGCCAGTCCTCGCGGGGAAATTGGTCCAGCCCGATGACCTCGGCGTTGAGGTCGCGATGGGCGAGCAGGCTGAGCAGGCCGGGAATCGCGATGCCCCCCTTCATCGTGCGCGTCTCCGCGTCGGGCAGGCCGCCGATCGTGAGCGGCGCCCGGCGGCTGGTGGCAAAATGGCCCTCGATCGCGGCCAGCTTGGCCGGCTGCAGCGCGGCCACGCGCTCGCCGGCAAAGTGGCCGGCAAAAGGCTGGGCGATCGACGCCGCGGCGCCGAAGACCATGGCGATGCGCAGCGCCTTCATATTCAGGTCCGGCGCCCGGCCGCGCAGGTAGAGCCACGCGTGGATGCCGGCGACGGCGAGGCCGACGGCCTGCAACGCCGCCAGCTGCATGTGCAGGCTCTGGTGGAACCAGGCCTGATTGAACATGGCCTTGACCGGATCAATATTGCTCGCGACCCCGTCCACCCAGTCGAAACCCGCCGGGGCATTCATCCAGCCGTTGGCCGCCACGACGAAGATGCCCGAGATGAAACCCGTCACTCCGACCAGCAGGCCGGTGGTCCAATGCACCCACGGCTTCATCCGTTTCCAGCCGTAGAGGAAGAGCCCGATGGCGATGGCCTCCAGGAAGAATGCCGTGCCCTCCCACGAGAATGGCATGCCGATGATCGCCCCGGCGTGCCGCATGAAGCCCGGCCAGAGCAGGCCCAGCTCGAAGGACAGCACCGTGCCCGACACCGCACCGACGGCGAAGAGGATCGCCACGCCCTTCATCCACATTTTCGTCAGCTCGAGGTAGACCGGATCCTTTTTCTTCAGATACAGCCAGTGCGCCGCCGACATGAGGAACGGCATCGTCATGCCGATTGCCGCGAAAATGATGTGGAATCCCAGCGAGAAGGCCATCGTGGCGCGCGCGGCGGTGAGATTATTCATGCGCGGACGCTAGCCCCGTTAGTCGGCGCCGCAAGCGGACAGCGCACTATAAACCGTGCTTAACGGACCCATTCGCACCAGTGTCAGGCGATGCGACCCACGATTCTCACCGTCGATGATTCCAAGGCCCTGCGGCTCTTCGTCCAAAAAGCGCTCGGCACGTTCGACTGCGAGGTGAACGAGACCAGCAACGGCTACAACGCCTTCTTCGCCATCGAGCGGGTCCGGCCCGATCTCATCCTGCTCGACATCGCCATGCCCGTCATGGACGGCGTGGAGACGCTCACGCGGCTGAAGGAAGCCCCCGAACTCCGCGCCATCCCGGTGATCATGCTCACCTCGCCCGCCGACCATGCCGTCATGACCCGGCTCACGGAACTGGGCGCGAGCGGCACGCTGATGAAACCGTTCAACGAAACCGCGCTGATTGCCAAGATTCGCGGTTTCCTCGAACTTAAACCCACCACGTAATCGTGCAATGGAGGCGGGACTACCAGTCCCGCAGGTTGCCATTGCCTGTAAGGCTGCCGCTTGTCGGGCAGGCCGCTCCTCCCGGGCGGAGCGGTCCGGCGACGAGCGCCGACCCTACAATATCTTGAATTATCGAGATCGTTCTTTTCCCTGAAATTTCACTCTCACCGCGCTTGCCACACGCGATGCACCGCCAAGATTCAAGCGATGCTTTCCACCCCGCGGACCTTGCTCCGCCTTGCCACCGCATTCCTTTTAACGACGGCCCTGGAAGCCGCCCCCGTCACGCTCACGGCGCCATTACCTGAGGCCCGCGCCGCCGTCGCCGCGCTGAAGGCCCGCGGCCCGCTGCCGGCCGGCGGCGTCATCGTGGAGATCCCCGCGGGCGTCTATCCGCTCGCCGCGACGCTCGCGCTCACGGCCGCCGACAGCGGCACCGCGGAGGCGCCGATCGTCTGGCGCGCCGCGCCCGGTGCGCGCGTCATCCTCACCGGCGGACGTCCCGTCGCCGGCTGGCAACCCGTCACCGATCCCGCCATCAGCACCCGACTGCCCGCGGCGAGCCGCGCGCAGGTCCTCACCGCTGATCTCCGGGCCACCGGCATCACTGACTTCGGGAAGATCGAGCAGCGCGGCAGCCCCGGCCTCGAGTTGTTTTTCAACGGCCGCCGCCAGTTGCTCGCCCGCTATCCCAACGAGGGCTGGCTCCTTACCGCCGGCGTGCCGCAGACGGGAGCAAAACGTTTCATCGAGGGCCTCGAACGCGAAAAACGTTTCGATGGCGTGCCCGTCGGCCGCCATTACGGCCGCATCACCTACGACGGCGACCGGCCCGCGTCTTGGGCACCGGACGACGAGATCTACGCTCAGGGCTACTGGGTCTGGGATTGGAACGATTCCTTCCAACGCATCCAGTCCATCGACCCGGCCACCAAGGAAATCACCTTCGCCGAGCCGCACCACGGCTATGGCTATGCGCCCAAACAGCGCTTCCGCTACCTCAACGTCCTTGAGGAACTCGACCAGCCCGGCGAG
Organism: Lacunisphaera sp.; assembly: GCA_029945855.1. GTDB lineage: Bacteria > Verrucomicrobiota > Verrucomicrobiia > Opitutales > Opitutaceae > Lacunisphaera. Next base: position 3,890 of record JAQSDJ010000054.1, read on the forward strand.
TGGTATCTCGATCGAAAGGCCGGCCGGGTTTATTTCTATCCACCCGCGCCCCTCGCGTCCGGTGCGGTGGTCGTCTCGGTGCTCGCCGCGCCGTTGGTCACGCTCGACGAAGTCGCCCACCTGTCGCGCGAAGGTTT
>JAQSDJ010000055.1 GCA_029945855.1 Lacunisphaera sp.
GCGAAGACGAAGATATAGGCCGCCGCCGCCACGTTGGCCTGGCTCAGGGCGACCGGGCTGAGGGGCACGCCGCGCACGAAGTGGTGTTGCGGGTAGGGCTGCACCTTCACGAGGTCGGTGAGGATCACGATCTCGCGCCGGCCGAGCTCGGGATAGCGGCCGAGGCCCTGGATCAGCTCGTCGGCAAAGGCGGTGTATTCGCAGATGACGACGTGGTCCCGGGCCCGGACCGTCGCCGTGCCCAGGCGCTTCTGGTTGGTGATGCTGTGGAGCGAGTCGGCGGTGATGGCGATGAAGTTGGTGTAGCCGTAGATGCCGATGACGATGGTCACGACGCCGACGAGCCGGCCCATGCCGGTCACGGGGGCGACATCGCCATAGCCGACGGTGGTGGAACTGACAAACCACCACCACAGGGCATCGGTATAGGTCTCCACCCGCGGGTTCAGGCCATGTTCGTAGGTCCAGAAGACCCACGTGCTGCACGCCATGCTGATCAGCAGCAGCAGTCCAATAAAACGCAGATGTCGCGCCATGGGGTTAACCTCTTACCGCGGCGGACCTTGCCCGGCAAGCCGTCTTATTTGGCCCAGGCGTCCCGGAGGGTGATGGCGCGGTTGAAGACGGGTTTCGCGGGCGAGGAGTCCTTGGCGTCGGGCGTAAAATAACCGAGGCGCTCGAATTGGAATCGCTCGCCCACCTTCGCCCCGGCCAATGACGGCTCGAGCTTGGCGGTGACGACTTCGAGGGATTTCGGGTTCACGACCTTCATGAAGTCCTCCGCGGCGCCGGGCTCGGGCACGGTGAAGAGGCGGTCGTAGAGCCGCACCTCGGCGTCGAGGCAGTCGGTCGCACTGACCCAGTGGATCGTGCCCTTGACCTTCTTGTCGGCGTTGGGCTGGCCGTGCCGCGTGTCGAGCTGGGCGGTGCAGCGGATCTCGGTGATCGCGCCGGCGGCGTCCTTCACGAGTTCGTCGCACTTGATGATGCAGGCGTATTTGAGACGCACCTCGCCGCCCGGTTTCAGGCGGAAATACTTTGGCGGCGGCACCTCGGCGAAATCGTCGGCCTCGATGAACACCTCGCGGGTGAGAGCGACCGGGCGCGTGGTGGGGGTTTCATCCTGCGGGTTGTTCACGGCCGCGCAGGCGATGGTCTCGCCGGCGGGGAGGTTTGTGAGGACGAGCTTGACGGGCCGGAGGACGGCGAGCCGGCGGGCGGCGGTGCGGTTGAGTTCCTCGCGGACGGCGTGCTCGAAGACGGCGATGTCGGTGACGCTGTTGAAGGTGGTCACGCCGACGCTGATGACGAACTGGCGGATGGCGCTGGCGGGAATGCCGCGGCGGCGCAGGCCGGAGAGGGTGGGCAGGCGCGGGTCGTCCCAGCCGGCGACGACCTTCTCCTGCACCAGGCGCAGGATGTTGCGCTTGCTCAGGAGCGTGTAGGTGGGGACCAGCTTGGCGAATTCGTATTGGTGCGGCAGCGGCCGGGGCAGGCCGAGGTTCTCGAGGACCCAGTCGTAGAGGGCGCGATGCGGGACGAACTCCAGCGAGCAGAGGCTGTGGCTGACGCCCTCGAGGTAGTCGCTCAGGCAGTGGGCGTAGTCGTAGAGGGGATAGATGCACCACTTGGCGCCGGCATGGTAGTGCGGGATGTGGCGGATGCGGTAGAGGAGCGGGTCGCGCAGCCACATGTTGGGCGATGCCATGTCGATCTTGCTGCGCAGCGAGCGGGCGCCGTCGGGGAACTCGCCGGCCTTCATGCGCTGGAACAGGTCGAGGTTCTCGGCGACGCTGCGGTGGCGGAACGGCGAGTCCTGGCCGGGCCGGTCCGGGGCGCCGCGGTATTTCTCGGTGTCCTCGGCGTTCAGGTCGCAGACGTAGGCCTGGCCGCGCCGGATGAGTTCGAGCGCATACTCGTAGAGCGCGTCGAAATAGTCGGAGGCGTAGAAGGGCTCGGCAGAAGCAGGGAGCGGGGAGCCGGGAGCAGGGAGCGAGACTGGCGCGAGGTAGTAGTCGGGCTGGCCGTGGCTGGTGACCTTGGCGGGGTGGGCCCCCTGGGGCTTGAAACCGAGGCAGTGGTCGGCCCAGCCGGCGATGAGCCACTGGACGTCGGTGGTGATGGACTCGACGTATTCGATTTCCTCCTTGGCCGGGTTGGTGTCGTCGAAGCGCAGGTTGCAGACGCCGCCGTGCTCGCGGGCGATGCCGAAGTTCAGGCAGATCGACTTGGCGTGCCCGATGTGCAGGTAGCCGTTGGGTTCGGGCGGAAAGCGGGTGACGATCTTCGCATGGCGCTGCGCGGCCACGTCGGCCGCGACGATGTCGCGGATGAAGTCAGTGGGGACAGGCGCGGGAGGTGTGAGGTCGGCGGACATTGGGGTCCAAAGAAGGGGAAACGGGCCCCGCAAGGCAATGACGCAGTTGATCCCGCTCCGACGGGCCACCCGGTGGGGGTGGGAACGGTCACCGCGGCAGCGAGTGGCGCCCGGACTTGGCCATTTCGCCGGCGAAGCCCCCGCGACCGATCGCCCGGATCCGGTCGATGCACGCGGCGCGGTTGGAACGGAACACGAAGCCGAACAGCCGGCTGATGAAATTGTTGTGGATGCCGCATTGGCGCGGATCGGGGTGCGTCGCGCAATCGGCGCAGGTGGCGCGGCCGGCGCTGATGCAGCAGGTGCGCGCCTTGCACCAGCCGGCCTTCTCGTTCTGCCGGCAGCCGGGGCAGCGGCCGCTCCGGTAGGCCTTGCAGGCGCCGCAATACAGGCCGCAATAGGCGACCAGGTCGGGGTGGGTGGTGACGGAGTCCGGATCCATGGCGGGTGGGGCGGACGATAGCTCGCGGCCGGAGCGTAGCACGGAACGGGGCGGAGTGACTCCGCGGATTTTGCGAAATCGTGCCGGAGGAGAGGTCCGCCGGCCGGGAAAATTTCCCTTTGCCTTCACTCCGACCAGCCTGACTATGCCCCGGCTTTCGCCTTCCACGCCCATGAATTTTCATCAAGTCACCCCCACGCCGGGTGAGCGTCTGTCCCGCCTGTCGCCCTTCGGCGTCGGGCACACCAAGCCGAAGCATTTCCGCGACATGGCCGGCGTGGTGTGGGCCAACCGCGACAACCTCGGCTACGCCTGGAAGGTCATCAGCCGGGGTGTGTGTGACGGTTGTGCGCTGGGGGTCGCCGGCCTGCACGACTGGACGATCGACGGCGTGCACCTGTGCATGACGCGGCTGAATCTGCTCCGGTTGAACACCATGCCGGCGATGGACCACGCCCGGCTGGCGGACGCGGCATCGCTGGCGCACCTCGACAACCGCGCCCTGCGCGGGCTCGGCCGGCTGGCCTACCCGATGTTGCGGCGGAAGGGGGAGAAGGGTTTTTCGCGCATCAGCTGGGATGAGGCCCTCGCCCTAGCCGGGACGAAGCTGCGGGCGGCGGACCCGCGACGCGTGGCATTCTTCCTCACGGCCCGCGGCATCACCAACGAGGTTTACTACGCCGGCCAGAAGGCGGCGCGTTTCCTCGGGACCAACCACATCGACAACGCCGCCCGCATCTGCCACTCGCCGTCGACCGTCGCGATGAAGGCCACGCTCGGCGTCAGCGCGTCGACCTGCAGTTACTCCGACTGGATGGGCACCGACCTCGTCGTGTTCATCGGCTCGAACCCGGCGAACGACCAGCCGGTCAGCACGAAGTATCTGCATATCGCCAAAAAGCGCGGCACGAAGGTCGTGCTCGTCAATCCCTACTTCGAGCCGGGCATGAAGCGCTACTGGGTGCCGTCCGAGACGGACAGTGCCGTCTTCGGCACCACGCTGGCCGACCACTGGTTTCCCGTGGCGCAGGGCGGCGACATCGCACTTCTCTACGGCGTGCTCAAGCGGCTCCTCGCCACGGACCAGGTGGACCGGGCTTTCGTGGACGCGCATACGACCGGCTTTGCGGAACTGGCGGCCCGGACGGAGGCGATCACCTGGGAGACCATCGAGGCTGGCAGCGGGTTGCCCCGGGCC
>JAQSDJ010000056.1:0-3585 GCA_029945855.1 Lacunisphaera sp.
CTCGACACGCTGAACCAGCAGATGCTGCACTTCGACCAGCAGTTCGCCGCGCACACCGAGTGGAAGCAGTGCCTGATGGACTCGACCCTCACCACCAAGGTCATCATGGGCATGACCTGGAAAACCTTCGCCAAGCGCACGCGGCTGATCGGGTTCGACGAGATCACCCTGACCAAGCCGGTGTTCGGCGGCGACACGATCTACGCCGAATCGGAGATTTTGGAGGTGTCCGACCGGCCGGAGGAGCCGGGGGTGGGGTGGCTGAAGGTCCGCACCGTGGGCCTGAACCAGCGTGGCGAGACGGTGGCCCGGCTGGTCTACGACGTGCTCATCGCCCGTGCCGGGCAGGATTATTTCACCCGGATCAATTACTGAGTCATGAACCGCCACGCCTCCCATGTTGAAATCTCCCCCGGCGTCTTCCGGGAGCGCATGGGCCTGTTCTTCGAGGACATCGCGGTGGGGGAGACCTACGAGCACCGGCCGGGAAAGACCTTCACTGAGGAGGAAAGCAGCCCGCAGGCGTTGCGCGCCCTCGACCAGAGCCCGGAATACGCGGACGCGCATTTCCATAGAAAAGTCCTTGGCGGTCTGATGACCATCAATCCGCTGCATGTGCTCGCCGTGCTGACGGGCATGATGACGAAGACTTTTTCCAAGGTCGTGGCCAACCTCGCGTGGCAGAACGTGAAATTCCTCGAGCCCGTCCACGTGGGCGACACGCTCTACGCGGAGTCGACCGTGCTGGAGAAGCGCGAGTCGAAATCGCGGCCCGGGCAGGGCATCATTTTGGTCCGCACGACGGCCAGCACGCCCGACGGCCTGGTCGTCTGCACCTTCGAGCGCAACATCCTCGTCTACGGCCGCGGCCAGGGTCCCTACGAGGCGGCGGGGTATTGAGGCGGGCGATGCAGGAGGGCCGCCGGCTCAGTCCGGCAGGCGCTTGACGCGGATGTTCCGGTAATGGACGACGCTCTTCGGGTCGTGGGCCTGCAGGGCGAAGGTGCCGGCGGCGAGCTTGCGGGTGAACTGCGCCCCGGGCTGCGCGCCGGGCGGCTCCTTGTATTGCACGACGATTTTACCGTCCACCTTCACCGTGACGACATTGCCCGCGACGATGATGTGCTGCGTCCACCACTTGCGGTCCTCGGCGGCCGCAAAGCCGACGCTCGCGACATCGTAGACGCTGCCGGTCTTTTTCCAGTCGGAGTGCGTGTTGTTCACCTGCGTCTCGAAGCCGGTCGTCGGCCAACCGGTGTCCTGGTAGGCGGTGTGAAAGTAGATCCCGCCGTTGGCGCCGGGCTCGGTCATCACCTCGACCTTCAGCTCGAAGTTTTTGAAGGGCACGCCGTCGCCGGTGTAGAACAGGTGGGCCCGCGGGCCGCGGGTGACAAAGGCGCCGTCCACGATCTGCCAGGTGCCGGGGTTTTCCTTGGTGACCTGCCAGCCGGCGAAGGTCTGGCCGTCGTTCAGCCGCACGAAACCCTCCTCGGATTCTTGGGCGCCCAGGGCGGCGGCGATAAAGACAGTGGTGAAAGCAAGGCAGGCGGCGTATTTCATTTTGGTGGGTAAAGAATCTCTGGGGAGCAACAGCCCGGCTGGTCCGGGAAAGTTCAGGGGACGACCTTGCCGCCGACGATAACCACGTCCACCGGGTTGCCGCCGAGTTCGTAGGCGAGGGCGCGCTCGTCCTTGTGATGCAGCAAGATCAAGTCGGCGCGCTGTCCGGGGGCGATGTTGCCGCGATCATTCAGACCGAGCACCGTGGCGGCGTTGGCGGTCGCGGCGATGATGGCCTCGGCCGGGCTGAGCCCGCAAAAGCGGACCGCGAGGGCGATGGCGAACGGAATGGAATGGCTGGGCGAGGTGCCGGGATTGCAGTTGGTGGCCAGCGCCAGGGCGCCGCCCTGCTCGATGAAGAGGCGCGAACGGGTGAAGCGCTGGTCGGTGTGCAGGCCGGTGCACGGTAAAATCACGCCGCAGGTCGGCGACTGCGCCAGCAGGATCAGGTCCTTCTTCGTCGAGGCCTCGAGGTGGTCCACGCTCCGGGCGTGCATCCGCACGGCCTCGGGGATCATGCCGAGTGAGTTGAACTGGTCGGCATGGACGCGGATCGGGTGGTGCTTGCGGGCCTTCTCGAAGAGGCGCACGCAGGCCTCCACGGTCCAGGCGCCCGTCTCGCAAAAGGCGTCCACGGCGATGTCGGGGAATTCCTTGGCCACCTCCGGCAGCATGTCCTTCACGACCATCCGGGCGTAGTCCTCCAGGTCGCCCTCGAAGGCATGGCCAAGGAGGGCCGTGGCCACGACGGTGCCCGGCCACTCGGCGGCGGCGCGCCGGATGGCGCGCAGCATCTTCATCTCCGCCTCGGTGTTGAGGCCGTAGCCGCTCTTGACCTCCACCGTGGTCGTGCCCTCGCGCAACATGCTGCCGAGCCGGTCGCGCAGGCTGGCGGCCAGCTGCTTCTGGGTCGCCTCGCGGACGGCCTTGACGGTCGCGTGGATGCCGCCGCCTTTTTTCAGGATCTCGAGATAAGGCACGCCGCGCAGCTTCAGTTCCCATTCGTCCAGCCGGTCGCCGGCCCAGCAGGCGTGGGTGTGGCAGTCGACAAAACCCGGCATCACGACGCGGCCCTGGGCGTCGATGATCTCGGCGTCGGCGGGGGCCTCCACCTTGGCGCCGACGGCGGCGATCTTGCCATCGGTGACGAGCACTTCGCCGGCCGGGATGAGGCCGAGGTCGCGCAGGTCCTTGCCGCGGCGCGCCAGGGTGCCTTGGCCGAGGGTGAGGATGCGGGCGTTGCGGATCAGGAGGCTCATCGTTGGGCGAAACCGGCGAGGAAGGTGAGGAAAAGGTGTGCGGCGACGCGGGTAGTGCGGCCCTCGGGATCGAAACGCGGATTCAGTTCCATGAGGTCGAAGCAACGCACGCGCCGGTCGGCGCCGCAAGCGCGGACCCACGCCTCGGCCTCGCGGACGCTCCAGCCGGAGGGATTCAGCGCGCTGACGCCGGGGGCCTGCGATGCGTCGAGCACATCGAGATCGAAGCTGGCGAAGAGAGAGGGTTCAGACGTCAGATTGGAGCGCGGGCGACCCCGCCCGCGGGCGTCCAACCGCGGCGAGGTCGCCGCGGCTCCAGGATAAGGCAGGCGGACAGGGGAGCCGTCCGCATGGATTTGCCCGCCATGGTCGTTGAACCAGGCGAGGTGTTCGGCCGAATTCACAAGCGGCCGGAAACCGTGCAGGTGTAACGCGCTGACGCCGCAGTTCTCGATGAGACGGCGGAAGGGCATGCCCGAGCCGGCGGTCTCGCGGACATCGAGATGGGCGTCAAAATAAAGACCGGCAAGATTCGGATATTTAGCGGCGACGGCCCGGACGAACGGGAAGGTCAGGTCGTGCCCGCCGCCGATCGCGACGGGGAACAGGCCCGCATCGAGCAGCGCGGCGGTTGCGACGGTCACGCGCCGATGCGTTTCCTCGAGGGAACGGCCGGGTTTGATGTCGCCGGCGTCGAAGACCCGCGGGAGTCCGGGCAAGGCGGCGCCGTAGCGGGCGAGGGCCGCCCGGAAGGCCGCGGGCCCGG
>JAQSDJ010000056.1:3595-4012 GCA_029945855.1 Lacunisphaera sp.
GCCTTGGCACCGGGGCGGCCGTGATTCAGCTTCACCCCGGTGTCATCGGCCAAGCCGAGCAGGGCGATGGGGCAGCCTTCCGGCGAGTCGCACCGGATACCCGCGGCGAAACGGCCGGCGGCTATGGCGGGCCAGGCGGGGGGCGAGGTGTGGGGGATGCGTGATTTTTGCATGGCATGTAGGTCGGGGTTCATCCCCGACGCGTCGGGCATGAAGCCCGACCTACAGTGGGTCGCATGGGAATAGGCACATTCAGCCGGTCGGCGCATTTTTGGGCAAGTTCGTAGCCGGCGTCGGCGTGGCGGAAGACGCCCATCATGGGATCGTTCATCAGCACGCGCTTGAGCCGGGCCGCCGCCTCGGGCGTGCCGTCGGCGACGATGACCTGGCCGGCATGCTGGCTGTAGCCGATACCGA
>JAQSDJ010000057.1 GCA_029945855.1 Lacunisphaera sp.
ACCAACCACCCCTACATTCCCCCGGTCAAATCAGGGAAGTGCAGTTGTCGTCAGGGTCCAGCGATGACTGTCGCTGGGGGCTCTGTGCCTATGGCGGAGGTAATAGCGCCTCTGCTCGGACAGTCGTGCCTGCTGCATGATAAATCGTTTGGTCTAAATGGTCGATGATCAACCCGAGGGCACGATCCAACTCGGCGTTGCCGAGTGGCATGTGCCCACTCTGATGGGTCGAATGGCTCATCGCTTTTGTGCAAGCCTGCCAAACGTCATCTAGAAATTTACCATCCGCCGATGCCCTGTCGAATGGTTGTCCGCCGTTGAAGCGAGTAATTTGACAGTCGTCAGAGCGGGTTTCTGGACCATGCAGCCCGATAAATCCGATGAGCCAACGCATCGCGGCCATGCGTCCCTCCCAGATGCTATCCGTCTCGCATCTTCGCCAAATTAAATACTCTCGCACCTTTGGCTCCACTGGCAAAGTCAGTCCGGTAGAAAATTCCTTGGACAGGGACGGTAACCGTGCCCAACCAGCGCGCACACGGTGTGGTATATGCCCATTAAACGGGGGCGCTCCCTTGATCCAATCGGCAGCTTCGGTCGAGGATAGTGGAGGCAGATTCAGGGCCATATAGCAGGAATTGTTGTGGTTATATGCTGACTCGGCTGGGTGTGGCCGGGTGAGCACGATTAAGTCAAAGCATGGCGGTCGCAATGCCCCATGAACCGGCGGGCGTGTCCTTCAACGCGCCGGATTTTTCCAAGGCTGCCACGCTTAGGTCCCAGGAGCCGCAGGGAAGCTCTGCCGAAAAACGGATCAACCGAGAGATAAGGCCGACAAACGGTTCCGGATTTCCCCCGACGGTCAACGCTTCCAGGCACGTCAGATAATCGACCCGCAACGAGGTCGGCACGATCAGCCGGCCGCAGTCACCGGCCGTCAGCTCGGCATTGAGGAACAGCCGCGCCAACCGGCCGTTGCCATCATTGAAGGGATGGACCTCCGCCACGATGAACATCATGAAAGCGCCGCGAGCGGCGGCTTGGGCCAGATGCCGGCCGACTTCAAACGCCTGCCGTAACGTGCCTCGCACCAATTCGGGCGTCACGAACTCCCGGGTCCCGACGCGATTCGCCGTCTCCTTGAAACGGCCCGGCCCAATATCGAGTCGGTCATGCATCAGGCGAGCATGCCGGACTTCAAGCAGCCTTAAGAAATCGGCGGCATCGTGGGGAATTTCCCGGCGGTTGTGGCCATCCGTGGCGAGATGGAAAGTGGACAGGATGTCATGGGCGTCCTTCGGCCGGGCGGCGGGCATCTTGTGATCGAAAACGATTTCCCGGGCCTCTTGGACGGTGAACACCGTGCCTTCGATATAATTGGAAAAATAAGCCTCCCAAAAAGCATGGAGCCGGCGCTCCGCCGTCGGCCTTTCCGGCAGCGGGGCGAAAGTCTCCGTCGCCAGACGGGTGGCCAGTCGCGTGAAAAGCGACAGGCGGTCCGGGTCGTAAGGCTCGCGGCGTGCGCGCGCCCGTCCGACCGGCGAGACAAGTGCGTCCCCCTTATCTCCGTCAAGCAGGGCGGTGATGATCGCCCGGGCTCGGGTCGCCGCATCTGGCAGCTCCAGGCGTGGCGCAATTTCTTCCATCGCGGCCAGCAGTCGGCGCAGCTCGTCCGGCCCGTGAATCCGGCAGAGCCGGTCAAGCCAGCCCTCGACGGCCACCCGATCCAGGGTCTTGCGTTCACTTCCCGCCCGGGCGCGGCTTTCGGTCAGATTTTCCAGCAAAGCCCGGGGTCGTGAGGCCATGAACAAATCCGGCCCAAGCTGGGTGTCGCCTGCTTGGGCCGGTGAACCTTTCCAAATGCGAAGCGTGACGCCCGGCAAAACGTGCGTCTTATCCTTCCGGCCATAGGTGAGATGATAGAAACCCGCCGCCGAGGGCTTCGCTTCAATCGCCGTGCGGTAGCTGATGATCGCCCCCGGATAGAAATGCCGGATGATGGCCGGCAGGTCAGCGCGGATGACTTCCTCGGGTGGGCTGGATAAATCGGTGGTGTAGATGCGCGAAGCGAGCTTGCGCGCCTCCTTCCGCTTGATCATCCTGGCGAGTTGATTCGCCTCAGCGGTGTCCGATGAACCGAAAATGAAGGGCATGAAAATCGGGGTTTAAGAGAGGCGAAAACAGCGGGAAACGTGAAGAATCGGTATTTAACGACCAAATAAGGTGAGTTTTTGGCGTTTATGCCAGATAAAACGCCCCGGCGGCTGATACGGCCGGGCCGCACGCATCGCGCGTCGAGTGGAGGCTATCGCATCTGGTCAGAGTTGTCGCCGTTAGCGCCCAGGTTGGTAACGCGGCCCAAGGAGAATGTGGCTGGATAGACGAAGCGTTGGGCCACACCAGAGATCGGGTTGGGGATGTCCTCAGTTGCATCCGTAGTGGCCTGCAGCCGGAGCAGCCCACGCCGAGCCTACGCGTCTGCCGGTCGGCATTCGCCGGTATGTCCGGCATGTGCAGTCCCTCGCATGGATTTTCGCGGCTCCGGCCTTGAGTGGGCCTCCGCCGCCCGCGCTTGTTGGCGACTGCCCGCCGGCACAGCGAGGCAACTAGGCTCCAAGCCGGCTACGCCAATTTCGGAGTCGAATAAGGCGACACTCCAACCGACCTACGACCATGAGGGAAGCGGTGACTCCAAGATCGGGAAATCGCCCTCACTGACTGATCCCTTTCTGGGCCATCGAAACCCTCGGTCAAAATCACCCTTATAGGTCATGGCCGACTCGGAACATGGCGGCAAAAAGCCGCACCTTCTACCTATAAAAGTCGGGACACGCCTCCCCTAACGAAAATCGTTAGAGTCTCGCTACACTGCTACTCCACCACCACTCGACCACCACCATGTAAAAAGGCCCAGGTGCCATCAACTGATCTGAGAACAAAAAATGAGTAAAGACACCAACGTCCAAGCGCGTTCGCTTAGAGTAAAATTACCTCCCAGTAATCCAGGTAGACGCAATAGCCCTAACGTCGTTTTGGCATTGGGCCGGACCCGCTGCGGCGCGGCCGGCCATTCGAGCTTCGTTCGAAGTCCATCCGAACCTCGGCACATCGCCGGCTGAAATCTTCGTATCAGCTCGAATCACCTCGAATGCCGGCTGCATCCAAGTCCCGTTAGCCGAGACGGGGTGCAGCCGTATGCGTGGCCCTGCCGGCAGGCGGTGGCGGGCGCGGGCGGGCGGCGGAGGCCCGCCCGAGGCCGGAGCCGCTCAAGCCCGCGAGCCGCCTCCACCTGTGCCGGACAAGCCGGCGGATGCCGGCAGCCGCTAACGCGCGGGTCACGTCGGAGCTGCTCCGGCTGGTGCCAGCCTCCGCCGCCCGACGTGCCCGCGCGACAGCGGGCCGGGCTGGTCACGGGCATTCCGGCTGCAACCCGGCTCCTGGTAGTCGCCCGATTGCAGCCTGCCCCAAGCAACGAAAAACCCTGAGCTATGAATCCCCGTATCGACGATCCATCCATAGCTCCAACCCGTGCCATTGAAAACCACTCCGAGACAACGAACCACTGGCCTCTCACATCACGATTTACATCCACAAATTCTTACACCCTAAGAAAGCATCCGCCTCCACCGAACAACCAACATTCCTTGAAGAACCAGTCTAAGGGAGAAGCCTCCTCAAATAATAAAATAAGGGACGCAGAACCCCTAAGCAACTTAGCTGGCTGCAAGGAAACCGTCGCTCGTTCGCTACTCGTCTGCTACTCGATTGTTGCTCGAATAATCACTCGCATCTGTGCGCTGCAAATGCGCCTGGTCTCCCGGCGTCCGCCCGGACGCCGCCAGAAATTGCTTGGGACGGGCTGGGGATATCACGGTCGGGCATTGAATTCCCGGCTGCGCGGCCCTGCTTCGCGTCGGCTTCCGACGCTGGCCGCTGGCCGTCGGGGCGTGACCAAGTGGAATCGAGCGCGGTTCAGGT
>JAQSDJ010000058.1:0-1113 GCA_029945855.1 Lacunisphaera sp.
CAGCACATGCCTCGCGGGACTGATAGTCCCGCCTCCCTATGCCGGTGGGCTCGTAAGTGGCATCGGCTTCCAGCCGATGAGGCTTGTTTGAATCTGCGGCTGGAAGCCGCAGCCACACAATCGCCGATCTCGATCAGTCTTATTTCTTGTCCAGCAAGCCGCCGCTCCACTTGAGCTTGGCGCGCATGACCTCGAAGTGGGAGTAGTCGCGGCGCTGGGCCAGCGACAGCGTGTGCGTCGAGATCGAGATTTCGACCGGGGTGCCCTGGGTGACAACCATGTTGCGCTGGCCGTCCATCGCCACCAGCAGCCGGGAATCCTCGCTGACGTTGAGCACGGTGAGCTTCACGTCGTTGCGGAAGATGATCGTGCGGTTGCTCAGCGTGTGCGGGCAGATCGGCGTCATCGCGATCACGGCCGCGGCCGGGTGGATGATGGGGCCGCCGGCCGCGAGGTTGTAGGCCGTCGAGCCCGTCGGGGTGGAGAAAATCAGGCCGTCGCAGGTGTAGTCGGTGACGAGCTGGCCGTTGGCGAAAACCTCGAGGCGGACGATGTGCGAGGGCTTGGCATGCTTGATGAGCACGTCGTTGAGAGCGATGTCGCTGCGGCGCGGTCCGGTCTTGCAGTCGAGCAGTTCGCGGCGCGCGACGCGGTAGTCGCCCCCGAGCAGGGCGGCGAATTGGGCGCGGGCCTCGTCGGCGGAAAAGGTCGTGAGGAAGCCGAGGCTGCCCTGGTTGACGCCGATGACGGGGATGTTCGCCGCGGCCGCGCCACGCACGGTGCCGAGGAGGGTGCCGTCGCCGCCGATGACGCAGCAGGCGTCGCAGTCCTTGAAAAAGGCGCGGGACAGCTTCCGGTCCCCGGTCAGCTTCAGCTTTTTCGCGCCGGCTTGCCGGGCGATCTCCATCAGTTCATGCGCCAGCTCGACGGCCCCCGGTTTTTCCGAGTTGTAGACGAAGGCCAGTCTGTGGAAGGGCGCCATGGGATTGCCCGCTGATTACGCGGATAAACGCGGATATTGGAATATCAATCTGGCGAGTCTGGCATCTGGGGTGAATCTGCAGGGTCGGCGCTTGTCGCCGGACCGCAGGGCAGGCTGGAGGCGGGGGGAGC
>JAQSDJ010000058.1:1123-54152 GCA_029945855.1 Lacunisphaera sp.
GCGAGGCGTGTGGTTCGCTGCGGGTAACCCGCGGGACTGGTAGTCCCGCCTCCAACGGAACGTGGTTCAGCGGCTTTTCCTCAGCCCCAGCAGGTATTCGCGGTTACCGTCGGCGCCGTGCACGGGGCACTCCATTTCGCCCGCCAGCGTCGCGCCCGGGAGCTCGCGCAGGGCGAAGTCTCGCACCTCGGCCAGCACGCGGACGCGCACGGCGTCGTCGCGGATGACGCCCGAGCCGCGGTTGACCTCGGCCTTACCGGCCTCGAACTGGGGTTTCACCAGCGCGATGAGGGTGCCGCCGGGCCGCAGGAACGGCCACACGGCGGGCAGCACGCTTTTCAGCGAGATGAACGACAGGTCCATGACCGCCGCGTCGTAACTGGCGCGGGGCAGGGCGCCGGGCGCGAGGTGGCGGGCGTTGGTCTTCTCCAGATTCGTCACGCGCGGGTCGCGACGGATCTTCTCGTGCAGCTGGCCGTGGCCCACGTCGACGCAGGTCGCGGAGGCGGCGCCGGCCTGCAGCGCGCAGTCGGTGAAGCCGCCGGTCGAGGCCCCGACGTCGAGGAGGTGGGCGCCGGTGAGATCGAGGGGAAACTTCTCAAGGTAGGCGGCGAGTTTTTCGCCCCCGCGGCTGACGAAACGCGGCGGCTGGTCGACGGTGAGCTCGAAGTCCGCGGGGAATTCCTTGCCCGGCTTTTCGAGCCGGTCGGTGCCATGGCGCACGCGGCCGGACATGATGAGCGCCTTGGCCTGCGCGCGGCTGGGGGAGAGCCCGCGCGCCACCAGCAGTTCGTCGAGTCGGGTTTTGGACATTTTCTATTTTGGATTCTCGATTGTCGATTGAGCCCGAATATGCGGAGGGGGCGACACGAATTCCACGAATGGTCCCGAATTAATTCAGCAGGTGGGCCGGCCGGTCCCTCTGCCGGCGAGGGCAAGTAGGTGGGCCGGCAGGTCTCTCTGCCGGCAAGGAACATGCGCCATGCGGCCGCTTCCTAAAGCGGGCACAGGGACGTGCCCGCCCACCAGAGGATCAACTTGACGGAGGGTTTCGGCGGGCAACACCGCCTCACCGCTTCTGCCGGACGGGGGACCAGCAGGTGGTGCGGCCGCCGACTTCTTCGCGGACCAAAAGCCTCTTCGTGCGCGGGCAGCGGCCGCCGTCCTCCCAGCGGTGCCAGAACAGCCAGGTTTTCGGGATGTGCGCGTTCAGATTCGGCGGCAGGTAGCGACCTTTCCCGGCGATGGTGCCGAGGGCCAGTCGGCAGACGCGCCGGCATTCGCGGTGCAGCGTGCGCACCTCGGCCGGCTTCAGCGAACCGGCCAGGCGCTGCGGGTGGATTGCGGCGCGCCACAGGATCTCGTCGGCCATCCAGTTGCCGATGCCGGGAAAACGTTCCTGCATCAGCAGCACGGCCTTGATCGGGGCGCGGGCCCGGCGGCGGAGGAAGACGGCGACCGCCTCGACGGTGAACTCTTTCGACAGGATCGCCGGAGCGATGCGCGTCCACCAGGCCGGTGGTGTTTTGCCGGTGTGAAAGAGCACGCCGCCGAACATCCGCGGGTCGTTGAAAACCAGCTGCCGCTGCTGCTGCACGAGGATGAGATGGTCATGCTTGGTGGCGGCGTAGTCGGGCGGCTCGACGCGCAGTTCGCCGCTCATGCCGAGGTGGATGCCCAGCCACCTCGACTCCGCTCGGGGCAGGCCACTGCCGCTGAAGCGAAAAAGCATCTGCTTCGCGGCGGTTTCGGAGTCGAGCAGCGTGGCGCCGGTGAGTTTTCTTTTCAGCAGCGTGGGGCTGGTGCCACGGAAGACCTTTTTGCCCGCGTGCAGGCGCACGGCGAGCACCGTGGCGCCGTGTCCGGCGCTCCAGCGCTTGCGAAAAAATTCGACCTCGGCGAGCTCGGGCATGGCTTACGGGTAGAAACCCTTCGGAATGTTCAACACAGAGATCGCAGAGTATTTGAAGGCAGATTGGCTGAGCTCCTCTGCGCGCTCTGCGTTCTCTGTGTTAAATCCTCCGTGCTTATCGAATCTCCCAATTGTAGGGATATTTCGAGAGCGGCTTGGAGCCAGTGGCGGTGACCTGGACGACATCCTCCCAGCGGCAGCCGCCCAAGCCCGGATAATAAAGCCCCGGCTCGACCGTCATCACAGAGCCTTTTTTTAGCGGGTAGGAGACGGCCCCCGACATCCGGCCCGGGTCGTGCACCGCCAGGCCGAGGCCGTGGCCGGTGCCATGGATGAAGCCGACGGCGCCGGTCTTCGTCTGCCGGGTGACATAGCCGGCGGCGGCGAAACAGTCGGTGACGGCTTGGTGGACGAGTTTGCCGTCGACGCCGGCACGGATGGTCTTGGTGGCGCTCACCTGCGCCTCGCGGACGGTGGCGACGAGCTTCCGCTGCGCCGCGGAAGCGCGGCCTTTCAGGTAGGTGCGGGTCATGTCGCCAAAATAGCCGGTCTTCACGACGCGCGGGAAAATATCGATGATGATGAGCTCGTGCGGCCGGAGCGCGCCGGAGCCGCGGTCGTGCGGGTCGCAGGCCTGGTTGCCGCCGGCGACGATGGTGTCCTGCGGGTTGCCGCCCTGTTCGGCGATCGCGGTCTCGAGGGCGAAGCGGAGCGACTCGGAGGTGAGCGGCTGGCCGCGGTAAAGCAGCGAGCGGCCCTTGATCTTCGCGGCGCGCAGGATTTTCTCGGCCACGGCGTAGCCGACCGTGCAGAGACGGTTGCCCTCGCGGATGCAGCCCGCCTCCCAGGCGGTCTTGATCTCACGCTCGGGAAACATCAGGCCGTCGGCGAAGGTCAGCCGGAGGCCGAGCTTGGTGAGCTTCACATAAAGCGAAGCGGGGAAATCGTCCGGCACGCGGAAGTAGCGCAGGCGGTAGTGGGCGGCGAGGGCGGCGATGATCTCGGCGACGCCGGCCTTGGGGCCGTAGAGTTCCTGGGCGCGGGCGAGCCATTTTTCGCGCGGCAGCACGACGTCGAAGCCGCCGGTCTTCTTCACGCGGCCGAACTCCAGCGCGCTCTGGACGGTGATCTTTTTGCCGCCGACGCCGAGGGCGATGAAGGGGTCGTGCACTTCAACGCGGCCGAAATACAGCATGTCGGCGCTGGCGTGGGTGTCGGCATAGAGCAGGGGCGAGGGGGTCATGAGAGTGAAGGTGAAAGTGGGAGTGAAGGCGAGGGCGGGAAGGTCGCGATTGGGGATTGCGGGACGGGGCCGATTCAGGTCAATGCAGTGAAACCACTAATTGACACGAATGAACACAAATATTCCAAGGGCAGGCGCGGGGCGGTTCGGCGGGATAGCCATCCGGATTCCTGCGTGGATGATCTGCGGTCTGTTGGGACTCACGCTGCTGTCGGGCTGCGGTCGCGCCGATACCGCCCAGGCCGCCGCGCCGAAGACGGTGGACGACCGTTTCGCCATCAAGGTCGGCGAGCGCACGGTGCAGATGCAGGTCGCGGCGCTGCCGGCCGAGTTGCAGAAAGGGCTCATGTTCCGGAAAACGATGGGCGAGGACGAGGGCATGCTGTTCGTCTTCACCGTGCCGCAGCCGCAGGGCTTCTGGATGCGCAACACCACGCTGCCGCTCGACATCGGCTACTTTGACGGGACGGGCGAGCTGAAGGAGATTTATCCGCTCTATCCCCTCGACGAGAAATCGGTGACGTCACGCAGCCGGGCCATCCAGTTCTGCCTGGAGATGAACCAAGGCTGGTATAAGCGCAACGAGGTGAAGCCCGGCGCCAAGCTCGATCTCAAGGCCGTGGCCGAGGCGCTCCGGGCCCGCGGGCTCAAGCCGGAAGCGGCGGGACTGCGGTGATCCGACGAACGGACAAGTCACGCCCCTTCGCTAAACAGCGCTCAAATTGGGGCCCGGCCTGCCTCGCTCCCTCGGGTTCTCCGCCCAGTGCGGCTGCGTCGGCCATAGGCTTGGCGAAGACCGGACCCGGATGTCCGGTGGTGTGGGGGCCGGAGGCTAGGGAGTGTCTTCAAGCCCTCAAACTCCCGCGAGTTTAACCACGAATGCTCCGCCTAACGGCTTCGCTGGGATGAGCCCTCCGCCTAATCGGCTTCGGTTTTGGTCCGGAGACGCGGCTAATCGCCACGGGGAATCCAAGCCGATCTGGCCTCCCGTTTCAGTCGGCGATGAGCCGACCCCCGAAATCCCACGCGAAGCCGATTAGGCGAAGCTCACCAAGAAGCAGCGCCGTTAGGCGATGCATTCGTGGTTAATAAAACTCTGCGTTTGTCCGGTCCTTCGCCGTTTGGAAATGGGGGTTTGAATACACGCCCTAATTAATTCCGGCTACCTGATTCGGCTTTCTTCATAACGCAGCTTGCACGTAGCTGGCGTAGAAGCTGCGATCATCCACGGGTATCAGCGAAATATAGAGGCGCAGGCCCCGAGATTCCTTCTTTGCCTCGAATACAAATGAGGAGACTCGCCCCTGCTCCGCCGGCGGTGGGCTGCCAACCTCACGCACCTGCCAGCCCGCACCAACCAACTCGGCCTTGATCTGTAGACCGGTCGTTTCGACGAATGCCTTCCAAGGGCCCGCAGGCTTCTTCCGAAGCTGCGTCGCGTGATAAGCTCGAGGCAACGTGGTAAGTGACGCCGAGCCTTGATTTTCTTCAGGCTTAGTCTTCAACGCGGCCCATACAAAATCGGGCTCCCAATCCTCTATTCGCATTTGAGCGATGCACGATGAGATCAAGGCAAGGAAGACAACGATGGTTTTCATGGATGGATTTGTTGCCAACATTGAACTCAGACACGACTGGGAGCGAAGCTCCCGGTCGTTGTCTGTGGCGGCTGGAGTGTGCCCGGCATGGGAGTGAACTGACGGGGTGAAAGTCCTCGATGCAAGATACCAAAGTGAAAACAAAAGCATTAGACCAAGGCAACTGCGGAGCCTCAAGGCGCCGTGTGGGGAAGGAAGCCGGCGTCAAACCGACGAGCCCACGAACAGGAACAGGCGACGAAGCCGGTGACGCGGATGAGTTGGTTTCACTGTGCAATCAAAAGTAGCATCTAGCGGCCTGACCCCGTATGAATTCTTCATCTCAGGCGGCCTCACGCTTCTCATCTGGAAAATGAGACTTCACGCCAGCTCTGCTCAGCCAATAGAGCACCGCAGCCGACAGCGCGATTCTGACGACAAGAAGCCACTGGACTGCGGCAGTCGAGTAATCGGCTAGGTCGCCGAGAATCGTCAGCGTAGCAATAATCATGGCCGCTCCTCGTGCCCACCTCTTCTTCGTCCAGATGCCGATGGCAATCGCGACAGATGCCAGGATAGCGATGGCGAACCAAACTGGCGCCTTTGGGCTATAGCGCCAAAATCCGAATATGGCCTGCGCGGTGACCAAGACAGCGGCGATGTAGAATTCTCGGATGGGGCTAGATTCTTTCATGTGGTATTGGCGGAGCATCATCTTCCGCCGATCGATTACGATGAGCCGCGGCCGGGCGCCAGCCCGGACGTTGGCTCGGGCAACTGGATCGGCCGGCTTTGCCGCTGAACGCGCAATGCGACTGCAAGTCCAATGACAGAGCCGGTCGTGATGCCTGCAGCGCTCGCTAACCAGAACGGCAAATAACCGTCTTGAAATAAAAGCATGTCAACGCCGCCGGCTGAAAACATAAGGGACAGAGTGAAGAAAACAAAACCGACTCTTCTCTTTCTGCTTGGCGCGACAGCAACTCCGACCAGCACAAACACACATGCCGGAATCGCGGCAGACGTAATAAGCGGGATGAGACCGACGAGGCTGTAGAAGAATCCGCCGCCATAGGTCGAGTGAACGCCGGCAAAAATCTTCGTGTCGAGCACCCATGCGATAAATGAGGCAAGGACAGCACTTGGAAAACTGGCGATCCAACGAAGCGTATTCATTTCTTCTTCCGCCGATCAGTTTTAGTGGGACTCGAAAACGAGTCTTTGCACGCAACAGGTCATGGGCCGAAGCAGATTGCCTAAATCCTTCTTGGGCAATTCTCGAATTTCCCGCGCAAGTCATTTCCACGCTGAAAACGTCTGGAGAAATGACTTGTTGGGCGTCTGACGACGGGCCGATTTGTCGCAAGGAAAGCTTGGGCTAACCATTCGCCAGTGAATGATGCAAACGGACGCGAATCATAGCCGCCCAGGGTCCGTCTTGAGTTCTCACTGTGCGAAACTCAGGCGAATAATCGGCTCCGAGTGGGGCTTCGGGGGTCGGCTTCCTGTTGCTGCCTGCTGGCAGCCCGGGATCAGTCGCGCAGCCTGCGCTGCGGCTGAAATCGCCGACTGAAACGGGAGTCCAGATCGGCTTGGATCCCCGTGGCGATTAGCCGCGCCTCCGGACCAAAACCGAAGCCGATTAGGCGGAGGGCTCATCCCAGCGAAGCCGTTAGGCGGAGCATTCGTGGTTAAACTCTCGGGAGTTTGCGGGTTTGAAGACACATCCTGGCCACGGCCGGTCAGGAGACCGGCCCTCCAGAACGGGGTTATTCGGATAGGTTGTAGGGTGGCGTCGCGCCGTCGCGGGCGGCGACGAATTCGCCCAGGCGGCAGGCGCGGGCGAGCGCGAGGGCGGGGGATTCGCGATGTCGGATGAAGCCGGCCAGCAGGCCCGCGAGAAAGGCGTCGCCTGCGCCCACCGTATCGCGCACCGCTACGGCCCGGCCTGGCTCCCAATGCCAGATGCCGTCGCTGAGGATTCCGGCGCCATGTTCTCCGGCGGTGATGCAGACCACGGGGCAACCGGTCTGCCGGGCGAGGGCGCGGGCGTGCGGTTCCTCGCGGCCATAGCCGGGATCGTCCTCGACGAGGCGGGCGGCCTCGGCGGAGTTTAGTTTCAGCAAGGTGGCGCGCGCGGCCAGTTCCCGCACGAGGGGCAGGTCGTCGTGCGGGGGGCGGAGGTTGACGTCGAACACCCGCAGCGCGTCGGGCGGGAGGACGGCCAGCAGGCGGGAGAGGGAGGCGCGGTTGTAGGTCGAGCGTTGGGCGAGGGAACCGAAGACCGCGGCGCGCGCCGTCACGGCGGCGCGAACGGTGTCTTCGCCGAGTGAGATCTGGTCCCAGGCGACGCTGGGGGTGATCTCGTAATGCGCGTCGCCGGAAGCTCCGAGGGTGGCGGTGACGTAGCCGGTGGGCAGGCCGAGGTGGCGGGGCAGGCCGAGGAGGTCGAGACCCCAGTGGTGCAGGCGGCGCTGCAATTCGTCGCCCAGCACATCCCGGCCGAGCGCGGAGACCAGATGCGGGCGCAGGCCGAGCTGGTGGAGGTGATAGGCGACGTTGTGCGGGGCGCCGCCGGGAAAAAGGCCGCGCGGGAGGAAATCCCAGAGAATTTCCCCGAAGCAGATGACGGTGGGGGCGGGATCAACCATCGCGCAGGCTGGCGGGATCGGCCTCGAGCTCGTGGCAGGCGCGGAGGAAGGACGCGGCGCTCCACGCCTGGAAGGCCTTGCCCATGGGCTGGCCGGTGCGGCCGTGGGCCCACTCGTTGAACTCCCACTCGTGGTCGCGGCCGAGCTTGTTCAGCTCGGCGAGGCGGACGAGTTCGCGGCAGGCGACCTCGTGGAAACCGAGGCGGTGGATGAAGCGCACCCACATGCCGCCGATGAAGGGCCAGATGCCGCCGTTGTGGTAGTGGTGCGGCAGGTTGAGGAGGTTCACCGTGTAATAGGCGCGCCAGTCGGGGTCGCCGGCCTGCACGACGGGATAGAGGTTGGTGACGGGCCAGGGCTGGTTGACGCCGACGCCCCACATGAAGCGGAAGGCGATGCGCGCGCGGTCCACGTCGAGCACGTTCATGAGGAAGGCGAGGATGTTGCCATAGGTGTCGCAGCGCCAGTTGAAGGCGAAAGGCGTGATCTCGGCCAGCAGATATTGGGTGTCACCGAGGCCGCTCTGGCGGTCGGCGAAGCGGTTGGCGCGCGGGCCGTTGGCGTCGGGCGCGGTCGTCGGCCAGAAGACGTCGAGGATGCGGCTGCGGATCTTCTGCGACCAGCGGAGGTAATCGGCGGCGCGGTCAAACTGGCCCATGAGCTCGAGGATGCGGCCGTAGCAGACGTTGGCGCGGAACCAGAGGACCTCGTCGTAAAGGACGTTGTAGCTGCGGCCGAAGAGGTCGGTCCAGTCGCCGGCCTCGGGGATCTCGAGCAGGCCGTCGTTGTTGGAATCCTGCGCGCTGAGCCAGTTCATGATCGTCTGGAGGCGGCCGGCGTGGCGGTAAAGGAGGGAGTGGTCGCCGGTGATGTTGGCGTGGTTGTAGAGGGCGTTGATGACCCAGAGACCGCTGTCGATGGAGGCGATGCTGCCGACGCCGGAGTAGTCGGGCTGGCCGTCGTCGATGCGGACGTTGGCGGGGATCTGGCCGTTGGGGGTGGTGGCGTTGAGGAGCGTCTCGAGGGTGGCGATCTGGGCGGCACGGATGTCGTCGTCGGCGATGTGCAGCGTGTTGGAGACGGTGATGGCGCCGTCGCGGGCCCAGACGCTGCGGTAGTTGGCGTCGGTGCCGGTGACGGTGTTGTGCGCGAGCGAGCAGGCGGAGAAGCCGAGGGGGGTGATGTTGCGGCGCAGGGCGACGAGGGCCTGCTCGTAGGCGGTGGCGAGGAAGGCGCGCTCCTTTTCGGTGAGCGAGCCGAGCTTGGTGCCGGTGAAGAGCAGGCGGAAGCCCGGGTCCATGTCGGTGCGCTTGAGACGGGTCTTCTCCTTGGTGGGCAGGACGCAGATGACGCCGTAGTGGCAGAGGCCCTCGAGCACGCCGTCGGCGAGGATCGAGCGCGGGCTGAAGGTCGGGACGTCGACCGTGGCCTCGAAGAGCTCGGGCAGGGCGTTTTCCACGATGATGCCGCGGACCCCGGGCAGGCGGAACATGGAGGCGTCGTTGCCGGTGTCGCCGGCGACGAGGACGGTGTCGAGCGGCACGCCGAGACGGGTGCAAAGCCAGGCGAGGGCGCCGCCCTTGGTGGCGTGGCGCGGGAGCACGTCGAGGTCGCGGGCGCTGGAATAGACGAGCATCACGTCGAGGCCGGCGTCGGCGAAATGATGCCGGAGCTCGTGGATGGCCGCGGGCGAGGCCCGGTCGAGGAACCAGCTCGACTTGAAGTCGTGCTGGAACTCGGGCGGCTGCGGGCGCACGCCCGGGTAGCGGCCGGCGATCACGCGCACGCGGGCGAGGTCCCAGCCGTCGGCGAGGTGGGTGTTCAGCTCGTCGAGCAACCGGCCGGCGCGCACGTCGAAGATCTGCGTCCCGACGCCGCCGATGTAATAGTCGGCCTCGGGCAGCGTGCCGTTCTCGACAAACCGCCGGAGATCGGGGACGAGCCGGCCGGTGTTGTAGACGAGCAGCGGACGGGCCTCGGGCGACAGGGCGGTCCAGGCCTCCTTGAAGCGTTGCGACGCCTCGGGATTGCCCAGCAACGTGCCGTCGAGGTCGGTGCTGAACAGGCGGATGGAAGCGGGGGGCGGGTTCATGGCTTATTGCCGGCGGACGGACAACACCGGGCAGACAGACTGGCGCATGATGGTTTCGGCCGTGCTGCCGACGAGCACGCGCTTGAGTCCAGAGAGGCCCTTGGTGGTGAGGACGATGAGGTCGATGTTGTTCTGGGCGGCGAGGGCGAGGATCTCTTCGGCCGGCTTGCCCACGAGGACAGCGTTGCCCGCCCGCAGACGCGGGGGCAGTTGGCCGGACATCTCGCCCAGCCGCTTGATGGCCGCCTGCTTGAGGCGCGGCAGGTTGGCGAGGTCTGCCTTGGCCGGCGTGGACAGGACGTGGACGAGGTGGATCTTGGCCGAGAACTTCTGGGCGATCGGCACGGCGTAGCGGAGGGCCTGGCGGGATTTGCCGGAGAAATCCAGCGGCACCAGGAGGTTGATCAGGCGCGGGTAGGAGGCCTTGACGCGGCCCATGACCGTGCGCGGGGTCTTTTCAGCAGAATTAGTCTTCATGGTGGATCGGAGGTTGCGGTTGGTAAGATGGGACTCAGTCGCCGTCGTTCCAAGGCTCGTCCCACTCATTGTCGGTGAAGGCGAGGGCGGTGGCGCGTTCCTCGATCAGGCTCGTCAGCTGTTGGGCGATGCCGGTCCAGGTGAAGAGGCTGCGGGCCTTGTGCGCGCCCATGCGGGCGAGGCGGGCGGAGAGCCGCGGATGGCGCAGCACCTTGACGATGGAGATGCCGAGGTCCTCCTTGTCGAAGGAGTCGGCGTAGAGCGCGTGCCGGCCGAAGGTGACGGCGCGGAACAGGCCGCCGTGGGTCGTGATGACGGTGGGCGTGCCGCAGGCCATGGCCTCGATGGCGGTCATGCCGAAGGGTTCGTAGCGGCTGCTGAGCACGAAGACGTCGGCCGCGCGGTAATGGTCGGCGAGGTCGGCGTCGGCCACGAAGCCGCTGAACTGCACGCGGTCGGCGAGGCCGAGGGCCGCGGCCTGGGCCTTGAGTTCATCCAGGATCTTTTGCTCAGCGGGGTTGAGCTCGGTGCCGCCGACGGCGAGGTGCAGGCGGGCGTCGGGGATGCGTGGGGCGACGATGGAAAAGGCGTCGATCAGGAGGTCGTAGCCTTTGTTGCGGGCCAGCCGGCCGATGGCCAGCACGACCTTGCCCTCGTAGCCGAGGCGTTGGCGGGTGGCGTTGCGCGAGGCGCCGCCGACCGGGAAGAACCGGTTGTCGTCGTAGCCCGGCGGGATCATCGCCACCTGTTCGGCGGGCGCGCCATAGTCCCTCACGATCATGTCCACCTGGTCCGGCGTGGTGGCGATGATCTCCGCGCAGGTGCGAAAGAGCAGCGTCTCCTCGTTGATGCGCTGGGTGAAGTTGTATTTCCTCTCGAATTTCGCGGCGTCATCCGGAAAATCACGCTCCATGAGCTGCTTTTTCCAGAGGCCGAGGGAGTGCGGGGTGTGGACGTGCGGCACGTTGAGCGCCTCGGTGAGGCGTTGGGTGGCGACCCCGGCGTCCCAATAGTGGCTGTTGAAGAACTGGTATTGGAGCCGGTGCTTCTGGATGAAGCGCAGCGCGTGCTCGGACCATTCGCCGAGGTGGCGGACGAGGTATTCCTTGTCGAGGAAGTTGCGGCCGCCACACGGGACGCGGAGGACGCGCACGCGGTCGTTGACGAGGTCGATCTCGGGCTGGTCCTCGAAGCGCCGGGTCCAGATGTCGACCTCGAAGCCGAGTTGGGCGAGTTTCTTGGCCAGTTCGAGCACATACACGACCTGACCGCCGGTGTCGGCCGCCCCGAGCGGGGGTTCGGCGGCGACGTAGCCGTGGGTGGAGACCATGCCGATGCGCGGGAGCGCAGACTCAGGATTCAATCCATGCATAACACTGTTGGGTTTTGCCTCCGCGAGCTGAGTCGCAAGCGGGAGCAGGTGGGCGTTGACGCGGCCGTGACCGCGGGCCCCGGAGAGTCCGGAGCGATGACGCCGCTCACTTATCCGATGACGGGTGCACTGATAGAAACACGGGACGGCGAAAGGTGAGCGACCCCAAGGAGACGACACACCCGCAGCCGGGCTATGCCAAGGATTTTTTCCTTTTTCCGGAAAAAAATCACGCCAGTCCCGGCGGCCGGGTTTTCGACAACGGGCCGAGGATGTCTCAATCTGAATCGGAAAACGCGGCGAGATCGCCGCGGCTCCCGCCGGCGGGCCGGCTTACGCCCCGTCGAGCTTCCGGCGCTTGTCGACCTTCTCGGTCTTGAACTCATCCTTCGGGAGGACGTTGTCGGTGACGACGACGGCGACGGGCAGCTTGGTCTTCACCCAGAGCTCGGCCTCGCGGAAATATTTGGCGCTGCCGCTCTCGAGGGCCTCGCCGACGGACTTCACCGGCAGCATGCGGCCTTTCTTCGAGGCGTTGAAATCGTAGGCGCCCTTGAAGATCCGGTCGGTGGTGGAGTAGGGGCTGGCGTTCTCGGCGATTTGCACGACCCAGCCGGTGAGATCCTTTTGCGGGAGCTTGCCCTCCATGTCGGAGAGCACGATGACGAACTGCTTCTTGGGCGCGGGCGGCTTGATGTCCTCGTCCGCGGCGGGCGAGGTGATCTCGTTCATTTCCTCGACGATCTCGCGGAGGATGGAAGGATCCAGTTTGTGTTTCTTGAGGATCTCGGCGACCTGACTGACTTCGATTTTGGCCATGGGAAAATTTGGAGGGTCACGGATTACACGCCTGCCTCCGGATGACAAAGGAAATGTTTGGGCGGAAATCAGGTTTGCGTGCCGGCAGCGGGCTCCTAACCCTGACCAACAGCGTGACCGGCCCGTCCGCCGGCCCCAGCCCCAGTCTCATCTCCCCATGAAAAACGCGATATCCCGCCGCTCGTTCCTTCATTCCGCCGGCCTGGCTTCGGTAGCCGCCGTGGCCTTTCCCGCGATCCTGCGCTCGCAGACAGCGGGCGGAGCGTCGCCCAACAACCGCCTCAATGTCGCCTGCTTCGGCGTCGGCGGGCGCGGCGCGGCGGCCGTGGACGGACTCAAGGGCGAGAACTTCGTCGCCTTCTGCGATGTCGACGACGCGCGGGCGGCGAAGACCTACGCCACGTATCCCGACGTGCCCCATGCGCGGGATTACCGGCGGGTGCTGGACAAATACGCGAACCAGATCGACGCGGTCACCATCTCGACGCCGGACCACATGCATTATCCGATCGCGCTGGCGGCCCTCCAGCTCGGCAAGCACGTCTTTGTCGAGAAGCCGATGACCCACACGATCTGGGAGGCGCGCCAGCTCGCCCGGCTGGCGGAGGAGAAGAAGGTGGCGACGATCATGGGCAACCAGGGCCATGCCAACGAAGGCCCGCGCATCCTCAAGGAATGGCTCGACGCCGGCGTGCTCGGCGAGGTGCGCGAGCTGCACAGCTGGACGGACCGCCCGATCTGGCCGCAGGGGGTCGAGGCGCCCGACCACAGCAAGATGATCCCGGTCGTGCCGGACACCCTCGACTGGAATCTCTGGCTCGGGGTCGCCGCGGACCGGCCCTTCGACCCGGCCTATGTGCCGTTCAACTGGCGCGGGTTTTGGGATTTCGGCACCGGCGCGCTGGGCGACATGGGCTGCCACATCTTTGACGGCGCGTTCTGGGCGCTCGGGCTCGACGCCCCGACGCGCATCGAGGCCATCAGCGGGCGGGCCAACGCGCTGAGCGCCCCCACCTCGTCGATGATCACCTACCACTTCGCTGCAAAGGGCGCGCGCCCGGCGATCAAGTGGACCTGGTATGATGGCGGCCTGCAGCCGCAGCTGCCCCCGGGCTGGGAAGAAGGCCGCAAGTTCCCCATCAACGGCACGCTTTTGGTCGGCAACAAGGCCACGGTGCTCACGAGCACCTACTATGAGAGCGTGCGCATCATACCGGAGATCCAGATGAAGGCCCTCGGGCCGACGCTGCCGGCCAAGACCCTGCCGCGGGTGGAAGGCGGGCATTTCGCGGAATGGATCCGCGCCTGCAAGGGCGGCCCGGCTGCCGGGTCGAATTTCCAATACGCGGCGAAACTCACCGAGCTGTGCCTGCTGAGCAACATCGCGGTTCGCAGCCGCCAGCCGATCGAGTGGGACGCCGCGGCGATGAAGGTCACCAACCTGCCGGCGGCCAACCAGTTCGTCACGAAGGAATATCGCGCCGGCTTCGGGGTCTGATCGCCGCCTGCCCGCATGGCCCAGAACCTGGACGAACTCTTCGACGTGGTGGACGAGCAGGACCGGGTGACCGGTCAGCGGCCGCGCCGCGAAGTCCACCGGCTGGGCCTGCGCCATCGCGCCGTGCACATTTTGGTGCGGAACCAAGCCGGTCAGGTTTTCCTCCAAAAGCGCTCGATGGCAAAGGACCTGTTTCCCGGCACGTGGGATTCCTCCGCCGCCGGGCATGTCGGCGCCGGCGAGGATTACGACGGCACGGCGGTGCGCGAACTGGCGGAGGAGATCGGCTGCCGGCCGGAGAAACCCTTGCAGCGTCTTTTCCGGATCGAGGCGCGGGAGGAAACGGGGCAGGAATTCGTCTGGGTCTACCGGGCGGAGTCCGAAGGACCGTTCACGCTGCAGGCTGAGGAAATTGAGAGCGGCGGATGGTTCACCGTGGCGGAGATCGACCACTGGCTGATGGAGCGGCCGCAGGAGATCGCCCCGGCGTTTTTGTTCATCTGGCCGCGGGCGCGCGGGTGGTTTTCGACCCAGTCGAAGGCGGTTTAGCCACAAAGAGTCACAAAAATCCGTGGGCAAATCAGGCTCTCAAGGCGCCCATAGGCGCGCGGGCCATTAGCGCAGCCCCGGGAGATAATTTTTGCGCCTTTTGTGGCCAAAAATCCGGGAGTGTTCGCGGGGGCTCACTTCGGCCGCTGGCTCAGGATGAACTCGAACTGTTTTTGGGAAAAGAGCCGGCGCGGCACCCGGCGCTGGGCTTCGCCGATGAGCTTGTCCCAATCGGCATCGGTCGGCGGCTGCGCAAAGGGTTCCCACGAGCTGTTGTGGCCGTATTTTTTGTGCCAGGTGATGTTTTTGCCGAAAACCTCGACAAACACCTGGTGCTTCTTGCCTTCATCGTCTTTTTGCCACCAGCCGAATTCCATGGGGGGAGTGTGGGACGGAGGAGTTCGACCGCAAGCAGCATAGCGCCGCGGCAGATTTGTAGGGCTGCCGCTCGTCGGCAGGCCGGGTTACGTCGGGTCAAGCGGCCCGGCGGCAAGCGCCGGCCCTGCATGAATCACGGCGGACACTCTGGCATGGACGCACCGTCCGGGATGGGCAATAAGGCTCAGCACCATGCGTCCGTTTGTCATTTGCCTCGCTCTTCTCGCCGCCGTCACGACCCAGGCCCAGCTCGGGCATGAGATCGCCCGGAAGCACGCCGCGCGGGCCGGGGAGAAGCTGGCGGCGCTGACGGCGCTGCGGGTCGAGGGCCGGACCTTCATCAACACCGAGGTGGTGCCTTTCACGCTGGTGGCGCAGCGGCCGAACCGGCTGCGGGTGGAGAGCTTCACGCCGCTGCGTCGGGTGGTGCAGGCCTACGACGGGGAACACCCGCCCTGGATCAGCCACTCCGAGGCGAAGGCCGGCCGGCCCCAGGACATGAGCGCGGGCGACGCCAAGGAATTCATGGCCAACGCCGATTTCGACGGCCCGCTGGTCGACTTCGCGGCGAAAGGCTATTCGGTCGACTATGCCGGGGAGGAGAAGATCGACGGGCGCACCGCCTACAAGCTGCTCCTCATGAGCAAGACGGACGACATTTTTTTCCTGTGCGTCGACGCGGAGAACCACGAGGTGCTGAAGCGCACGGCCTACCGCGTGTCCGGTGAGAAGCGCACGGCGGTGGACACGTTCTTCAAGGATTTTCGCGAGGTTGGCGGCGTGCTCCAGCCGCACCGGATCGAGACCGTGGCCAACGGTCGCACGCTCTACATCATGCTGGTCGACCGGATGGAGCCGAATCCACCGGTGATTCCGCCGGAGACGTTTGCCCGGCCGCCGGCACAACCCTGACGGCCAGCAGGCACCAGAGAAAGACCGCCGCCGGCCAGACCTGCATGAGCAGGCGCGCCAGCGAGCCGGCCAGATGTTCCGCCAGGTCGGCCGGGCCCAGCAGCCAGGCCGCGGCACAGCCCGTCAGCAGCACCAGCAGGAGTGCGGCCGCGACGACGGTCCGGCGCTCCAGCCAGCCGCGTCCGGGTCCGACAAGATGCAGCGCCAGCACGAAGAACGGCAGCGAATACCATTCGCCGAAGTGGGGCAGGTCGCGCCACCAGGCTTGGAACAGGAGCGCGTGGCGCGACCCGTCGCCGAGTTGGGCGAGGGGGCCGGCCGAGGGGAGAGGGGAGCCGAGCCAGAACAGCGGAACCAGCATGAGCGCCAGCCCGCCGAACAGCGGCGGCAGGTTGCGCCAGAGTCGCGGGCGGAGCTGGGCAAGGCCGAAGACCAGGCCCAGTGCGAGGCAGAATACCAGGCCTTCCGGCTTGATCCACGCGGTGAGCCCGGCCGCTAGTCCCGCGAGGAAGAGCAGGCCCCGGTCATTTTCATCGCGGGCGACACTCATCAGGACGGTCGCGGCCAGCAGGAAGAAACCGAACGGCACATCCGCGTGCTCGACCATGGTGAACCGGCTGAAGAAAGGCGTGCCGAGCAGGACGAGGCCGCCGGTGAGGGCGATAAGGCGGTTGCGCAGGCGGTTCACGCCGGCGACGAGCAGCGCCAGGGTGGCGAGGCTGAACCCGGCCGAGCCCAGGCCGGCCGCGACATGGGCGGTCGTGTCGCTGTAGGCAAGGGTTCGCGCCGTGCCGGCCGGCACGAGCGGGAGTTGTCCGGGCAGGGTCCCGCCGCACAGCTCCGCGGGCGCGGCCCGCCACGTGATCCACAGGGAATAAAGCGCGATCGCGCCGCTGACGGCGAAGACCATGCGCACCACCGAGCCTAGCCAGGAACGGGCGGGCGGCACCGCAGCCGGCGGGGGCGGCACGGCGCGCATCTTGCGCAACCACAGGAACAGCAGGCCGCAGCCCAGCAGCAGCTCCGCGGGGAACGCGACGGCCATGGGCTGGGCGGAAAGGCGCGAAGCAACATGGAAAAGCAGCGAGGTCACGCCCAGCCCGACGCCTGCCCCCACGGCAAGCACGAGCGCCGTCTCCCCGCGCCGCGGCCACAACAGGCCGGTGAGCAGGGCGCCGATGAGCCAGGCGAAGGCGACCGCGAAGAGGGCCGACAAGGCGGGCAGCCAGACGATCGCTTGGGCGGCGGCCGGCGACCGGTCCCAGTGCCAGGCAGCGAGGCCCGTGCGCCACAGGTTGATGCCCGCGACCGCGACGACCAATAGCAGGGTGAGGATCCGCCAGAAGCGCATCCGGCTCAGTCGCGCGACAGCTCGCCGGCGCGGCGGGTGCTGGCGAGGATGGTTTCCTTGATCGTCTCGCGGAACTGACGGGCGGCCAGCACCTGCAGGCCGGCGAAGGTCGTGCCGTTGGGGGAGACGACCTTGTCGCGCAGCGCCTCGGGTTCGCCGCCGTCGCGGGCGAGCAAGCGGGCCGAACCGAGCACGGTCTCGATTGAGAGTTTTTGGGCGGTCGCGCGCGGCAGGCCGGCGGCGACGCCGGCGTCGCGCATGGCGCCGACATATTCAAAGAGAAACGCCGGGCCGCCGGCGCTGAGAGCCGTGACGGCGTCCATGTGCTCCTCCCCGAGTTCGAGATGCTGGCCGAGCGCGCCCAGCAGTCTTTCGACCGTGGACCGGTCGCCGGCGGTGAGCGGCGCCAGGGTGCAATAGGGCGTGATGCCCGCGCCGATGGCCGCAGGGGTGTTGGGCATCGTGCGGACGAGGTTGCGCGCCGCGGGAAAGGCCTGTGCGAGCCGCGTCAGCTTTTTGCCGGCGAGCACGGAAAGAACCAGCTTGCCGGTGGTCAGAGTGGCCAGGCGCGGGTCGGCGCCGGCGAGCGACTGCGGCTTGAAGGCGATGACGACGGTGTCGGCGCCGGCGAGCAGTTTCGGCAGGTCCGGCTCGAAGGTGATGCCGGTGTCGGCCGCGAGTTTTTGGGCGGTCATGCCGGTCTTGCTGGTGCAGGCGAGGTCGGCGGGGGCGCAGACTTTTTCCGTCAGCAGGCCGCGGACGATGGCGGAGGCGAGGTTGCCGGCACCGATGAAGGCGATTTTGGGCGAGGACATCGAAGGGCTGGATTCTTCGCTGCGCGCAGAATGGCACGCGAGCGATAATTTGGCGGCTGACACGGCTCGTCCAGAGGACTCGCCCTACCTTAATTCTTCGCTTTCCGGTCGAGCGGGTGGCGGATGGTGGCGACGGAGCCGCCGCCGGGGCGGTCCGTGAGGGTGACCTCGCCGCCGAGGTTGCGCAGGGAGTGGCGGGCGACCGTCAGGCCCATGCCAACGCCGACGGTGTGCTTGGTGCTGGTGAAAGGTTCGAAGGCGTGGTCGCGGATCTCGGGGTCGACGCCGCGGCCGCGGTCCTCGACGTGCACCAGGGCGAAGCGGCCCTCGTCGGGCCGCTCGACCACCTCGGTGCGGATGCTGATCACCCGCTTGTCGTCGGGTTCGTCGTGGTAGCTTTCCCACGCGTTGATGAGGAGCTTGGCCAGCGCCTCCTCGAACACCTCGACGTTGGTCTCGATGAGGACGTCGCCGGGCGCGGGCGCGGTGGTGATGGGCTGGTCGATCTTGTAGTCGATTTGGTAGCGGCGGATGCCGCTGTCGATCATGCGGGCGAGGCTGGCGCGGATGAGCGGGGGGCGGTTCTTCACTACGAGGCCGGTTAGCTGCTTGATGATGACGACGATGCGGTTGACGGCGTCCTCGAGGTGCTGCGCGTTCTTGCGCACCAGCTCGGGCTTCTCATGGTAGGCCTTGATGAGGTCGACGTAGCCGATGACGACCCCGAGGAGATTGTTGAGGTTGTGCGCGATGCCCTGGGTGACGGCGCCGATGGTGGCGGCGCGACGCGACTCGCCGAGGCGGCGCTGCAGGTCGACCAGCTCGCGGTTGATGGCGACGAAGCGGAGCTGCGTCTGCACGCGGGCCAGGGTCTCGTCGAGATCGATGGGCTTGGTGATGTAGTCCACGGCGCCGACGCCGAGGCCCTCGATCTTGCCCTCCTTGGAGGTGCGGGCGGTGATGAAGATGACGGGGATGGACTTGGTCTCGGAACTCGACTGCAGGCGCTGGCAGACCTCGATGCCGTCCATCTCGGGCATCATGACGTCGAGCAGGATGAGGTCGGGCTTGTCCGCGGCGACGAGGTCGAGGGCGTCCTTGCCGGAGTAGGCCGTGATGACGGTCATGCCTTCGCGCTCCAGCTTGCGCTTCAGCAACTGGACGTTGATGGGCTGGTCGTCGACGACGAGAATCTTGGGAGCGGCCATGCGGTCTGGGGGAGCGAAGTGGTTTTACCGGGACGTGGCAAGTGTCCTGTTGGGGACGCGGCGGGTGTTCAAACCGGGCCGGGGAGGGCGTTCTGGCGACGGGCCTTGACGGTGTTTTTCATCAGCAGCGCGACGGTCATCGGGCCCACGCCACCCGGGACGGGCGTGATCTTGCTGCACAACGGGGACACGGAGGGGAAATGCACGTCGCCGGTGAGCCGGTAGCCGGACTTCTTGGTCGCATCAGGCACACGATTAACGCCGACGTCGATGACGACCACGCCGGGCTTGACCATGGCGGCGGTGACGAACTCCGGCTTGCCGATGGCGGCGATGAGGATGTCGGCCTGGCGGGTGAAGGCGGGGAGATTGGCGGTCTGCGAATGGCAGACGGTGACGGTGGCGTTGGCCCAGGGCTGGCGCTGCAGCGCGAGGAGCGCGGCGGGCTTGCCGACGATGAGGCTGCGGCCGAGGACGACGACGTGCTGGCCGCTGAGCTTCACGCCGGAGCGCTGGAGGAGTTCCATGATGCCGGCGGGCGTGCAGGCGACGAAGCCGGTGGCGTCTTCCTGGGCGAGCTTGCCGAGGTTCATCGTGTGGAAGCCGTCGACATCCTTGTGCGCGGCGATGCGGCGGAAGACGGCGACCTCGTTGAGGTGCTTCGGCAGCGGCGACTGGACGAGGATGCCGTCGACGCCGGCGTCGGCGTTGAGGCCGTCGATCAGGGCGAAGAGCTCATCCTGGGTGATCGTGACGGGCGGGAAGATCAGGCGGCTCTCGATGCCGATCTCGGCCGAGGTCTTCTGTTTCTTCGCCACGTAGGAGATGGAGGCGGGGTCCTCGCCGACGCGCACGAGGGCGATGCAGGGGCGGCGGCCGGGGAGGGTGGCGACCTCGGCCTTGAGTTCGGCGATGATGTCTGCGGCGATTTTGTTACCGTCGATTAATTCCATGATGCGGTGGGAGGCGAAACCGGCTGGGGAAGCCGGGGTTATTTCAGCGTCATGGACTCGGCGGAGATGACGAGATCCTTGCCGTCGACGGTGTTCCGGACGGTGCCGGTGATGGAGATGAAGCGCTCGAGGTAGGTCTCGATCTTGTCGGTGAGGCGCAGGCGCTGGGTGTCGACGTAGGCGAAGCGGCGGCCGGAGGAGTCGACCAGCTGGTAGTCGTAAGGCGGGTTCGGATTGAGGATGGGGCGGCGGGCGAGCACGAGCTTGCCGGCGAGGGACCGGGGCAGATCGGAGGTGTCGCCGGTGATCGCGACGGGCCGGCCCGGGGCGGCGAGCGAACCGACCGGCGTGACCGGCGCGGCGGTGACCGGCTGCATGCGCGGGGCGGGCGCGGGCGTGTTGGCGGTCTCGCCGACGGCGATGAAGCCCTGGATGGTCTTCTCGAGCTTGATCTGCACCCAGTCGATGCCGTGCAGGCCGGTGACCTCGGTTTTGTCGCCTGCGGCGGCGGTGGTCATGACGGGCGCGTCCTTGCGCGGCGCGGAATAGATGCTGGCGCCCTCGCGGACCTCGAGGCCCTTGGTGACGTCGCGGTTCAGGACGTAGGCCTCAAACGGGCCGCTGACATTGACGCGGCGCCAGCCGGCCGGGGCTTCGCCGGCGGTGATGACGGTGCTGCCGGCCTTGAGGCGGGCGATGACGGGGGTCTTCGGGTCCGTCTGGATGAACACGGCGGTGTCGGTTGCGAGCGTGTCGGCCGCGAGCCGGGCGGCGGCGAGGGCGAGCGTGAGGATGATGATTTTAGTTTTCATCGGATGAGGGAGCCGCCTCGTCGCGGTAGTGCGAGCGGGGGACGGCGAAGAGGGATTGGATTTCCTTCGTAGAAAGTTGTTTCACGCCGCGCAAAGGTATTCCCTTCAGGCGGAGGGCGCCGATCTGGTAGCGGCGCAGGCGGCGGACCTCGAAGCCCAGCGCGGTGAAGAGCTGGCGGATCTCCCGTTTCTTGCCGTGGTGCATGTGGACGTCGAGCTGGGTCGAGGTGCCGTCGGACTTCGGGTTGACGAGGTTGGCCCGCTCGACCTTCAGGTGCTCGTTCTCGATGACCACGCCGCGCAGCAGCTGGCGCAGGCGGGCGGCGGGGAAGGGCTCCTCGAGCGAGACGTAGTAGCGCTTCACGACCAGGTTGGACGGGTGCATGAGCTTGTGCGCGAGGTCGCCGTCGGAGGTGAGGATGACAAGCCCCTCGCTGTCCTTGTCGAGGCGGCCGGCGCAGAAGAGCCGGAGCTTCGCCCATTCGCGGGGCAGGAGGTCGAAGATGGTCTGCTCGGCGTGCGGGTCGCTGTTGCTGCAGACGACGCCGCGGGGCTTGTGCATGACGAGGGCGAGCTTTGGCTGGGCGCGGGAGCGGACGGACTTGCCGTTGACGGTGACCTTGTCGGTGTCCGGCTCGACCTTCTGGCCAAGAATGGCCTTCTGGCCGTTCACATAGACGCCGCCGGCGACGATCAGCGCCTCGGCGGCCCGGCGGGAGCAAAGGCCGGAGTCGGCGATGAATTTCTGAATGCGGAGTGGCTCCATGTAAGCCGGCTGCATGGCAGGCGCCGCCGGGCGGCGCAACGAGATTCCCCGCCCGGCAAAGCGAGCTTGCCAAGCCGGCGGCCCCGCGCGCTAGACTGCGGCCCTCGTGAGCCTTTCCCCCACGCCGAACAGCTCCTTCACGAAGGACAACCCCCTGCCCGCGAAACTGCTCGAGAACCGCGTCCTCAACAAGGACGGCTCGAGCAAGGACACGCGGCATCTGGTGATCGACATCGCCGGGAGCGGCCTGACCTACAGCGTGGGGGACTCACTGGGCGTCTACTCGTCCAACCGGCCGCAGATCGTCGAGGAAATCATCGAATTCCTCGGCGCCACGGGCAACGAGCCGGTCACGCTGCCGCGGCTGGCCGCGCCGGTCAGCCTGCGCGATGCGCTGACCAACAAGCTTTCCCTCGCCCAGCCGACGAAGAAAATCCTCGAGACGATGGCGGCCAAGACCGGCGATGCGGAAGAGCAGGCCCGGCTGGGCAAGCTGCTGGCCCCGGAAGCGGCGGAGATCCGCGAGACCTTCCTCGGCCAGCGCGAGTTCATCGATCTGCTCGAGGAATTTCCCGGCGCGAAGCTCACGCCGCAGGAATTCACGGATCACCTGCGCCGGCTGGTGCCGCGGCTCTACTCGATCGCCTCCTCGCCGAAGATGTTTCCGGGGCAGGTGCACCTGACGATCGCCCCGGTGCGTTATGAGTCCAATGACCGCCGGCGCTACGGCGTTTGCTCGACCTTTTTCGCCGACCGCGTCACCCGCCGCAAGACACCCATCCCGGTCTTCGTGGCGTCGTCCCACTTCGGCCTGCCGGAGGATCCGGCCAAGGACATCATCATGGTCGGGCCGGGCACGGGCGTGGCCCCGTTCCGGGCTTTTATGCAGGAGCGGGTCGCGGCCAACGCCACCGGCCGCAACTGGCTGTTCTTTGGCGACCAGCACGAGGCGACCGACTACCTTTACGGCGAAGAATGGAAGCGCTGGCTGGCCGAGGGCAAGATGGCGCGGGTCGACCTGGCCTTTTCGCGCGACCAGCCGAAGAAGATCTACGTGCAGGACCGCATGCGCGAGGCGGCCGCGGAACTGTGGGCGTGGCTCAAGGGCGGCGCGGTGTTTTATGTCTGCGGCGACGCCCACCGCATGGCGAAGGACGTCGACGCGGCACTGCACCAGATCATCGCCGAGCAGGGCGGCCTGGATGCCGCGGCCGCGGCCGACTACGTGAAGCAGATGAAGAAGGACCGGCGCTACCAGCGCGACGTGTATTGACAAACGGCCGGCGCGTGACGCTTTATCCCGCCCACTTCCCATGACCCTGACCTACAATAATCGTGTAGCCCTCGTCACCGGCGCCGGCCGGGGCATCGGCAAAGCCATCGCGGAACTGCTGGCGAAGAGCGGCGTGACCGTGATCTGCGTGAGCAAGTCCGCCGACAGCTGCGGCGCGACCGCCGCGGCCATCACGGCCGCGGGCGGCAAGGCCAAGGCCCTCGCCGTGGACGTGGCCGACGGCGCCGCCGTGGCCAAGGCCAGCGCCGACCTGCTCGCCGAGTTCGGCCAGATCGACATCCTCGTGAACAACGCCGGCATCACGAAGGACGGCCTGCTGTTCCGCATGTCCGAGGACGACTGGAACTCCGTCATCACGACCAACCTCACCAGCTGCTATCACTGGACGAAACACATCGGCCGCTCGATGACGCAGAAGCGCTGGGGTCGCATCGTGAACATCACCTCGGTGGTCGGCCTCATGGGCAACGCGGGCCAGGCCAATTATTGCTCGGCCAAGGCCGGCCTGATCGGCTTCACCAAGGCCATCGCCAAGGAATTCGCCGCCCGCGGGGTGACCTCCAACGCCGTCGCGCCTGGTTTCATCAAAACCGACATGACCGCCGCCCTGCCGCCCGAGGCCGCGGAAAAAATCAGCTCGGTCATTCCATTGAAACGCCTGGGCGAGGCGGCCGATATCGCCCACATGACGGCCTATCTATGCTCCGAGGAAGCGGGCTACATCACCGGACAAGTTTTTACCGTTGACGGCGGCATGGTGATGTGATGCCTCTTCCTAAACGTTTCCGACCCACTTTCCAATCTCATGGCTGACCAGAAAACAATCGACCAGCGCGTCAAAGAAATCATCGTTAACCAGCTGAATGTTAACGAGGAACAAATCACCCCGCAGGCGTCGTTTCTCGACGACCTCGGTGCCGATTCCCTCGACACTGTCGAGCTCATCATGGCCTTTGAAGAAGAGTTCAAGGACGAGATCAAGGGCGAGATTCCCGAATCCGACGCCGAGAAGCTCCAGACCGTGGGCGATGTGATCGCCTACATCGAAGCCAAAGCCGGCAAGAAATAACTTTTGGCATTTGATCACTGCGTTCTACCGTCTGGCCTAGCGCTGGCCCGGTAGGACGCTTTTTTATTTTCACCCAATTTCCCGATGGAAAATGTCACACCTAACAAACGCGTCGTTGTCACCGGCATGGGCGTCATCGCCTCCCTGGGGCACAATGTGAATGATTTCTGGGCGAACATCCTGGCCGGCAAGTGCGGGATCGACCGGGTTTCGCTCTTCGATGCCAAGGACTACAGCTGCCAGATCGGGGCCGAGGTGCGCGGCTGGGACGCCACGCAGCACATGGACCCGAAGGAAGTCCGGCGCAACGACCGCTACACGCATTTTGGCTTCTGCGCCGCCAAGCAGGCGATCGCGGACGCCAAGCTCGACATGACCAAGGAGGACGCCGACCGCGTCGGCGTCATCATCGGCTCCGGCATCGGCGGCATGCTCACCATCGAGAACCAGCACAAGGTCCTCATGGAACGCGGCCCCCGCAAGGTCTCGCCGTTCATGATTCCCGCCCTCATCAGCAACATGTGCGGTGGGCTGGTCGCGATCGAGCTCGGTGCGCGCGGGCCGAATTTCGGCGTGGTCAGCGCCTGCTCCACCGCGACGCACGCCATCGGCGAGTCGCTCCGCATGATCCGCACCGGCGAAGCCGACGTGATGGTCTGCGGCGGCGCCGAGGCCGCCATCACCCCGCTGGCCTACGCCGGCTTCTGCTCGATGAAGGCCATGAGCACCTGCAACGACGCGCCGCAGAAATCGAGCCGTCCCTTTGACCTCAACCGCGACGGTTTCATCATGGGCGAAGGTTCCGCCATTCTGGTCGTCGAGAGCCTGGAGCACGCCCTGGCCCGCGGCGCCCACATCTATGCGGAACTGGCCGGCTACGCCGCGACCTGCGACGCCTACCACATCACTTCGCCCGACCCCGACGGCAAGGGCCTCTCCCTGTCCATGACCCGCGCGCTCAGCGACGCCCGGTTGCGCCCCGAGGACATCGATTACATCAACGCCCACGGCACCTCGACGCCCTACAACGACAAGTTCGAGACCCTCGCCATCAAGAAGGTCTTCGGGGACCACGCGCGCAAGGTGAACATCAGCTCCACCAAGTCGATGACCGGGCATCTGCTCGGCGCCGCCGGCAGCATCGAGGCGGTCATCAGCATCAAGACCATCGAGAGCGGGGAGATCCCGCCGACCATCAATTACGAGACCCCCGATCCCGACTGCGACCTCGACTACACGCCGAACGTCAAGCGCAGCGCCCCGGTCAATGCCGTGCTGACCGACAACCTCGGCTTCGGCGGGCACAACGCCTCGCTCGTCTTCCGCCGGTTTTGACGGGCGGCGCGGACGCATCCGCGTGGACAAGACCATCGCCAGTTGTCTCGCGTTGAGCTTGCTGCTCGCGATTGGCTGCGAGCGAAAGCAAGACCCCGTGCCCGATCCCGCCACGCGCGAGACCGTGTGGGTGGCCATCCAGCCGCATGCGGCACGGTATCGGATCGATCCGGCCTTCATCTACGCGCTCGTCGCGGCGGAATCCAACTTCGATCCCCGGGCCCGGAACGGCGAGGCGCGCGGGCTGTTGCAGCTCAAGCCCGCCGCCTGGCGCGAAGTGAACCCCGTGCCCTACGAGCCGGCGGTCTGGGACTGGCGGCAGAACCTGGCGACGGGCGTCGACTACCTCGCCTGGTGCCGGAGCTATTTGCATCGGAAGGGAAAATTCTCCTATCCGCTGCTGCTGGCGTCGTTCCACTACGGCATGGATCAGGTCGAACAGCGCGGATTTGATCTCGGGCATCTCGCGGTGCCGGCCAGCCCGGTTTACCGCGAACTCTGGCGCGGCAACCTCTCGCCGGTGCCGCCGCCGAATGTGCAAATTCCCCGTTGACGCGTCCTTCCGCCGCCCTTTTAACTCGGCCCCTTTCAGCTTTGGCGAGTTAGCTCAGTTGGTAGAGCAGAGGACTGAAAATCCTTGTGTCCTCGGTTCGATTCCGAGACTCGCCACCACTTTGGGGGCCCCGTGCAAACGGGGCTCTTTTGCTTGGAATAAGCCCCGTTCGGGCAGACTCTTATCCCCGCATGGCCGGTGATATTTTCAACCAGCTGGTGGACGCGCATTACACGCCGCTCTTCCGCTTTGCCCTCAGCCTGACGAAGAATTCGTCGGATGCGGGCGACCTGACGCAGCAGACCTTCTTCATCTGGGCGAAACAGGGCCATGCGCTGCGCGAGGCCGGGAAGGCCAAGTCGTGGCTCTTCACGACGCTCTATCGCGAGTTCCTGCGCGGGCGCCGCCGGGCCGAGCGGGTCACCGCCCTCGAGGATCTCGGCCCCGTCGAGGCCGACCCGCCGGCGCCGGCGGTCGACGTGGTCACCGGCATGGACGCCGGTCTGGTGGTGGAGGCGTTGCAGGAGGTGGACGAGGTCTACCGCGCACCGCTGACCCTGTTCTACCTGCAGGAACTCTCCTACAAGGAAATCGCCGACCTGCTCGAGGTGCCCATCGGCACCGTGATGTCGCGTCTCTCCCGCGGCAAGGCGCAGCTGCGCGCCGCCCTCGCACGCAAGGAATCCGGGGCCCGCGGCCAGGTCGTGCCCTTCGATAAAACGGCCGCAAGGAAACTGTCATGAACAACGTGGAAGCAAAATTCATCCTGCAAGGCTACCGCCCCAGCGGCGCCGACGCCGGGGACATGACGTTCTCGGCCGCCCTGGAGCAGACCCGGGCGGATCCGGCCTTGCACGACTGGTTCGTGCGGGAGCAGTCATTTGACCGTGCGATCAGCGCCAAACTCGGCCAAGTCCAGCCGCCGCCCGGCCTGCGCGAGGCTATTTTGGCCGGCGGCCGCGTGACAGTCCCGGGCCCCGCGCAGCGCCGCTGGTGGCAGCAGCCTGTTTTCATGGCCGCCGCCGCCAGCGGGGCGGTGCTGTTTGCCCTCGGTCTCTCCCTGTGGCCGCGGACGGCCGCGGCGAAAACCGGTCTGGCGGAATTTGCCCTGGCGGACGCGATGCACAGCGAGGCACATGGTGGCCATGGGGAGGACACCGCTGCGCTGCAGGCGATGTTGAGTGCACCCGCGAACCAGCTGAGCCGGGGGCTGCCCGTTGATTTCGAGGCCCTGCGCAAGGCCGGCTGCCGCACCGTGAATTTCGCGGAACAACCGGTCCTGGAGATTTGCTTCAAGCGGAACGGCGCCTGGTTCCACTGCTATATCGCGCGCCGGGCCGATTTTCCCGCGCTGGCGGCGGCGCTGACCCCGGTGTTGACGGACCGGAACGGGGCAAGCGTCGCCTCTTGGGCCGATGCAACCCACCTGATCGTGGTGGTGAGCAAGACCGGGCGCGCACCCTTGGAGCGGTTGCTGTAGGGCACGAATGTAAAAATCCCTTTCCCGGTGGCTTTGGGGCATTTCTCGGTCATCGCATTAGCGCTGTTTCAGGCAGATTTGCCAGAGAAGTAGACTTGAATGGGGGCCTAAAAAAGAGGGCAATTGGCAGGTTTGCTTTCGATGTTTTTCCTAACGGCGGCTGTCGCATCGTCTATGAATGGAAAATGAGGCAAAACAGGGTAATTTTGAGCAAATATATTTGGGCAAGAACGGCGCGTAAAAAGCCATTGTTACAATGGTTTACGAAAGCCACCGGTAAAAATAGCGACAGCGAGTCCCGGTGTAAAATTTTAGGATAAAAAACAGCTTGTCGCGGTCTAGGACATGGCCTTTTTCACGGCCACTTACGCTATGCAAAGACTGCTCACAAAAATCCTGCTCTTGGTCACACTCCTCGGTTTTACAAATGTAGCCGGGGCTGCCGACCGTTGGGAGACCTTGCGCGCCATCAATTGGGTTGAGAACCCAACCAACCAGACGACGGTTGGTCGTTTTGGCGAACTGGGGCCTTATCAGTTCCGGCCAGGGACCTGGCGGATGCACACGGACAAGCCGTTCCGCCTCGCCGTGAGCAAGCCGGTGGCCGATGAGATCGCGGTCAAGCATTACGAATGGATCAAGCGGACCCTCGAGCGCCGCGGCGTCGACGCCACCGTGTTTAACATTGCGATGGCTTGGAACTGTGGCGTGGAGGCGGTGCTGAGCGGTCGTGTGCCGACCGTCAGCTATAATTACGCCGAGCGTGTGACCAATCTGGTCGACACCTTCAAGCAACGGGTCCGTCCGGTGGTGGTGGAGGACAAAATGCCGGCGCTACAGGATGGAACATGGCGCTTGGAGGACAGTGCCGCGACCCTGCGCTTCCGGGTGTTGCAGGACACACCCAGGTTCGTCGTCGTGATGGGTTGAGTTTTACCAAGTCGTGCAGAAAGCGCTTGGTTGTCGGCTGCGCAGCCGACAGGCTGGCGGCCCATAATGAGCCGCCCGTTTCGCAACCCCCTCACACAGCTTTGGTGGGCGCCGCTCCTGTGCTACGGACTGGCCTGGCTGTCATCGCAAACCGACACGGTGAAGCAGTTTGAGTGGCGCACCCTCGACTGGCGCACGCAGTTTCGCGTCGGTTTCCAGCCACCGCCCGACCCGCGGGTGGTGCTGGTGCTCTTCGACGACGACACCGAGAACAACCTCGTTTCCTGGCCGCCCAGCCGGCAATACCACGCCAATCTCATCGAACTCATGTCGCTCGCGGGGCTGAAGGTGGCCACCATGGACGTGTTCATGACGGCCTTGCGCGAGGATGGTGGCGATGCCCTGATGCGCGCCGGTGTTACCGCGGCCCAGGATCGCGGCACCTGGGTCGTGACCGGGGCGGTCACCAGCGAATTCGAGGTGCTGGACGAGGAGAGCAAGGAGAGGGGGCCGACCCGGCCGCTGCGCGACGTGCAGGGCGACCTCAAGCAGCTGCTCGGTGAGAAGCATGCCGTCCTGCCGTTTCCGGACCTGCGGGCGGTCAGTTTCTATGGTTTCGTGGATGCGCCGAAGGAGGGCGCCGACGGCATCGTGCGCCAGCCACCGCTGGTTGTGCGGATCGGCGATGAGGTCTACCCGTCGCTGTCACTCCAGACGCTGATGGCCTACCTCGGGGTCGCGGCCGACGCCGTGCGCGTGCGGCTGGGCGACGCGGTCTACCTGCCAACCAAAGCGAAGGAATTTCGCATCCCGATCGACGCGCGGGGGTGCTACCTGATCAACTTTCGCTACGAGGCCATCAACGCGGCCGCGGTCTTCCCGACCTACGGTTACCGGGCGCTCCTGCTCGGCCTGCATTCGAAGCATGTGGAGAAGATCCCGGACATCCCGGAGCCGCCCGACCTGCTGGGCCGCATCGCCGTGATCGGCCTGTTTTCCACCGGCAACGCCGACGCCGGCCCCACACCGCTGGGGGCCTACTCACCCCTGCCGCTGGTGCACGCCAACATCATCAACAACGTCCTCGCCGAGGACTATGTGCACCCGGTGTCCGAGCGCTGGGTCTGGGGCCTGGCCGTTGTGCTGGGCTGGGCCGGGATCCTGGTGATGGCGCATCGGTCGGTGACCATGCTCTGCGCCGGCGCCGTGCTTGGAATGGCCGGCTGGGTGGCGGCCAGTTTCTGGGGTTGGGTGACGGCCAGCCTGTGGGTCCCGCTGGTGGGTCCGCTGCTCGGGTTCGGCGCGCTGCAATTCATCCTGATCGGTCGCCGGGCGATGGAGGAGCACCGTGGCCGGCAAGAGCTCAAGGGCATGTTCGGTGCCTATGTGTCGCCGCAGTTGGTCGATCGCCTCGTCAAGGCGGGCACTCCCCCGCAACTAGGCGGGCATGTGCAGGAGATCACGGCCTATTTCAGCGATATCCAGGGATTTTCGTCCTTTTCCGAAGTGCTGCCGCCTGAGCGCCTGGTGGAACTGATGAACGAATACCTCACCGCCTGCACCGACCTCGTGCAGGAGGACGGGGGCACCCTCGACAAATACATCGGCGATGCCGTCGTGGTGATGTTCGGCGCCCCCATCACCCTGAAGGATCACGCCTACCGGGCCTGCGTGGCGTCCCAGCGGGTGCAGCGCCGGCTCGGGGAATTGCGGGCGAAGTGGAAAGCCGAGGGGGAAAAATGGCCGCCCATCGTCCGGGCGATGCAGACGCGCATCGGTTTGAACACCGGCTCGTGCGTGATCG
The DNA here is from genome assembly GCA_029945855.1 of Lacunisphaera sp. Taxonomy (GTDB): domain Bacteria; phylum Verrucomicrobiota; class Verrucomicrobiia; order Opitutales; family Opitutaceae; genus Lacunisphaera. The sequence continues at coordinate 30,974 of JAQSDJ010000058.1, forward strand.
GCAACATGGGCAGCCGCACCCGCTTCAATTACACCATGATGGGCGACGACGTGAATCTCGCGGCGCGCATGGAATCGGGAGCGAAAAGCTGGGGCGTCTACTCGATGTGCACCGAGGCCACCCGGCTCGCGTGCGAGCAGCAGGGGGGCGACCGGGTGGTTTTCCGGCCGCTCGGCCGCATCGTGGTCAAGGGCCGGGCGCAGGCCGTGCCCATCCACGAGATAGTCGGCTTGAAGGAGTGGGTCAGCGCCGACACGCGCGCGGGCCTGGAGTTGTTCGGTGCCGGCTTGGAGCGGTATTATGCCCGCGATTGGGACGGAGCGGCGCAGCTTTTTCACCGCAGCGCGGCCCTTGAGGCCAACATCCCGGAACAGACGCCCGGGGTGACCAGCAATCCGTCACTCGTTTATGGCGAAATCGTGGCACGTTACAAAAACCAGCCCCCGGATGACAATTGGACCGGGGTTTATGTCATGAAGGAGAAATGAAGGAACTGATTCCGCCCAACGGATCAGCGGGGAATGGCGGTTGGCCTAAGATATTTGCCGAAGTGAAATTCGGGTCTTGCCCCAATAGCCAAAATCGCAAAGTTCTTGCCTGATCCTAATCCGCTAAAACCTTTATCCTGATGAAAACACGCAAACTGTTAGCTTCCCTGTCCGTTGCTCTCATAACCTTGGTCAGCACGGCCTTTGCCCAGAATACTGCCACGGAGGCCACGGTGGTCGACATCACCGGCAAGGCCACGGTCAAGCTGGCCGACGGTAGCACCGCGGACGTCGTCAAGGGCATGAAGCTGGCGCAGGGCGCCGAGATCACCACCGCGGAAAACACCCGTCTGGCCGTGCAGGCCCACGATGGCATCACCGCGGTCGCCACATCCAAGACCGTGATCACCATCGACGAGCTGAGCGTGAGCGCCAACGGCACGCGCAACGCCACCATCGGCCTCAAGTCCGGCAGCCTGGCCTCGTCGCTCGATCCAAAGAAGAAGGCCGTCAACAATTACAAGGTGAGCACGCCGAAGGGCGTGGCCGCCGCCCGTGGCACCGTTTACTCGGTGAGCTACAATGGGGGCACCCTCTCCGTCAATGTCATCAACGGCGTGGTCCAGTCGTTCTCCCTGACCGGGGCGGCTACGGGCACCACGAATGCAGGCAACGTGAGCACCTCGACCGACGCCGGCACGACCACGCAGACCTTGGCGGAAGCGATCGCCACGAATGGTGCGGGCATGACCGAGGCGCTTACCGCCCTTGCTTCATCGGTGGCGATCAACAGCGGAAGCGGGGCTGGCAGCACGGCGGATGTCTCCGCCGTCGTCAACGCGATCGCCACGGCAGCTGGCACCAGCGAGGCGGCGACCGCGATCGTCGCGCAGACCACTTCATCCGCGGCCGCTATTGTGTCCGCAACTCAAGGTATGGCGGCGGCGGCTTCGGTCGTGAGTTCCGCAGTGACAGCGTCCGCACAGGCCGGCAACTCGGCTGCGGCTAGCACCATCGTTGCCACCTCCACAGCGACGATCTCAGCCGTGCAAACTCTGGTCGGAGGGGATGCGAATGTTTCGACCATTGCCAATACACTCACGACCGCCACCAACACCGCCACTGCGGCCGCCAACGTCCCGGTGACCGTGAATGCGGGCGCGGTTAGCGCCGCGGCACAAACGGCGATCAACAACGGCGGGGTGAACGTTACTATTGCTCCGGTCCAGACCTCAACGACCACCACCGCGCCGGCAGAGACGGCCGTGACCATCACGATCACCACGCCGCAGCCGATCGATATATCCACGGTCAGCCGCGCCCAGTAAGGCCGGCCATCTGCTCAAGCAGCAACGCCGCTCCCCGAGAGGAGCGGCGTTTTTATTTGCCGTATCGAAAATCAGCGGGGTGCTATTCCAAAAACGTGGATTGCTTGGGCTGGAGGGCGGCCTTGCGGGCGGCTTCCTCCTCGGGCGAGGCGTTCAGGTGGCGCGGCGGGCGGGTCATCCGGGACGCGACGGCGGCCTCACGGTCGGCGACGAGGCGGTCGCACATCTTCTCAATCTGCAGGTGCAGCCAGTTCGAGGTGGGGCTGTTCTCCGTATAGTCGGCCGGCCCGTAGTGGTCGATGCGGCCGGACTGGCGCAGGCGGTCGTTCTGCTCGAACTCGGCGCGCACGGCCGGATTGTAGACGGCGTAGGTCTTGCCGCCGCCCTGCTTGACCACGGAGAAGCAGGGCACGTCACTCGGGCCGTCGGCGATGTAGATCATGTTCTGCAGGGGAATGCGGCGGTCCTCCGGCGTGACCTTGGCGTTTACGTCGATCGCCGCGTTCTTGTTCGTGCCCTTGTTGATCTCGAAGATGGCGCGGGTCTTGGTCGTGTTGTCGATCATGACGCCGATCTGGGCGATCTCGGCGGCGGCATCCATGGGAAACTCGTTCTGCTGCATGAAACCGGGCTGCAGCGGATTCTCGACGAATTCGCAGGCCCAGACGGCGTCGATGTAGGGCGCCAGGGCGCTGCCGCGGACCATCTCGGCGAGACCGGTGCTGACCACGTAATGCTCCAGCTGGATCTCGTGCTTCACGTATTCCGGCTTGGCCTGGACCCAGGCGCGGGAGGCCTCGAAGAACTTCGGCAGGCCGGGGTAGAATTTGATGTCGGCCCCGCACTCGCGCAGCACCTTGTTGCTCAGGCCGGCCATCTGGCCGGAGAGCACGTAGGTCAGCAGGTGGTTCAGGTAGCTGATTTCCGCGGAAATGTTGTAGCCGCGCTTACGGTAGGTCCCGACCAGCGCGTTGGTCTCCGCCCAGAAGCTCGCCTCGTCCACCCCGAAGCGGCGGAAGAGCGGCGCCTGCATGTAGTCCGGAATCAATGTCTTGTCAAAGTCCCAGACGCAGGCGACGATGTTCTGAGTGAAGAGTGTGGAAGCCATCGCGAATAAGTTTTACTAGGCGGCTGGTTCAGCCGTTGGTTTGGCCCAAGATAAAGCCGCGCCCGCCGGCTGAAGCAATTCGCAATTTCCCTCCCCCCATTCCGCATGGATCAACTGCCCGACATCGCCCCGTTCCAGCAGCGCCTCGACGAACTCGATGCGCAGATGGCGGAGCCGTCGTTCTACGCCAACTCGCGCAAGGCGGCGGAGGTCACGCGCGAGCAGCAGTGGCTGCGCCGGCTGATCGAGGATTATGCCGCCCACGCGCGGCTGGAACGCGAGGCCGCGGAGCATGCCGCCATGCTGAAGGATCCCTCCGTGGACGCCGAACTCCGCGCGCTGGCCCAGCAGGAACTGCCGGAGTTGCAGGCCCGGCTCGTCCCCCTGCGGTCGGCGGTGCTGCTGGCGATGATCCCGCCCGAGGCGTCGGATTCGCGCAACACGGTGCTCGAGATCCGCGCCGGCACCGGCGGCGACGAGGCCGGCCTGTTCGCGGCCGAGCTTTACCGGCTCTACACGAAATATGCGGAAGGCCGCGGCTGGAAAATCCAGCCGATGAGCTCCAGCATGTCCGACCGCGGCGGCTACAAGGAGGTCATTTTCCTGATCACCGGGCAGGAGGTCTACAAGCAGCTGAAATACGAGAGCGGCGTGCACCGGGTGCAACGCATCCCGGTCACCGAGGCCAACGGCCGCATCCACACCTCCACCGTCACGGTCGCCGTGCTGCCCGAGGCCGAGGACGTGGATGTGTCGATCGACCCGCAGGACCTCGAGATAACCGTGCAGCGCGCCAGCGGCCCGGGCGGGCAGGGCGTCAACACCACCGACTCCGCCGTGCGCATCGTGCACAAGCCGAGCGGGCTCACCGTCTACTGCGCGGACGACCGCTCGCAGATCAAGAACAAGGCCCGCGCCATGGCCGTGCTGCGTTCGCGCCTGCTGAAGCTGAAGGAGGACGAGGAGAAGGCGAAATACGCCGCCCAGCGCCGCACCCAGATCGGCACCGGCGACCGCAGCGAGCGCATCCGGACCTATAATTTCCCCCAGAACCGGATGACCGACCATCGCATCGGCCTCACGCTCTACAGCCTGCCGGCCGTGATGGAGGGCAACATCGATCCGATCATCCAGGCCCTGCAGCGCGCCGAGTATGAGGAGAAACTCGCGGCCCTCACGGGCGGGACCCTGCCCGCGCGTCCGCGCAGTTCGCCGGACGACGACTGACATGCTGACGGTCCTCGAAATCATCAAGCGGACGACCGAGTTTTTGGACAAACGCGGCGTGGAGTCCGCCCGGCTCAACGCCGAGCTGCTCATCGGCCATGCCCTCGCGCTGAAGCGCATGCCGCTTTATCTGCAGTTCGAGCGGCCGCTGACCGAGACGGAGCTGGAAAAAATCCGGCCGCTGGTCAAACGGCGCGGCAACCGCGAACCATTGCAATACATCACGGGCGAGACCGAGTTCGCCGGCCTGAAGCTCAAGGTGGATGCGCGCGCGCTCATTCCGCGGCCCGAGACCGAGCGGCTGGTCGAATTGTTGCAGGAGCAGTGGGTGACCCCGCCGGCCAGTATCCTCGATCTCGGCACGGGCAGCGGGGCCATCGCCCTCGCCTTGGCGAAGGTCTTCCCGGAAGCAGCGGTCACGGCGGTTGACCAGAGCGAGGCGGCGCTGGCCCTGGCGCGCGAGAATGCGGCGGCTACGGGTCTCGCGGGGCGGGTGACTTTTCTCGCCTCCGATTGGTTTTCCGCGCTGCCCCCCGACCGGCGGTTCCAGCTGATCGTGGCCAATCCGCCCTATCTGTCGGACGCGGAGACCGGCGCGGCCCAACCGGAGGTGAAGGATTTTGAACCGGTGACCGCGTTGTCCGCCGGCCCGAACAGCGCGGCGGCGCTGGAACTGATCATACCCCAAGCCCGGGCCTACCTTGAACCGGGCGGCCTGCTCGCGTGCGAGACGGGCATAGCGCAACACCCGCAATTGCTGGCCTTGGCGGCGGGCGCGGGCTACGTCCGCACGGACTCACGCCAGGACCTGACCGGCCGCGACCGCTACGTCTTAGCCTTTGTTTAGGCTGCCGAGGGCGGTGATGGGTGCGCGGCCGTCGGCCCAATACTGCGGATCCTGGTTCAGGCGCAGGGCGTCGGTCATGACGCGCAGCGTCTCGCGCAGATGGACATCGAGCTTCGCCTGCTCCTCGGCGCTGGGGGCGTCGGTGTCGCCGTCGTCCACGGTCGCCACGGCCTCCGGTTTCGGTCCCTCGGCTTCCGCCTTCAGGAGGGAGTCGAGCTTGATCTCGCGAACCGGGAAGTTCGTCTTGGCGAGCAGGTCGCGTTCGGCGTCCATCTTCTTCTTGAATTCGTCGTCGGAGAGCTTCAGCGCCTGGCGCTGTTCGAGGTTGAGCGAGATGGTCTTTTGTTCCTGCCGCTCCTTGAACCAGTCGATGTTCTTCTGCAGGTAGGTGAATTCTTCGAGCTGTGCCTGCCGTTCGCGGCTGGCCTCGAGCAACGGCTTCACGAAGGTCTGGGCGAGGGCCTTGCCCGCGAAGGGCGTGGCCTTGATCTCATCCCACACCAGGGCGTGGGGCAGGCTGGCCTCGCCGATCGGGAGGAAATCGTCGATGGAGGGCAGGGTGATGTCCGGAACCACGCCCTTCTTCTGGGTGGAGGCGCCGTTGGGCAGGTAGAATTTCCGCACGGTGAGCTTCGCCGCGCCGGTGTTCTCGACGTTCTGGCTGAGGCGGGGGAGGTAATTCTTCATCTCCAGCACGGCCTGCACGGTGCCCTTGCCGTGGGTGGAGCTGTCCCCGATGATGACGGCGCGGCCGTAATTCTGCAGGGCGCCGGCGAAAATTTCCGAGGCGGAGGCGCTGAAGCGGGAGGTCAGCACGGCGAGCGGACCCTGGTAGGCGACGGCGGGGTTCGAGTCGCTGTCGACCGTGACTTGTCCCTGGAAATCGCGCTCCTGCACCACCGGGCCCTGGTCGATGAACAGGCCGGTGAGGTCGACGGCCTCGGACAGGAGGCCGCCGCCGTTGCGGCGCAGGTCGATGACGAGCGCCTTGATGCCCTGGGCCTTGAGCTTGCCGATGAGTTCCGCGACGTCCTGCGTGGCGGTGCTCTTGACCGCGGATTCCTCGGAGTCGTCCGGGGGGCCGTAGAAGGAATTCAGCGCGATGACGCCGACCGGCACGGTCTGCTGGCTCTCGCCGGGCACCTCGTAGATGGAGGCGGAGGCACGGGCGGAGTTCAGCTTGATGACATCGCGGGTGATGAGGACCTGCTTGGTCTTGGCGGCGTCGAGCGCATCGTGCGGGAGGATGGTCAGGGTGACCTTGGTGTTCTTGTCGCCGCGGATCATGTCGACGATGCGGCGGAGCTTCATGCCGATGACCTCGATGTTCTCCGCGCCGTCCTGCTGGACGGCGACGATCTTGTCGTTCACCCGGATCTGCCCGCTCTGGAAGGCCGGTCCGCCGGGCACGACCTCGCGCACCACGCAGTTGCCGTCTTCCTCGATGCTCAGCACGGCGCCGATGCCCACGAGGGAGAGCTTCATCTGGATGCTGAAATCCTTCAACGTGTCGGAGGAGAAGTAGGACGAGTGCGGATCATACATCCGGGTGAGGCTGGAGAGGAACATTTCCTGCACGTCGAAGGACTCGATGTCGCCGAGATTTTTCAGCATGCGCTCGTAGCGCTTGCGGACGGTGGTCTTGGCGTCGTCCACGGTCTTCTTGGCCAGCAGGTCCTGCAGGATCTCATATTTGATGCGCCGGCGCCAGAGGTCGTCGGCCTCGGCGGGGGTGGCCGGGAACGGGTTCTTGCTGCGGTCGGGCGTGTAGGACTCGTTGGCGGTGAAATCGAAGTCCTTTTGCAGTTCCCCAAACAGCCAGGTGGTGCGGGCCTTCACGCGCTGTTCGTAGGTCTGGTAGATCTCGAAGGCGGTATCGATGTTGCCCAGGTAGGCCAGGTCGGTCTCGATGCGCGGGCCGTATTGGCGGCGGAAGGCCTGCTCATCCAAGGCGGTGAAGAAAAGCCGCTGGGGATCCAGTTCCTTCAGGTAGTCGGAGATCAGCTCCGGATAATCGGTCGAGGATACCGCCGTCTTGTTGTAGTGAAAATACTCGAGCATCTGCACCAGAGTGCGCGTCTCCAGGCGCATGACGGGCGTGGTCTTGAAGGTGCGGTCCGGCGCGCCGAACGTGCTGAGCAGGAGGGTCAGCGACAGGGCGGAGATTTTGAGAAGAATGCGGAGGGAGTAATTCACAAGGGGAGGCGGATTTAGTTACGGATTAGTCGCGTAAAAACGAGAATTGTTTCTGCCATATGTTGAATTGCACAAAGGGTGAGGCCGAAGGCGCGGGCCGGGCGGTGGAATCCTTTCGCTGGCGTCCTCGAGGGGAGTTGGCTTAATGACGGCTGAGCAGGTCTTTGGCCTCATCAAGGATGCGTTTTTCGTCCTCAGTCAGGGCGCCGAAACCATCGCTGTTGATCTTGTCGAGGATGCGGTCGACCTCGGCCCGCAGGTGGGTGGTAGGCTGCGCGAGGTTCCCCTTGGAGCCGGTGCCGGGGGATTTGGCCGGTTTGCGCCAGCGCAGCCAGGCGGGCAGCTCGATGCTCGCGGCACGGTCCCAGCCGTGGTTGGCGTGAAAATACCGATAATAGACCCAGCCGGCCAGCATCCCGCCGAGATGGGCGGAGTAGGCGATGCCCAGATCGGAGCCTTTGCCGGGCAGTTCGCTGAACAGGAAACCGAACAGATCGACGCCAAGGAGGATCCAGGCCAGATACTTCGGCTTGATGGTGACCGGCAGGACAAAGAACAGCAGGAAGGTGATCTCCCTTTCCGGATAGAAACAGGCAAAGAGGATGAACAGAGCCATGACGGACGCGGAGACGCCGATCAGCGTCCCGCCGCCGACGAGATAGCGCGTGGCCAGCCAGAGAATCGCCCCGGTGACCGCCGCAGCGACCATGACCGTCAGGAATCGGCGTGAGCCCAGCAGCGGCAGTAGTTCCCGGCCGAGCATGTATAGGCCCAAGCCATTGAAGAGGATGTGCAGGATGTTGGCATGCAACAGGGTGTAGGTCACCAGCGTCCACACATGCCACTCGCGCAGACCGAGCGGGGTCAGCGCGAACAGGGTCTCGACCACGTTTGATCCCAGACGGCTCCTGACCAGATCCAGACCGGCAATATTCTGCAGCACGAAGCCGGAGACCAAGGCGCACAGAATCCAGGTCAGAATCGAGGTGGTCCGGGGTGCGTAGTCATCGCGCATGTAGGATCTGTCGGACAGCATGGCCGGAAGTTAAGCCGCATGTGGGCAAAGACAAGTCCGCCTGCGTCATCACCACCATCGCGGCAGGACAACCTAAGTCTGGCCTCTTCTTGACAGGCCGGTGGATTATCTTTGAGTTGCCGCAAATGGCCAACAAAGCAGAAAAGTGGAAAGACAATGCAGCTGGCAAATTCTATGTCGATCAGCAGTGCATCGACTGTGATCTTTGCCGTGAAACCGCCCCGGGCTTCTTCAAACGGCATGAGGAGGGTGGTTATTCCTTCGTGCATGCCCAGCCTACCACGGAAGAAGAAACGCAGCAGTGCACGGAGGCGCTGGAAGGCTGCCCGGTTGAAGCCATCGGCAACGACGGCGAGGAGTAACCCTTGCAAGCCGCTCATTCGGGCGGCTTTTCTTGGCCCTTCGTGTTAAGTAGGCTTCCGTCGAAAGGTAACCCAATGGCATCCGGTCTAAGGTTTTTCCACCGGTCAATGTTGACCGGAATCGGTCTGCGCTGCGGATTGGCCGTGATGGGCGTCGTCGGCAGTCTCCGGGCTGATGACGCGGCCTATGCTTTGCCCAAGTATGTCGTTTTTTCCGCACAGGTGGCCAATCAGACCCCGGTCAGCACCTTCGCCATGCCGGTCTCCGGTCTGCGCTTCGAGCCCCGGGTCGATGTGCAGGAGCGAAACCTCGCCGAGGGGCAGGCGGATGTCGCCATCCGCGGCGGAGTGTTCGAGAACACCGGATTCAAGATCGGCGCGGTCGCGCTTTTCGACCCGCAAACCGGTCATTATTTCGCGGAGATTCCCGTCGCCCCGGCGATGCTGCAATCACCGAAGGTCCTGACCGGCGCGCAGAATGCCGTGGCGGGATTCAATGCCGGGGTCGGCACCATCGCCTATGGCTGGCGGCCCATCGAGCAGCGGGGCGAGGCGGCGTTGGCGGCGGGTGATTACGCTTCCAATCGGCAGAGCTTGTATCAGGGCGTGGTCGCTCCCGCCACGCCTGCCGGCCTGACCCTGGCTGCGGATGCGGAACTGTCCCGTTCCGAGTCCGATGGCTCGGTGCCGTTTGGCGACCACCACTTCGAGCGTGCGGCCGGCCGGCTCCAGTTGCGCGGGGCACAGAGCCAGACGGATTTCTTCGCCGGGTGGCAGCGGAAATTCTTCGGCTGGCCCAATCTCTACACGCCTTTCGGCTTCAACGAGACCGAAGATCTCCGCACCGACCTTTATGTTGTCAACCACCGGGCCTGGTCATCCGGCGGGGATTTCTGGCAGCTCGGTGCCTACTACCGGCGCAACTATGACGATTACGAATTCAACCGCGTGGTGCCGGGCGCCTCGAATCCCTTCCAGCACACCACCCGTGTTCGCTCCGTTTCGCTCGAGGGACGCCACACCTTCGCCGGCTGGGCCCTCGCCGCCAGCGCCCAGGCCATGCACGACAGCCTCGAGTCCACCGCGCTGACGTTCGGCCGATTCAGGAATCGCTCCTATCTCAAGCTCGCCGCGGTGCCGGAATTCAACCGCGAGACCTCCGCGGGCAGACTCCTGCTGCGGGCCGGCGCGACCTATGACGACACCAATCGCGATCCCTCCGCGATTTCACCGCTCGTGTCCGCCGCGCTGACCCGGCCGGACGGCTCGCGGCTCTACGCCGAATATTCGGAAAGCACCCAGGTGCCGACCTACACCGCCCTCAATTCCAATCCCACGGCCGGTCTTTTCCGCGGCAACCCCAACCTGGGCCGCGGAACCAGCCGCAATCTGGAGGCGGGAGTCACCGTCAAGGCGGACGGTTGGACCGTGGAGTCAGCGGCATTTTATCGGTGGGATGACGCGCTGACGGACTGGACCTTTGCGCGGGGCGTCACGGCGCGCACCGCCAATCCCGTGGACATCGGCACGTTCGGCCTCGAGGTCGTCGCCACCCGCCGGTCGCCGCGCTATGATTTGGTCCTGGGCTACACCTGGCTCGACAAGTCTGCCGATTACGGTTCCGCCAACGTCGACGCCAGTTTCTATGCGCTGAATTTCGCCCGGCACCGGCTGACCGCCGCGGTGGTGCTGCGGCTCGGCGCCGGCTTTGAGCTGCGCTTGGACAATGAATACCGCGTGCAGGAGAAAAACTTCCTGCGCACCATCGGTGGCGACCAGGCCTTCCTCTCGGCGCTCGGCCTCCATTACCTGCCGCCCGGGGTGAGCGGCCTCGAGTTCTCGCTGCTGGTGGACAATCTCTGGGACAGCGATTTTCAGGAAGTGCCGGCTGTGCCCGCCGCGCGCCGCCAGTTCTCCGCCGGCGCCGCCTACCGCTGGTGAGGGGTGGGTGTTTTTGTGGGCCAGCGAGCTTGCTCGCGCTTTCAGGATGACCGAAGGCGTGAGCAAGCTCACTCGCCCACCTCATACCCCAGCTATCAGGTTTCCCGCCTTTTCCTCCCTTGACACCTCCGCGCTCCCCGCGGTCATTACGCGGCCGATGGACAATCCCTTTCTCGATCGCTCGTTCCTGATCCGCTGGTCGCAACTCACCGCCGGGCAGGTCGTGCCCGCCGTCGAACAGGCGCTCACGGACGCGGAAGCCGCGCTCGCTCGCCTCACCCGCCTTGATCCGGTCGCGGCCGATTTTCCCAACACTTTCCTCGCCCTGGAGGAAGCCGGCGACCTGTTGAATGAAACCTGGGGGAAGGTCACGCACCTGACCTCGGTGGCCGATTCGCCGGAGTTGCGCGCGGCGCACAATGCCGTGCTGCCGAAAGTCTCCGCTTTCTTCGCCCGCATCCCCCTGAATGCGGCCTTGTGGCTCCGCCTGAAGGCCGCGGCGGCGCATCCGCTGTCCGCCGCCCTGACCGGCGAGCACCGGCGGCTGCTTGACGAAACCATGGCCGAGTTCCGCCAGCAGGGTGCCGACCTGCCGCCGGAGAAAAAGCAGCGGCTGGAGGCTTTGCAGGCGGAGCTGGCCCAGCTGACGCAGAAGTATGCGGAAAACGTCCTCGACGCGACCAACGCCTGGGAACTGGTCGTTCGTGATGTGGCCCGCCTGCGGGGTTTGCCCGCGCATGCGCGCGAGGCGGCCCGCCAGAACGCGTTGCAGAAAGGGCAGGGGACGGAGGCGGCCCCCGCGTGGCGCTTCACCCTGCACGGGCCTTCGCAGGAACCGGTGATGCTTTACGCGGAGGATGCGGATCTGCGGCGCGAGGTCTGGCAGGCCGCGGCGGCTGTCGGCGTGCAAGCGCCGCACGAAAACCGGGAACTGGTCCAACGCATCCTCTCCCTTCGCCAGGAAAAGGCCGCGCTGCTGGGGCAGGCGCATTTTGCCGACCTCGTGCTCGCACGCCGCATGGCGAAGTCCGGCGCGCAGGCCCTGGCGTTCATCGAGGATCTGCACCGGCGGATCACGCCCGCCTTCGCGCGCGAGTGCCGCGAACTCGAGCAGTTCAAGGCGGAGCAGACCGGATCGGCGCCGGCGCCCCTGGCGCCGTGGGAGGTGGGCTTCTGGGCCGAGCGGTTGCGGCGCTCCCGCCATGATTTCGACGAGGAACAGCTGCGGCCGTATTTCCCGATGGAGCGCGTGCTCGCGGGAATGTTCGAGATCACGCATCGTGTGTTCGGCATCAAGGTGACGGAGCGGCCGGCCGGGGCGGTCGAGGTCTGGCATCCCGAGGTGAAGCTCTACGACGTGCACGACGAGGCGGGCCGGCATCTCGGTTCCTTTTACGCCGACTGGTTTCCCCGCGACTCCAAGCGCGGCGGCGCGTGGATGAACTCCCTCATCACCGGCGGTCCCCGCGACGGCCGGCGCCTGCCGCATCTCGGGCTCATGTGCGGCAACATGACGCCGCCGATCCCCTCGACGGGCTCAGGGCCGGGGGTCGGCCGGCCCGCGTTGCTCACCCATCGCGAGGTCGAGACGGTCTTCCACGAGTTCGGCCACCTGTTGCACCACCTGTTCGGCGAGGTCGGGGTCAAGTCGCTCAACGGCACGAACGTCGCGTGGGACTTCGTCGAGCTGCCCTCGCAGATCATGGAGAACTGGTGCTGGGAACGCGCCAGCCTCGACCTGTTCGCCCGCCATCATGAAACCGGCGAGGTGATCCCGGACGCGCTCTTCCAGCGGATGGTCGGGGCCAAGAATTTCCGCAGCGCCGCGGCCACCATGCGCCAGCTGGCTTTCGCCCGTCTGGACCTCGAACTGCACCTGCGCACGTCCGACTATACGGAGGGCGACCTGTCGCCGAAGCTGCAGACGTTGTTGCACGGCTATCTCGTGCCCACCCGGCCGCCCGCGCCCACGGCCGAAAACCGCTTCACGCACATCTTCGCCGATCCCGTGGGCTACGCCGCCGGCTACTATTCCTACAAGTGGGCGGAGGTGCTCGATGCGGACGCGTTCACGCGGTTCAAGCGCGAGGGCATCTTCAACCGCGCGGTCGGCGCCGAGTTCGTGGCCAAGGTGCTCAGTCGCGGCAACGCGGCCGACCCGATGCAGCTGTTCGTCGACTTCATGGGCCGGCCGCCCGATCAGGCGGCCCTGCTGCTCCGCGCCGGGCTGGCCTGAGGCGTTTACAACGGTCAGTCCCGTTTCCAGCGGGGTATTTTCCGCTGGAAAAAACACCCCGGCTGGCAATCAGTCTTCCCATCCCAACCAACCCGTTTTCACCATGATGATCTACATCGCTCTCCTGATTATTCCGTTCCTGTTCGGCTTCTACGCGCAGATGCGCGTGTCGAGCGCCTACAACAAGAATGTCCGGATCCCCTCGCGCGGCCGCATCACCGGCCGTGAGGCCGCCGCTGCTGTGATGCAGAGCGCCGGCGTCCAAGGGGTCGAGATCGTCGAGATCCCCGGCCATCTGACCGACCACTACGATCCGTCGAAGCGGCGGCTCGCGCTGTCCTCCGAGAACTACCACGGCTACAGTCTGGCCGCGCTCGGCGTGTCGGCCCACGAGGCCGGTCATGCCATCCAACACAAGGTCGGCTATTCCATGATGACGCTGCGACAGACGCTCGTGCCCGCCACGCAGATCGCCGCGGGCGCCTCGAATTTCCTCATTTTGGCCGGCGTTCTCCTGATCAGCACCGCGATCGGCGGCAAGATGCTCGTGCTTGGCGCGGTTGCCCTCGGGGTCATCTGTCTTTTCCAGCTGGTCACGCTGCCCGTCGAGTTTGACGCCACCCGTCGTGCCAAGCTGCAGCTGGTCAACCTGGGCATTGTCGAGCCCAGCGAGATGAAGGGCGTGCATGAGACGCTCGATGCCGCGGCGCTGACCTACGTGGCGGCGTTCGTCGCCTCGCTCGGCAGCTTGCTGCACATCTTGCTCATCCTGTCCGGCAGCCGCCGCGACGACTGAGTTCGGATCCATTTCTCGGATCTGCAAGCCGGCCGCAGGGCCGGCTTTTTTTGCGCAGCTAAGTCCGGGGACAATCGGACTGGTCGATTTTGGCGGGATTGCCGGCGATCAGCCCAGGGGGCAGGAACACGGGGAAAATAGTATTGTGACCATTCACTGCTTGCGGCCAGCTAAGGGCCGATTGTTACCCGTTCCAGTCAGTTTGGTTGTTCCCTTCACCCATGACCACCCCTCCTGCTGTAGTTCCTGCCGATCATTCCGGTGAATTTGAACGCGAGCGCGTGCCGGACCGCGCCCTCAAGGGCCCCACCGCCTTTTGGGGCATGTATGCCGGGGAGCACACGGCCGGCACCGAGTTCATGCTCGGGCCGCTCTTCATCGCCTGGGGCGCCACGGCCAACAGCATCATCTTCGGCCTGCTGATCGGCAATCTCCTCGCCGTGCTCACCTGGCGCTTTCTGACCGCCCGCATCGCCACCGCCCAGCGGCTCACGCTCTATTACAAGATGGAGAAGATCGCCGGCGGCAAGCTGGTGGTGCTCTACAACCTCGCGAACGGCCTCCTCTTCTGCTTCCTCGCCGGCGCCATGGTCACCGTCTCGGCCACCGCGGTCGGTCCGTTCTTTCCGAGCATGACGATGCCGACCTTCGACACCATGCTGCCCACCGGCCCCGGCTGGATCGCCGCCTGTGTGATCATCGGGGCGGCGATGACCCTGGTCGCCCTGAAGGGCTACGGTTTCGTCGCCAAGGTCGGGCACTGGGCCGCGCCGTGGATGTTCCTGGTCTTTGTCGCCTGCGCCTTCGTCACCTTGGGTCGGCTCGAGAGCTTCGACCTGATGGCATTGCTCACGCCGCCGCCCGGCACGGTGACCAAGATCAGCTTCTGGGGCGTGGTCTTTTTTGCCTGGTTCTGCAACGCCGCCATGCACCTCGGCATGGCGGATCTGTCCGTGCTGCGCTTTGCGAAAAAAGCTTCCTCCGGGTGGGCCTCGGCCGCCGGCATGTTCCTCGGGCACTACGTCGCGTGGATCTGCGCCGCGCTCCTGCTGGTTTACTGGGTGCGGTTTCACGGCGTCGATCCGACGGTGGGCAAGGATCCGGGCACGATGGTCAACGATGCCGTCGGCTGGGCTGGCCTGATCTGCATCATCATCGCCGGCTGGACGACGGCCAATCCCACGATCTACCGCGCGGGTCTCGCCTTCCAGGGCATGGTCCCCGGCATGACCCGCAGCACCGGCACCCTGATCGCCGGCGCCCTGTGCATCGGCGCGGGCATCTTCCCGGCCTTTGCGATGAACCTGCTCTCGTTCGTCGGCCTCTACGGCACCGTGCTGGCGCCCATCGGAGCGATTATCGTCGTGGATTTCTACTTCGCCGAGCGCTGCGGGATACCGACCGATCCGGCCGAACGCGCCGGTGCCGGTTTTAATGTCGCGGTGCTGCTGGCCTGGCTCATCCCGGTGGCGGTCGCGATGTATTGCTACAAATACCAAGGGGTCTTCGCCTCGTTCCTGCCCCTGCCGTGCGCCCTCGCCTGTGCGCTGCTCTATATTGTCTTCTCCAAGGCCTTCGGGCCGAAGCCGGCCACCGCCTGACCCCCGCCTCCCATGCAATCATTTGCCAAATACCTTGGTCTGCTGGCCCTCGCGGCCACGATTGTTCCGCCGGCCCTTTTCATGTTCAAGCTCATGCCGCTGGCCGCCATGCAGTGGACGATGCTGGCCGCCACCTTCGTGTGGTTCGCCACCGCCCCGGTCTGGCTGAAGGGCAGCGACTGACCCGCGCCGCCGGCCCCAGGCAAAACGATTCAGTTGCCCGCGAATAACGCGAATGGCCGCAAATCAAAATGCCTCCGACCTTCCCGGTTTCAGCGGTCACTGAACGGTGCGTGCAGCCAGGCCGGATCGATTAGGCCGCTGTCCTTTGGGGATTTGCGTCCATTCGCCTCATTCGCGGGAGATGTGCTGTGGGGATGCGGCCTCAGCCGGAACAATTCATTTCAACCACAGATAAACACGGATGCACCCGGATCGATCAAGGGTTGGAACTCCCCGAGTCGGAACCATTCGGTTCCCGGGTGCTGGTTCCCTTCAGCTGCTCGGTCCGGGCTATCTGTGTTCATTTGTGTTCATCTGTGGTTCTCAACTGCAAGATCCGTATCAGGCCAGGTGGAAGACTTCCGTCAACTCCCGCGCCACCGGGCTGTGGTCCGGGTTGCTCGGCATGATGTCACCCATGAATTTCCACCAGCGCTGGCAGACCTCGGTCTGCGCCACGGCCGCCCAGCGGGCCTCGTCCTCGATCTCGACATAGCCGAAGAGCTGGCGCGTCGTCGGGTCGAGGAAAATGGAATAGTTGTGGCTGCCGTGCGCGCGCAGCACGGCGGCGAGCTCGTCCCAGATGGGCTGGTGGCGGCGGGCGTATTCCGCCTCACTGCCGGGGTTGACGGACATGACGAAAGCTTTGCGGATCATGATGGGGAGGGGGGAGGAGGAAGGTGGAAGGCGGTAGGGGGAAGGCAGAAACCTGAGACCTGAAAGCTGAAGGATGAGAGATTCCGATGGAGCTGCAGCGACCTCGCTGCAGTCCCCGCGGGCGGGGTCGCCCGCGCTCCAGAGGGTGGGGCGGGAACGTCGCCGACTCCAGCCTGGTCCGGCCGTCCCGTCAAACCGCCAAGAAATGCGGACAGTCAGAAATACCCCGGCCAGTCTTGCGCCGGAGCGCAAATCGGACTGTTTTAGTTGGTCATCCCCATGGAGAAGAAACGCATTGCCTTCGTCGGCACCGGCGGACGCGCCCTGAGCTTCATCGAGCCCGTCGCCACCACCTATCGCGACAACAACGAGATCGTCGGCCTCTGCGACCTTAGCCCCGCGCGCATGGCCTACTACAACGGCCTGCTGGCCGGCGAACTCGGCTATCACGCCGTGCCGGCCTACCCGGCCGACCGCTTCGACGAGATGCTGCGCACGGAGAAGCCCGACACCGTCTTTGTGTGCACCGTCGATTGCACCCACGCCGACTACATCGTGCGCGCCCTGCGGGCCGGCTGCGACGTCATCACGGAAAAACCCCTGACCACCGACGCGGCCATGTGTCGCGCGATCCTCGAGGCCCAGGCCGCTTCCGGCCGCCGGGTGCGCGTGGCCTTCAACTACCGCTGGGCCCCGTTCCGCACCAAGGTCAAGGAACTCATCGCCACCGGCACCATCGGCCGGATCCGCTCGGTCAATCTCGAATACCTGCTCGATACCAACCACGGCGCCGACTACTTCCGCCGCTGGCACGCGCATGCCGCCGAGTCCGGCACGCTGCTCGTGCACAAGAGCACGCACCACTTCGACCTCGTCAACTGGTGGCTCGACGCCATCCCGCGGCAGGTCTTCGCCTACGGCGACCTCGTGTTTTACGGCCGCCAGAACGCCGAGGCCCGTGGCGACGGCGCCCTGACCAAATATCCGCGCTACACCGGCCACCCCGAGGCGAAGAACGACCCGTTCTGCCTCGACCTCGACGAAAGCGAGCCCTTCCGGAAGATCTACCGCGCCGGCGAGGCCGACTCCGGCTACATCCGCGACCGCAACGTGTTTCGCGACGACATCGACATCTACGACCAGATGTCGCTCAACGTCCGCTACCGCACCGGCGAGGTGCTGACCTATTCACTCACCTGCTACAGCCCCCGCGAGGGCATGCGCGTGTGCTTCAACGGCGACCGCGGCCGCATCGAGTATCACGAGTTCATCGGCACGCACATGAACCGCGCCGTGCGGCCGAAGGATTTCAAGCTCGACGACAAGCCCGGGGCCGAGGCCGAGGGCGAGTGGATCAAGGTCTTCCCGCACTTCAAGCCGAGCTACACCGTGCCCATGCCGCCCGCCACCGGCGCGCACGGCGGCGCCGACGAGATCCTCAACCGTTCCTTTTTTGCCCCGGCGGCCGGCCCGGCGACGGACGAGTGGGGGCGTTTCGCCGGCCACGAGCAGGGCGCCGCCTCCATCCTCGTCGGCATCGCGGGCGTCGAGTCCATCAAGCGCAACGTCCCCGTGAACATCACCGACCTTGTGCCGCTCCGCCCCGAGGCCCAGCATCTCAGCCAGCTGGTCTGAGCCCGGTCTGTTCCTACCCCCTACGATGAAAAACCTGCTGCTTTCGTTCCTTCTGACTTCACTCGCGGTTGGCGCCGCTGCGGCCGGTCCCGCCGTGATTCCCCTCTGGCCCGAGGGCGTGCCGGGCGCCAAGGACATCGGCCTCGAGCGGCTGGGGGAGGGCGGCCGCATCTCCCACGTCTCGGAACCCACGCTCACCGTCTACGGCCCCGCCGTCGACCGGCCCAACGGCACCGCCGTGATCGTCTGCCCCGGCGGCGGCTACACCATTGTTTCCAACGAACGTGAGGGCGTCCAATTCGCCCACTGGCTCGGCACGCTCGGCGTCACGACCTTTGTCCTCAAATACCGCATGCAGGAATTCGGGCATCCCGCACCCCTGCAGGACGTGCTGCGCGCCGTGCGGCTCGTCCGGTCGCGCGCGGCGGAATTCAAGGTCGATCCCGCCCGCATCGGCGTCATGGGCAGCTCGGCCGGCGGCCACCTCGCGGCCAGCGCCGGCACCTTGTTCGATCACGCCGACGGCCGGACCGGCGCGGCCCTCGACGCCACCAGCGCGCGCCCCGACTTCCTGATCCTCATGTATCCGGTGATCTCAATGGACGATCCCGTCGCCCACGCCGGCTCCCGCAAGGCCCTGCTCGGCGTCACGCCGGCGCCCGAATTGCTGCAGCTGATGTCCCTCGAGAAACAGGTGACCGCCGCCACTCCGCCGACGCTGCTGATCCACACCCAGGAGGACAAGACGGTCCCGGTGGAAAACAGCATCCTGTTCTTCCAGGCCCTGACGCGCGCCAAGGTGCCGGCCGAGATGTATCTGTTTGAGCACGGTTCGCACGGCATGGGCATGCGCGACGGCCTCGGCACCGCCTCCGACTGGCCGCAGCGCGCTGCGGAATGGCTGCGTAACCGTGGGCTGCTCACCGCCGTCAAGCAGTGACCCCACGTTCCCCATGCGATTCCTTGCCCGTGTCCTCGGTCTGATTGCAGCCACCGCCGGTTTTTTCGGCGCCGTTCACGCCGGCCCGGTGCCGGTCATGGAAAGGCTCGACCGGGGCGTCGTCGCGGTCCACCAGCCCGACGGCAAGGTCTTCGTCAGCTGGCGGCTGCTGGCGTCCGATCCGGCGAACACCGCCTTTAACGTCTACCGCACCACCGCCCCGGGGCCGGCCCGCCCCGGCTGGCCGGGACAACCCGCGGCCCAGCGTGAGCAGGGCCCGGGCATGGTGAAGCTCAACGACCAACCGCTGATCGGGCCGACCTGGCTGCTGGATTCGTCGCCGATGTTGGAACGCGAAACGGCGTATTTCGTTCGGGCCTCGGTCGATGGCCTGGAAGCGGCCCCGAGCCCGGCCTTCGTGCTCCCGGCCGGCGCGCCGCCGCTCCCGTATCATGCCGTGCCGATCTCGACCCCCGAGGGCTACACGCCCAACGACGCCTCGCTCGGCGATCTCGACGGTGACGGCCGCTACGAAATCATCCTCAAGCAGGAACAGCGTCCGCGCGACAACTCCCAGGCCGGCGTGACCGGCGAGACCCTGCTCCAGGCCTACACGCTCGACGGGAAACAGCTTTGGACGATCAACCTCGGGAAAAACATCCGCGAGGGCGCGCACTACACGATGTTCATGGTCATCGACCTCGACGGCGATGGCCGGGCCGAGGTCGCCTGCCGGACCGCCGACGGCACCGTGGACGGCACGGGCAGGATCATCGGCGATGCGACGGCCGACTGGCGCGAGCCGGATGCGAACACCGTGCCAACCAGCGATCGCAGCGGCGCCACCACCACGCCGGCGGGCCTGGTGGCCCGGATGGAAGGCCGCATTGTCCGTGGGCCGGAGTATCTGACCGTGTTCGACGGCCGCACCGGAGCCGAGCTCGCCACCACCGCCTATCTGCCCGGCCGACACCCCGACACCCAGAATCCCACGCCGGAGCAGATGACCGCCGTCTGGGGCGACGGCTACGCCAACCGTTCCGACCGTTTCCTCGCGGGCGTCGCCTACCTCGACGGCGAGCTGCCCTCGCTCATCTTCTGCCGCGGATATTACACCCGCGCGGTCATCGCCGCGTGGGACTGGCGCGGCGGCCAACTGACTTCGCGCTGGGTGTTCGACAGCGACAAGCTCGGTCCGCCCGACAAGACCAATCCGTGGCGCGGTCAGGGCAACCACAACCTCTCGGTTGCCGACGTCGATGGCGACGGCCGGCAGGACATCATCTACGGCGCCATGGTCGTCGGTTCTGATGGCAAGGGGCTCTATTCCACCGGCTGGGGCCATGGCGACACGCTGCATGTCGGTGATTTCGTGCCCGACAATCCCGGGCTTGAGGTGGGCGACATTCAGGAACGTTTCGACCAGCAGGGCCTGAGCCTGCGCGACGCCCGCACGGGCAAACCTATTTTCACCATCCCCTCCACCAAGGCTGATACGGAAGGAGGCGACAAAGGGGAGGGGCCCGGTCGCGGCAACACCTTCAACATCGACCCGCGCTATCCGGGCGCCGAATCCTGGGCCGCCGGTGCCGGCATGGACGGCCTCTTTGACGCCACGGGTCGGAAATTCCTCGAGCACCGCCCGCGCGGCTTCCCCGTCAATTTCGGCCTCTATTGGGACGGCGACCTGCTCAACGAACTCCTCGACGGCAACCGCATCGTGAAGTGGAACTGGGAGACCGGCGTCCTCGACCCGTTGCTGGTCGCCCACGCCTGCACCTCCGGCAACGGCACCAAGTCCACCCCGGCCGTCAGCGCCGATCTCTGGGGCGACTGGCGTGAGGAGGTGGTCTGGACAACTCGGGACAAGCAGGAGCTGCGCATCTATACGAGCACCATCCCGACGAAGCACCGGTTGGTGACCTTCATGCATGATCCGCAGTATCGCGTCGCGGTCGCCTGGCAGAACACCGCCTACAACCAGCCGCCGCATCCCGGTTTCTACCTCGACGAGTCCGCCCCGCTGCCCCCGCGTCCGTTGGTCCGGTATCCCTCCTCCCCCTAATCCACCCTCCCATGTTCTCCCGACTGATCCCCGCCGCTGCGGGGTTGCTGTTCGCCTTGCCGCTGCTGGCCCAGACGCCGGCACCGGTTCCCGCCGCCGGAACGCCCGCGCCCGCGGTGATCAATCCCGGCCGCATTCCGCCCGCTTACCCCACGCCGTATGCGCCCGCCACGGCGGATGAAATCAAGGCCGTCCTCGGCCGCGTGCTGGGCTATCTCGAGACCGCCAGCCCCATCAAGGTCGTCAAGGTCATCGATCGCAATACGCGCGAACCGGTCACCGATCTCACCCGGCTGTCGGGCAACGTCGCCTTCGACCGCACGGACTTCCTGATCACCAGCTACGAGTGGGGCGTCACCTATTCGGGCATGCTGCTGGCCGCGGAGGTCACCGGCGACACCCGCTATCGCGACTACGCCGCCGCCCGGCTGCAGGCCATCGCCACGGTCGCCGCCCACCTGAAGACGCTGCCGCCGCCGGCCACCGAGGCGACCGGCCCGCAGCGGATGTTCGCGCTCCGCCCCGTGCTCCGGCCGCAGTCGCTCGACGACTCCGGCTCCATGGCCGCCGCCTTCCTCAAGGCCGCCCGCGCCGGCATCGACCCCGGCCAGCTCCGGCCGTGGATTGACAATTACCTCACGTGGATATCCACCGGTCAGTTCCGGCTGGCCGACGGCACGCTGGCCCGCAACCGCCCGCTGCACAATTCACTCTGGCTCGACGATCTCTACATGAGCGTGCCGGCGCTCGCGCAGATGGGTGCATTGACCGGCGAACAAAAATACTTCGACGACGGAGTGAAGCAGGTCCGGCAGTTCTCGGCGCGCATGTTCGTCCCCGCCACCGGCCTCTACCGGCACGGCTGGGTGCAGGAGATGGAACCGCATCCGTCGTTCCATTGGGCCCGCGCCAACGGCTGGGCCATCGTCGCCATGGCGGAGCTGCTTTCCGTGCTGCCGGAGGATCATCCCGGCCGCGCCGCGGTGCTCGCCCAATACCGCGCGCATGCCGCCGGCCTCGCCGCCGTGCAGGGCCGCAACGGGCTCTGGCACCAGCTGCTCGACCGCCCGGATTCCTACCTGGAGACCTCGGCGTCGGCCATGTTCGTCTACTCGATCGCGCGCGGCGTCAACCGCGGCTGGCTCGACCCGCTTGCCTACGGCCCGCTCGTGTCGCTCGGCTGGAACGCCGTGGCGACCCAAGTCAACGCGTCGGGCCAGGTGGAGAACACCTGCGTCGGCACGGGCATGGGCTTCGATCCGATGTTCTACTATTACCGCCCGGTGAGCGTCCTCGCCGCGCACGGTTATGGCCCGGTGCTGCTCGCCGGCGCCGAGGTGCTTGCGCTCCGGCAGGGCCGGGGCGCCGCCGCCAACCTCAACGACGGCTCCGTCCAGTTTGCCCCGTCGCCGTCCCGTTTTTAACCCGCAGCGCCATGAAATCCGTGATCCGACCGCTCTGCCTGTGTGTCGCCGCGGTGGCCGGTTTCGCCCAAGTCCCCGCCAGCCTGCCCCTGCCGCCTGATGCCGTGGTGGAAAACCGGGGCTTCCATCTCGACCTGCTGCCCAAGGCCTTCACCGCGAACCCGACGATCGAGATGACCGTTTACAGCGAGCGGACCGACTACGGCCGCACGCTGCCCGAGGCCTCTCCGGAAACCCCCGTCTACTATGTTTCCCACAGCGATGGGTTCCACCCGATGGGTGCGGTCGTGGGCGGCGAACACCCGCCGATGCCCGAGGAACTGGCGCAGATCCTCCACCGGACGCTGACCGATCGCGGCTATCTCCCCGCATCGGACCAGGCGCATCCTCCGGCGCTCATGTTGAATTATTTCTGGGGCTCCCATGCCGCTCTCGATCCGGAGCTGGCCCTGATGTTCCGCGAATTGCACGAGCAGAATATTCTCGAGCGGGCGCTGCTCGTGGGTGGTCGCGCTTATGCCCGCGAGCTGCGACAGGATATGGAATTTGGCCGGGCCCTCCTCGGTGGCAGTTTGAAGCGGGACTACCTGCGCTACCAGGCGACGCACGACCTCTATTACGTCGTGGTCTCCGCCTACGACTTCAAGAGCGTCGCCAGCGGTGAGCGCAAACTCGCCTGGCGCACCACCCTGACGGTCAATGCGCAGGGGGTCTCCATGCAGGAGACGCTGTCGCCCCTGATCTTCAGCGGCGGGTATTATTTCGGGCGCGACAGTGGCGAGCCGGTGGCCATCCGCCGCGACGTCCAGCGCACCTCGGTGAAACTCGGACCGATGCGCATCATCGAGAATGACGTGAAGCTGCCGAAGGCACCGGAGAAAACCAAATGATCCTTTCCCGTCCAACCCGGTTGCTGCTGGTCGCAGTCGTGCTCCTGTCGTTCACGCTGGCGCCGTCAGTCCGTGCCCTCGAGAAACCCGACATCACCTACCAGGTCTTCCAGTTCCCGGCCGACCAGATCCCCCGCATCGACGGCGCCGCCGCCGATTGGGCGATGGTCCCGGAGTCCT